>JBEKJZ010000004.1:0-75100 GCA_050010955.1 Xanthobacteraceae bacterium | reverse complement strand
ACCGGGCTGCCCAACCGTGGGGTGTTCGGCCAGGCAGTCAACGACGCGGTCAAGGCGGGACATCGTTACGGTCATGAGTTCGCCGTCATGTTCATGGACCTTGACCGCTTTAAAAACATCAACGATACGCTCGGCCACGCCGCCGGAGATGTTTTGCTTATTGAGACTGCCAAACGGCTGAAGGAATGCGTGCGCAAGAGCGACGTGATAGCCCGCATCGGCGGTGACGAGTTCGTCATTCTGTTGCGCGAGGTATCGGATCAATCGCAGGTCGCCAGAATAGCGCAAAAAATCCTCACCGCCGTCGTCAAACCCTTAGTGATTCACGGCCATGAATGCCGGATCACCGGGAGCATCGGCATTTCCACGTTTCCAACTGACGCACTGGACGAAGAAACACTGATCAAGAATGCCGATGCGGCGATGTATGTTGCCAAGGAAGAGGGCCGCAATGGCTTCCGCTTCCATTTCCAGGACATCACGAGCCAATCGATTGAACGGTTGACGCTTGAGGCCAGTTTGCGGGGCGCGCTTGAGCGCGACGAGCTGTTGCTTCACTACCAGCCCAAGCAGGACCTCGGCGGCGGCGGCATCACGGGCGTCGAGGCCTTGTTGCGGTGGCAACATCCCGATCTCGGCCTGTTGCCGCCCGGCCGTTTCATTGCGCTCGCTGAGGAGAGCGGGCTGATCGTGCCGATCGGCAAATGGGTGATCGAAACCGCTTGCGCGCAAAATGTGGCTTGGCAGCGTCAAGGCCTGCCGGCGTTGCCCATCGCGGTAAACCTGTCGCCTCGACAGTTCGGCGACCCTGCCCTCCTCAGTGACATAGAGGCCGCCTTGAAAAAGTCAGGCATGGCGCCGGAGCTCCTTGAGCTAGAGATCACCGAGAGTATGGTGATGCAGAACGTTGAGCGAGCCATGCGCGTGCTCAAGGCAATCAAAAGTCTCGGCGTGATGCTCGCCATTGACGATTTTGGCACCGGTTATTCGTCGATGTCGCTATTAAAGAAATTTCCGATCGACGTTCTCAAGATCGACCGCTCTTTCGTGCGGGAGATTACCAGCAATAGCGAGGACAAGGCGATCGCCGACGCCATTATTGCGCTCGGCCGGGCGCTTGATCTCACCATCGTGGCCGAGGGCGTCGAGACTCCCGAGCAGGAAAACTTCCTGCGCGCGCACCACTGTGACCAGGTCCAAGGCTATCTGATCAGCAAGCCGGTGCCGGCCGACGAATTCGCCGCGTTCATGGCCGACCGTATACTGGCCGAGTTGAAGACGCAGGTAGCCAAGGCTGCACCGCGCCCTGAAGCTCGTCGGAATGGCACACAAGGTTAGCACCCTTAAATTCCCCAATAGATTCTCAGCACACTCACATAGAACAGCGGATAATTGGTGCCATCACGGCACTGTCGCCGCGATGTCCGCTCCTCCCCAGATAGCTGACTCAACGGTTGCGCCCCGATGCGGAATCATGGTCCTCACTTCGCCCGCACGTAGATCCGCCAGCGGCCGTCGCGATTTTCCGCCAAGCGATAATCGGGGCTCGCGGCGAACGGGTCGTGGGTCCATGCTTTGTCTTGCGGCACGGCGACGACGACCTCGCAGCCGTATTGCTGCGCCATGTCGTTCACGTCGGCGGCGGTGCCCTCGCTGGCGAAGACGCGGATGAACTGCGCATTGATCGCCTCGCGGCGCGGCGGCGGCAGCGGCGCGAAGGCGAGCGCCATTTCGCGCCCGGCAAAGCAGGAACTGCGGTTGGCGAGCAACGCCCAGGAAATGTTCACCGGCCAGCGGGTGACGTCGCGGAGAAACAGCGGATTGTTGGCAAAGCGCGCGCCGTCCTTGGCGTCGATCAACTGCGCCGTGGTCCGGATGCGTTGCCGTTCTTGCGAACGCAGCCCTCCAGAACGTATCGCACGCCAAGTCGCTTTGCGGCCTCGCTATTCGCGCCGGGCAGCCTGCCACACGCCGGTGCAGGACTCGCCAGAGGATTGACCGCGCCACGTACCACTGCCGTACGTAGGCGACAGCCGCCCTTGGCCAACCGCGTACGCGTCGCCGGCCGAAACGCTCACCGAGACCGCTCCGTTACGCAAGACGCGCCCACTCACGCCGGTGGAGTCGCCAGCATCCGTGACAATATTGCCGTTGATGATCTGCACGCCGTAGCGATATTCCGCGCCGCAGCTCCCAGCTCGCGTATGAATGACCACGCTCCAACGGCCGTCGAACGCATTGGTCCCGACCGACGCTCTTTCGGCTGGAGTCGGAGCAACTCTTGCGTTTGGAGCCGGCCGCGCGCCGACTCGAGGGCCTGGCACCACGGAAGGAACTGGGACGACAGGTGTCAGTGCAGCGAGATCGCGTTGCCAGACGGTCCCACGATCGAATTGGATCGTCATGCCGTCGACGGAATAAATCGCGCCTTCGTGCGAAGAGTCGACCCAGATGTGACCGGGTCGATCGATCCACGCTCGCGAGGGCATGCCTGCTTCATTGACAAGGCTAAGGTCCCAGCCGCGTTGCGTGATGAATGCGGGTTGATCGATCAATCCCTCGATGCATCCCTGGACACATCGATATGGGCCGGAAAGATTCAGCACTTGTGCCGAGGTCTCCGTCGACGCCACAGCGAGCAACGCAGCGGCCGCCAAAAATCCGATCCTCATCGCCATCTCCCGTGGTAGTCTTTTACAAATCAGACGTTATATCCGTATTTAGATTCTCGCGCCTGCTTCGATCCCAGTCAAACGGTTCACCAAAGGCAGCGCAAGCCTGGGTCAGGAACGTGGTAAGGATCAAGTAGGAGTGATCCGGACAATCTCCCAACGATCCCCTCCGGTGCGAGGCGCCAAGCGAGCGCCCCTTCCTCGCGCGAAGCGACCAAAACAAAGACGTCGCGTGAGGTCGTGGTTTAGCGGGGCAAAAGATTAAGGGGATGCCGATCGTGCCGAGATGCAGCCTTTGCAGCGCGCTTGACGAGAGTCGCTTTGCCTTTCGCGCTCTTTGCATGGTGAGCTTGCCGATCATGCCGGGATACAGCCTTTGAAGCGCGCTTGGCGAAAGTTGCTTTGCCTTTTGCGCTCTTCGCACGATGAGCTTGCCGATCATGCCGGGACACAGCCTCAGAGCCGCGTCTGGCGAAAGTCGCTTTGCCTTTTGCGCTCTTCGCACGAGGAGCTCGTGTTTTCACGGGTGGCTGGTCCACGGGCAGAGAGGGGGCCATAACCGCGTGGCATGCAGCGGATATCAGATCCTTGTGGGATACAAGACACTGAAACACTCGTTCACGGTCGGGGATGGCGTCCTGGCAAAACTGAAATGCGTCATCCATGCACACTTGCCGTCCGTCCTGAGTCTGCGCAAGCGCGACCGTGGTCCCGTTCAAGGCGATAACAACGATGAGCATGATTCGCTGCTTCACAGAGGCCCGTCCCTTCGTTCTACAGCCATGTCGACCTTCCCGGGGTAATCCGAGGGCCACGAGATTATGGTTCTCCGGGCACAGAGTCTATCGAGGCCACGCGGTATAACCACACCTGGAATTTTGAGCTCTGTGGTCATGCGCAGAGCGAAAAAACACAAAAATTCGTCCTGCGCTCGGCATTACGACCAAATCAGATTTCGTTTTCGCACAGCCTGGGCCAACAGCTGACATGACGCGGCGAAATTGCGATGTCCGCTCCTCCCCCGATAGCTGACTCAACGGCTGCGCTCCGATGCGGAATCATGGTCCTCACTTCGCTCGCACGTAGATCCGCCAGCGGCCGTCGAGGCTTTCCGCCAAGCGATAATCGGGGCTCGCGGCGATCGGGTCGTGGGTCCATGCCTTGTCTTGCGGCACGACGACGACGACCTCGCAGCCGTATTGCTTCGCCATCTCGCTGACGTCGGCCGCGGTGCCTTCGCCGGCGAAGACGCGGATGAACTGCGCATTGATCGCCTCGCGGCGCGGCGGCGGCAGCGGCGCGAAGGCGAGCGCCATTTCGCGGCCGGCAAAGCAGGAACTGCGGTTGGCGAGCAACGCCCAGGAAATGTTCACCGGCCAGGGGCTGACGTCGCGGAGGAACAGCGGATTGTTGGCGACGCGCGCGCCGGGCGGGGCGTAGCGCCGCACCGCGTCCCACAGTTCGGGCGTTTGCGCCAAGATTTGGCCGCCGGGCCTCGGCTCGCCGACGATGTTGCTGCGAATTGTGGTTGCGGTGTCCGGCAGGCCGAGCACGAGCCCGGCCAGTGCGGTGGCGACGATCGCGACGCGGCAGCGCGCCTGAAAAAATCCCGCCGCCGCGGCGACGATCAAAACCATCTCGGTGGGGATGATGGCGCGGAGCCCGAGATCGTTGTTGTCGCCAAGCGTGCTGACCAGGAGCCACGAGACGATGAGACCCGTGCCGGCGAGACAGGTCAGAGACGCCACCGCGAGTTTCTGCGGCCGCGGCAGGGTGCTGCGGAACGCCACGGCGAGCGCGATCACACCGGCGATGTAAGCGGCCGGCAATTCGATCGGCAACAGGATGAGCCAATAGGCCGGAATATCGAGTAGGCGGCGGAGCGCGTAGGGGGAGGCTTCGCCAAGCACGGCGTAGGGCTCGACAACGATCGGGTTGCCGCCGCCGCGCGCGCGCAGCGCCGCCAGTTGATCGAGAACGAACGGTGCGGCGAGGCAGACCGCCAACGCGGCGGCAACCGCCAATCCGAGCGCGAAGCGCCGGCGCTGCGCCGGCTCGGTGCCGACCAACAAGATCGGCGCGGCGACGAGTGCGGCTATCGCGAATGTCACGCCGCCGACAAAGCTCGAGCATTCGAAACCGGCGACGACGACGAGGACCAGTACCAGCAGCAGCGCCAGGCTCTGCCGCTGGGCGAAACCGCTGACCAGCAGCATCGCCGTTACCGCGCACGACGCCGCCATCAGGTGTTGCGGGACCCAGGTGGCCTGGAACAGCCAGCCGGCCATGCCGATCGGCGGCCGCAGCCACGTCGTCAGATCGCGGGCGCCGGCGATCCAGTCGAGCGTCACCCACAGCGACGCGGCGGCGGCGAGGACGACGGCCCAGATCGCCGCGGCGGCGCGTTTGCTGAGCCAGACGGCAACGCCCATCATCAAGCTCAGCGACGCGAAGGCGGTAAACCAGGTCAGTCCGATATCGGTTTCCCAGCCGCTTGCGCCGAGCGCCAGCGCCAGCTCGGCGGCGCTGAAATGCCAGAGATAATAGTAGGCGAGGTGACCCGGCGCGCCGAGTTCGCCGAACACGGGATTGACCGGCGGCAGGCCGAGCCGCGCCATCGCATCGACGATCGCGATCTTGGAGTGATCGAAGATCGGATCGGCAAGCTGCACGGCGTCGCCGGAAAATTTGGGCAGGATGGCAACGGCCGGGGCGAGCGCGAGAACGGCCGCCGCCGCGAACGCCCAGGCCGGAATGTCGGCGGCGTCTTCGGCTTGGCTCTGCAGCGCGCGTCCCGACAACACAAGGCCGCTTGCCAGGACGCAGAGCGCGCCGGCACCGAAGACCGCGACCGGAGAAAATCCGATCCATAGGTAGATCGGCAACACGACGGCGCTATGCACCGCCCAGCCCATAACCGGCGCGGCGCCGCGAGCAAGCGCGCGCGGCAAGAGGCGACGGCCCAGCGCATATCCAAGCAACGGCCAAAACGCGGCCGCGAGCAGTGCGCAGAGGGCAGCATTCAACGGTGACGCCATGGCACGTCCGGCTCGAATCTCGGAACTGACGGTCTATCACGCCGCGACCCTTCGACGCCGCCACCGGCGCAATTGTCGTCACGTTCATCGTGACGAATCCTTGACAGTCGTCCCTGTTTGAGTTACCTAATTACGAATCTCGCCCACCAAAGGACATCGGCCGATGGGGCAAGAGCGGTTCCCGCGGGCAGGGGCTCGTCACCTCCGCTCCCGGGCGGCTAACGGGAAAACGCCCGGCCGGCATGATGACCGGTCTGCGACTTTGTCGCTGGACTGGGATAGGGGACGGCGGGTAACGCCCGCTGACAACCACGTCCCAGGAAGCGCGTTCTGGAGCTGAGCGGCGGTGTTGGTTCGCGGCCGCAAGTACCGCGGTGGAACGCCGTCAGGTGAGCGCGCCGCGTTCGGCGCGAGCCGCGCCCGTATGGCGCGGAACATCGGAAGGCATGCGCCTGGCGGCGTTCTGCTTTCTTTTTATTTGTTGTTTGTAGCTTGGATGAAGTGCAGCGAAATCCAGGAGCGGCATTCAAGGTTATTGATTGTCCCCCGGATTACGCTTCACTTCATCCGGGCTACTGAATTGCGCAGAGCATGATCGAGCCAAAAACCGGTCCCACCGCCGGTTCAGGCGTGACGCGATGATGCTCGGCGAGTCGATGGACGCGTTGTACGGCATGCCTCGGGCGCGCATCGCGTCGCGAGAAGGGGATTGCTTTTCATCCTCCCCCACGCAAGTGGGGGAGGGGGATCACACGAAGTGTGGTGGAGGGGGCGTCCAAGTCGCCGCGTCGTTGTCGTCGCAGAAAATCACACTGCGGCCAACGCCCCTCCCACCGCCCTTTGGGCGGTCCCCCCTCCGCGCTAATGGCGGGGCGGGATGAGATGAAGTCTCGGGCGCCTGTTAAAACGCTTCGCGCGTTCATACGTTAAGGAACGGAGTGGAGGCCTTTTTGCCATGCCGGTGAGCAACCCGATGAACAATATGAGCAAGCAGACCCGGTTTCATATCGGTTATTGGGTTGCGGCGATTCTTGGCCTCCTGATCCTGCAATATTTTTACGTCTCGGCGCAGAAGGTCGCTTCGATCCCCTACAGCCAGTTCGAGCAGCTCCTGCACGACGGCAAGGTGTCCGAGGTCGGCGTTTCCGAGCACTACCTCCAGGGCAAGCTCAAAGAGCCGCTGGATGGCAAGAGCGAGTTCGTCACCACCCGGGTCGATCCGCAATTCGCCGCCGACCTGCAGAAATACGGCGTGACCTACTCCGGGGAGGTGGGGAGCACGCTGCTGACGGACCTCCTCTCCTGGGTCGTTCCGGCGGTGCTGTTTTTCGGCGTCTGGATGTTCTTGTCGCGGCGCGTGACGCAGGGGTTGGGCGGCGGCTTGATGTCGATCGGCAAGAGCAAGGCAAAAGTCTACGTCGAATCCGATACCGGCGTTCGCTTCGACGACGTCGCCGGCGTCGACGAAGCCAAGGACGAGCTGCACGAGATCGTCGAGTTTCTGAAAAATCCCGAGCAATACAGCCGGCTCGGCGGCCGCATGCCGAAAGGCATTCTGCTGGTCGGGCCGCCGGGCACCGGCAAGACGCTGCTGGCGAGAGCGGTCGCCGGCGAGGCCAAGGTGCCGTTCTTCTCGATCTCCGGCTCCGAGTTTGTCGAGATGTTCGTCGGCGTCGGCGCCGCCCGCGTCCGCGATCTGTTCGAGCAGGCGCGATTGAAAGCGCCGGCCATCATCTTCATCGACGAGCTGGACGCACTCGGCCGCGCCCGCGGCTTCGGGGCGTACGGCGGCCACGACGAGAAAGAGCAGACGCTCAACCAGCTGCTGGTCGAAATGGACGGCTTCGATGCGCGCAGCGGCCTGGTGATTCTCGCCGCCACCAACCGTCCGGAAATCCTCGACCCGGCGCTATTGCGCGCCGGCCGCTTCGATCGCCAGGTGCTGGTCGACCGCCCGGACAAGAAGGGCCGCGTCGAAATCCTGCGCGTCCATCTGCGCAAGGCGAAGCTCGCAAGCGACGTCGATCCGGAAAAAGTCGCGGCGCTGACGCCCGGCTTCACCGGCGCCGACCTCGCCAATCTCGCCAACGAGGCGACGCTGTTGGCGACCCGCCGCGGCGGCGACGCCGTGACCATGGCCGATTTCACCAACGCGGTCGAGCGGATGGTCGCGGGCCTGGAAAAGCGCAATCGCCTCCTTAATCCCAAGGAGCGCGAGATCGTCGCCTATCACGAGATGGGGCACGCGCTGGTCGCGGTGTCGCTGCCCGGCACCGATACGGTGCACAAGGTTTCCATCATCCCGCGCGGCGTCGGCGCGCTCGGCTACACCATCCAGCTGCCGACCGAAGACCGCTTCCTGATGACGCGTGAAGAGCTCGAGAACAAGATGGCGGTGCTGCTCGGCGGCCGCGCCGCGGAGCTCGCCGTGTTCGGGCATTTGTCGACTGGCGCCGCCGACGATCTGCGCCGCGTCACCGACATCGCGCGCGCCATGGTGACGCGCTACGGCATGTCGGAGCGGCTCGGCAGCGTCGCCTACGACCGTGATCCGCGCACTTTCATGACCGGACCCGATTTGCCGTCGCCGCAGCGCGAGCCGGATTATTCGCCGGAGACCGCGGCCACCATCGACAATGAGGTTCGCGATATCGTGCACTCCGCGATGGATCGCGCGCTGGCGACGCTGCGCGAAAGGCGCGACGTTCTGGAGCACAGCGCCCGCAAGCTTCTTGAGAAAGAGACGCTCGACGAGAAGGAGCTGGCGGAGTTGATCGGCCCACCGGCCGGGCCGCCGATCAGGGTCGCGGCGGAGTAGGCGGGTCGGTCTCTTCTCCGCGCTCGGCCGCTGGAGTATTGTTACGTCAGCAATTGCCGTTCGTGAATTTCCGCAGAGTCGCTAACGGCGGCCGTTATTTGATCGAGGGCTCGGTCGTGAACCGTTCGCAGATTGTGTTGCTGGCAGCCTTGGCTTGCATCGGCGGCGCCACCGCCGCCCGGGCCGGGCCATGCACCACGCAGATCGCGGAAGTCGAGCGGTATCTCGCGCGCATCAAGCCCGGCCCGAAGAGCGGCCCGACCGCTCCGCAATCAATCGAAGCCCAGCTTCATCACCAGCCGACGCCCGGTTCGGTGCAGACCGCCGAGAGTAAGGCGCGCGCCGACGCCGATGCAGCGCTCGATCGCGCGCGCAAGGCCGACGCCGAAGGCGATGCCCGCGCCTGCACCAACGCGCTCGGCGAAGCCAAGATGCTGTATGGGCTGGAGTGAATTTTACTCGTCATTGCGAGCGAAGCGAAGCAATCCAGTTTCTTTGCGTGAATGCTGGGTTGCTTCGTCGCTGCGCTCCTCGCAATGACGAGTGGCCCTTCAATAAGCCTCTTCCGCATAGATCGGATCGACCGAGCCGGCCCACTTGCCGTGAAATTTATCCAACAGCTCCTGCGCCGGCGTGGTGCCGCGCGCCAAGCGATCCTCCAGCACGTCGAGGAAGCGGGTTTCGTCTCGGCCGCTGACGTCGAAGCGTCGGCGGCGCGCCAAGCCGGCGCCCGCCAGTTTGAGAACGTCGGTCGCGATCGCGAACAAGGTGCGGCCGCCGATCATGGCGGTGAGACCCTGTTTCGGCACGGTGTCGCGGAGTTGCTGGCGCTCGACGGCGGTCCAGGGCTTGACCAGATCCCAGGCGGCATCGAGGCTGACATCGTCATAGAGCAGGCCGACCCAAAACGCCGGCAGCGCCAGCAGATTCGGCAGCGGGCCGGAGTCGGCACCGCGCATTTCCAGATAGCGCTTGAGCCGTACCTCGGGAAATATCGTGCTGAGGTGATTCGCCCAATCGGAGATCGTCGCGCCTGCGCCGGGCAGGCCGGGCAATTTGCCCGCCATCAGATCGCGGAACGAGCGGCCGGCGACATCGATATATTCGTCGCCGTGCTTGACGAAATACATCGGCACGTCGAGCGCGTAATCGACCCAGCGCTCGAAACCCATGCCGTCCTCGAACGCCCACGGCAGCATGCCGGTGCGGTCCTTGTCGGTATCGCGCCAGATTTCCGCGCGGAAGGACAGAAATCCGTTCGGCTTGCCCTCGGTGAACGGCGAGTTGGCGAACAATGCCGTCGCCACTGGCTGCAGTGCGATCGACACGCGCAGCTTCTTGACCATGTCGGCTTCCGAGCAGAAATCGAGATTGGTCTGCACCGTGCAGGTGCGATACATCATGTCGAGGCCGAGCTTGCCGATCTTGGGCATGTAAGCGGTCATGATCTTGTAGCGGCCCTTCGGCATTTTCGGCATCTCGGCCCGGGTCCAGCTCGGCGTCATGCCGATGCCGAGAAAACCGATATGCAACGGCTGCGCCACCTCGCGCACCTGCGCCAGATGCGCCATCAGTTCGCGCGAAGTCTGGTGCACGGTTGCGACTTGCGCGCCGGATAATTCGAACTGGCCGCCCGGTTCGAGCGTGATGGCGCCGCCGCCGGTGACGTCGAACAGGCCGATGACGTTGTCGCCCTCGATGATGGGCTGCCAGCCGAGCAGGTGCTGCATGCCTTCCAGCAAGGTGCGAATGCCGCGTTGTCCCTCGTAGGGCACCGGCCGGTGTCCTTCGAGAGTGAACGCGAATTTTTCGTGCTCGGTGCCGATGCGGAACTGCGACTTCGGCCGCACGCCCTGCGCGATCCAATCAACGAGCTCGTCGCGTCGCTCGATCGGCGTCAGGTCGACTTGATCACGCGCCATGGGATTCGGGATGAATAAGCCGCGGTCTTCGATATAAGGCGATGATCGTCACGCCGCCTTGCGCTTTTCCGATGGGAAGCGGCCGTAAAAGGTCTCGCCCTCCTTGGCCATGTCGCGCAACAGCTTGGACGGCTTGAACCGGTCACCGTATTTTTTCGCCAGTCGGCTGCACAGGTCGACGAAGGCCTTGGTGCCCATGCCGTCGATGTAGGAAATGGTGCCGCCGGTGAACGGCGCAAAGCCGAAGCCGAGGATCGAGCCGACATCGGCCTCGCGCATGTCGGTGACGACGCCTTCCTGGATGCAGCGGGCCGATTCCAGCGCCTGGATCGCCAGCAACCGGTGTTTCAACTCCTCGACATCGATGGTGTCGGGATCGAGCTTGGTCGTTTGCAGGTCGGCGAGGCCGGGCCACAGCCGCTTCGGCCCGTTCTGCGGGTAGTCGTAAAAGCCCTTGCCGTTCTTGCGGCCATAGCGGCCGCGCTTTTCGACCATTTCCTGCAGCAGCGCCTTTTGGCGCTCGTCGATCGCTTGCGGGCCGAGATCGGCCTCGGTCGCCTTCAAGATCTTCCAGGCGAGATCGACGGCAACCTCGTCGTTGAGCGACAGCGGGCCGACCGGCATGCCGGCCATGCGTCCGACGTTCTCGATCATCGCCGCCGGCACGCCTTCGGCCAGCATCAAATGGCCTTCGCGGATGTAGGTACCGACCACGCGCGACGTATAGAAGCCGCGCGAATCATTGACCACGATCGGCGTCTTGCGGATGGCGCGCACGTAATCGAGCGCGACGGCGAGCGCCGCGTCGCCGGTCTTTTTGCCCAGGATGACCTCGACCAGCATCATGCGATCGACCGGCGAGAAGAAGTGGATGCCGACGAAACGCCGCACGTCCTTGAACGCGGTGGCGAGCGAGCTGATCGGCAAGGTCGAGGTGTTGGAGCCGAAGATGGTGTCTTTGCCGATCGCTTCCTGCGCCTTGGCAATCACCTCCTCCTTGATCTTGCGGTCCTCGAACACCGCCTCGACGATGAGATCGCAGCCTTTGAGCGCCGCATAATTCGGGGTCGCCGTGATGCGGGCGAGCACGGCGTCGCGGTCGGCGGCGGTGGCGCGGCCTTTATTGACCTGGTCGGTCATCAGTTTCTGCGAATGTGCTTTGCCCTTGTCGGCGGTTTCCTGGTCGCGGTCGATCAGCACCACGTCGATGCCGGCAAGCGCGCTGACATAGGCGACGCCGGCGCCCATGAAGCCGGCGCCGAGCACGCCGACCTTCTTGATCGGCCGCGCCGGCACGGCGGCCGGACGGCGGGCGCCTTTGTTGAGTTCCTGCATCGACACGAACAGCGAGCGGATCATCGCCGCGGCCTCCGGCGAGCGGAGAATTTTCGCGAAGTAACGCGACTCGACGCGCAGCGCCTGGTCCATCGGCAGCTGCACGCCCTCATAGACGACCTGGATGATGGCGCGCGCCGCCGGATAATTGTCGTAGGTTTCGCGCCGATAGAGCGCGTTGGCCGCCGGCCATACCATCATGCCGGCCTTGGAATAGACCGCGCCGCCCGGCAGCTTGAAGCCGTCGTTGTCCCATGGCGCTTTCGCGGTGCCGCCGGCTTTGATCCAATCCTTGCTCTTCGCAACGAGGTCGGCGGTCGGCACCACCTCGTCGATGAGCTTCATCGCCTTGGCGCGGTTGAGGCGAAGCTGGTCGCCCTTAAGCAGGAATTGCAGCGCGTCGGCCGGCTGCAGCATGCGCGCGATGCGTTGCGTGCCGCCGCCGCCCGGGAACAGACCGACCTTGATTTCGGGTAAGCCCAGCCGCGTCTTGTCGTTGTCGGATGCGATGCGGTGATGGCAGGCCAGCGCCAGCTCCAAGCCGCCGCCCATCGCGGTGCCGTTGATCGCCGCGACCCACGGCTTGCCGCAGGTCTCCATGCGGCGGGCGATCTGCGACAGCTTGCGGCTTTCTTCGAACAGAAATTCGTTCGCCCCTTCCTCGCCTTTCGATTTCCTCAATTCCGCGAACGTGCGGCTTTGCGTCTCCAGCATGCTCAAATCGGCGCCGGCGCAGAACGCCTCCTTGCCTGAGGTGAGCACTGCGCCCTTGACGGCGGCGTCGGTCGCGACCCGCTCGACGATCGCCGCCAGTTCTTCCATCACTTTGGCGTCGATCACGTTCATCGACCGGCCCGGCATGTTCCAGGTGATCAGGGCAATGCCGTCGGCGTCGATCTCGAAGGTAAAATTCTGGAAGGTCATACGCATCTCCCGTTATATTTTGTTCGCCTCGCCCCAGCGGCAGAGGGAGAATTACTTCGAATACGGCTTGCCGTCCTTGTGGCTGAACTGCCCGCCTTTATCGTCGCGGATCATCACCAGGTCCAGATCAGGATACTCGGCGCGCTCGTGTTTCGAGCGTGTGCCGATTTCAAGAAAAATCGCGTCGCGTCCCGATTTGTTGACCAGGTGATGGCCGTTCGGCAGGTTGGCCTTGAAACCGGCGGCATCGCCCGGCTTGAGCACGGTCTCGCCGTCGTCCTCGATCAGCATCACTTCACCCTCGAGGATATACACGAGCTCATCTTCCTTTTCGTGCCAGTGCCGCAGCGAAGAAGCTGCTCCCGGCCTGAGCCTTGTCAGGTTGACGCCGAACTGTTCGAGACCGACGGCGTTGCCCAGTCGCTTACGCTCGCGGCCGACGACCGCGCGGTTGAACGGCTCCGGAAAGCTCGAGCGGCTGTCCACCGGCAGCTTGGCGATGTCGATCTTGGGCATGCCGCGCGCTCCGTGTGCCTGGCCCCTGCGTGCGGATGAGACCTCACACCCGCTCGATGATCGTGGCGGTGCCCATTCCCATGCCGATGCAGAGAGTGACAAGCGCGGTCGACAGATCGCGCCGCTCGAGTTCGTCGAGCACGGTGCCGAGGATCATCGCGCCGGTGGCGCCGAGCGGATGGCCCATAGCGATGGCGCCGCCGTTGACGTTGATCTTGCCCGGATCGATAGCGAAGGCTTGCATATAGCGCAGCACGACCGAGGCGAACGCCTCGTTGAGCTCGAACAAGTCGATGTCGGCGAGCGTCATGCCGGCCCGTTTCAGCACTTTCTTGGTGACGTCGATCGGGCCGGTGAGCATGATCGCCGGCTCGGTGCCGATATTGGCGAAGGCACGCACGCGGGCCCGCGGCTTCAGGCCCGCCCGCTTGCCGGCCCGGCTGTTGCCGAGCAGCACCGCGGCGGCGCCGTCGACGATGCCGGAGGAATTGCCGGCATGATGGACGTGTTTGACGTATTCGACTTCCGGATGCTTCTGAAGGGCGACAGAATCGAAGCCGCCCATCTCTCCCATCTGCACGAACGAGGGTTTGAGCGACGCCAGCGATTGCATGGTCGTTTCCGGCCGCATGTGCTCATCCTTGTCGAGGATGGTCAGGCCGTTGACGTCCTTGACGCTCATCACCGATCGGCCGAAGCGGCCCTCGCTCCACGAGGTTGCCGCGCGCTTCTGGCTCTCGACCGCGTAGGCGTCGACATCGTCGCGGGAGAAGCCGTATTTGGTGGCGATCAGGTCGGCGGAAATGCCTTGCGGCAGAAAGTACTGCGAAACCGCAATCGACGGATCTACCGCCCACGCGCCACCGGACGAACCGATGCCGACGCGGCTCATCGACTCGACGCCGCCGCCGATCGCCATGTCCTGCTGTCCGGCCATGATCTGCGCCGCCGCAAAGTTGACCGCGTCGAGACCGGAGGCACAGAAGCGGTTGATCTGCACGCCCGCGACGCTGTCGCCGTAACCCGCGACGAGCGCCGCCGAGCGGGCGATGTCGGCGCCGGCCTCGCCGACCGGATCGACGACACCGAGCACGACGTCGTCGACCATGGTGGGATCGAGATCGTTGCGGCTCTTGATGGCGCCGAGCGCCTGGCTGGCGAGGTTGAGCGCGGTCACCTCGTGGAGCGAGCCGTCCGCCTTGCCGCGGCCGCGGGGCGTACGCACGTGATCATAGATGAAAGCGTCGGGCATAGCGTCTCCTGGCGATGATAACCTCTCCCGTTGCGGGTGAGGGCGGCCAGCGGCAACGGCCGCGAAGCCGGATGAGGGTCCGGGAGACCGGACATCTCCCATATAGTCCAAGTTCCGAGCAATTGCAGCCCGCGACCGGCGGCTATGCGTTCACCAGAATAAGCGGGCCAATGTCTAGAACGCCTCCGCCGGCAAAGCCATCGTCGACGCCGCTCCGGCCTTTATGCGCGCGAGGTGCGTGGCGGAGGCCGGCAACATGCGTTCCGCGAAGAAGCGGCCGGTGGCCAGCTTCGCCGCCATGCGCTCGCCGCCGCCGTTGCCTCCCGCCGCGGCCTTGGCCTTCGCCGCATCGACGATCAAGCACCACATATAGCCGAGCGCGACCAGGCCGAAGAGGTGCATGTAATCCGTCGAGCCGGCGCCGGCATTCTCCGGGTTGCCGAGCGCGTTCTGCATGAACCACATGGTCGCCTGCTGCAGCTCGCCGAGCGCCTGGCCGAGCGGCCTGACGTAAGGCGCCATCGTTTCGTCGCTGCCGCGCTCCTTGATGTAAGCCGACACCTCGGCGAAGAACGCCTGCAAGGCGCGGCCGCCGTCCTTCGGCAGCTTACGCCCCACCAGGTCGAGCGCCTGGATGCCGTTGGCGCCCTCGTAGATCATGGCGATACGGGAATCGCGCACGAACTGCTCCATGCCGTGCTCGGCGATGTAGCCGTGGCCGCCGAACACCTGCTGCGCCAGCACGGTGTTGGCGAAACCCTGATCGGTGAGCACGCCTTTGATCACCGGGGTCATCAGGCCCATATGGTCGTCGGCGCTCTGCCGCTCCTTGGCATCGCCGGAGCGGTGGGCGACGTCGCTCTTGAGCGCGGTCCACAACACCAGCGCACGCGCCGCTTCGTTGAACGCGCGCAGCGTCATCAGCATGCGGCGCACATCCGGGTGCACGATGATCGGGTCGGCGGGCTTGTCCTTGAACTTCGTTCCGGTTAGGGCGCGCCCGGCGAGCCGCTCCTTGGCGTAGGCGGCGGCGTTCTGGTAGGCGACCTCGGACAGCGCCAAGCCCTGCACGCCGACGCCGAGCCGCGCTTCGTTCATCATCACGAACATCGCGTTCAGGCCGCGGTTGGGTTCGCCGACGAGCCAGCCGGTGGCGTCGTCATAGTTCATGACGCAGGTGGAATTGCCGTGGATGCCCATCTTCTCTTCGATCGAGCCGCAGGACACGCCGTTGCGCGCGCCGGGGGCGCCGTCTTGGGTCGGCAGGAATTTGGGGACGATGAACAGGGAAATTCCCTTGACGCCAGGCGGCGCGCCGTCGATCCGCGCCAACACCAGATGCACGATGTTGTCGGCGAGATCGTGCTCGCCGGCGGAGATGAAAATCTTGGTGCCGGTGATCTTGTAGCTGCCGTCCGTCTGGGGCACTGCGCGCGCGCGCGTAAGTCCCAGATCAGTGCCGCATTGCGGCTCGGTCAGGTTCATCGTGCCGGTCCATTCCCCGCTGACGAGCTTGGGCAGGTACAGCGCCTTTTGCTCGGGCGAGCCGTGAACCATAAGTGCGGCCGCCGCGCCCTGCGTGAGGCCTGGGTACATGGCAAAAGCCATGTTTGCCGAAACTAGGAACTCGCCAATCGCTTGCGAGAGCACGCGTGGCAGGCCTTGGCCGCCGAATTCGGCGGGCGCCGAGGCGCCAATCCAGCCGCCCTCGGTCAGGCGCTTGTACGCATCCTTGAATCCCGTGGGCGTGGTGACGCTGCCGTCGTTGTGGCGCTTGCAGCCTTCCTTGTCGCCGACGCGATTGAGCGGCGTGAGAACGTCCTCGCAGAATTTTGCGACTTCCGCGAGCACCGCTTCGAGCAAATCGGGTGTGGCGTCGGCAAAGCCCGGCAAATTGTTGTAGCGATCGATGTGAAATACGTCGGTCAACAGGAACATCACGTCATCAACGGGAGCCTTATAAGTCGGCATAATCTCGCCCTCCGGATCGCTTCGCCCAGCGCCAACCGGCCCGGACGGTATAACCTAGCCCATTTGCGGCAACGGTGGGACAGCCGAGCAAGCGGGCGCGAACTCGTCCTGGCGGGGCAGTGCTTTGCCGCTCACCGTCAGGAGACCCGGGTTTTTTAACTGCTTATTTACCGTATTCCTGAAAAGTCTAGTCCAAGGACAGAAAACCGCGCCCTCCGCGTCGTCTGCTCGCGGCGTCGGCTCGAATACTGGGCACATCCTGCTCCTCATGTGATTTGGACGTGAGCATGAAATCGGGCGGTCCGTGGAATCTGAGAGGCCTTCGTCCGGAAGCGCGCGAGGCTGCACGCACCGCCGCTCGGCGATCCGGCATGTCGGTCGGCGAATGGCTCAACAGCGTGATCAAGCCGGCTAATACGGAGGATCGCGAGTTCACGCCCACCGCCGGTTTCGATCGCGACACGGACGATACCTGGCGGGAGAACGCCGACTTCGATGATCGACAGCGGGGGCACCGCGATGACGTCGATGTCCGCGGCCGTGATCGCCAGCCGGATGATCGATCAGGCGGAAACTTCCGAGCCGAGGAGCGAGAACAGGATAGGCGGCGCCGCGACGCCTCGTGGCGTGAGCGCCGGTCGGATATTCAGTCGCGCCAGAGCCTCAGCTCCGACGCGCGGCAACAAGATCGCCCGCAACGTGACGCCGACAGTCGCAATCACAATCGCCGCTGGGACGATCAGTGGCGCCCGAGCTTTGGCTCCGACGATCGAGAGCAGCAGGGCCCAGGCCGGGACGCCAACGCCAGCGCCCAGGAACGTGAGCGGCCGGCGGACGATCGGCGGCGCCCGATCTTCCGTTCCGAGCCGGCAGACCAGGACGCTCCTCGGCGTGAGGTCGACCGGCGCGGTCCAGGTGTCGAGCCGGATGAGCAATTACGATTGAACCTGCGCAATGACGATCGGCCATATGACGATCGGGCTACTGGCGGTCGGCCTTGGCGCCGGCACACTGACGAAGACTTGCGGGGTCGCGATCGCGTGGCGGAGGCAGAGCAGCCGGTCCGCCGCGAAAGTGTTCCCTATCGTGAGGAACGCCGCCGCGAAGGCGCCAATCGTCCTTGTCGGGAACCAGACCGTTTTGACGAACAAATCGGCCATCGTCCCCCGCAAGGCGATCGCCAAAGCAATCACCAAGACATTCGCCAAGTGTCATTGGACCAAGCCGTGGCCGAGATCACGGCCCGCCAGCGCGCGCTCGATAGCGAGGCTGCCGCCGCGATCAAGACGCGTCAGCGCAAACTGACCAACCTTGCCGCCAATGTGGACCGGCAGCCGGACGACTTCAGCGGTTATGCAGAGACCGATCGCTTCGCTGCAGCTGAAACCGCTCCCGAGCCGGCGTTCACACGACCGCAACTGCCGCCGATCCTGGCGCGCGAGGACGTGTTCGACGAGCCTGCCGCGGGAGCCGGGTTCACGTCACAGCCGCCGCCTTTGCGCCTTCGGGAGGAAAGCGTCTCGGCCTGGAATGTGGATCCGCAGTCGGCGAATTCGCCGGCACCGGCGCTCGATCTCAGCGACCTGCAGCAGCAACTGCGGCAGATTACGGCGCGGATCGAGACCTTGCGGCCGGCAAGCGACCTCGAAGGTGCGATCAATGGGCTCCGTGCCGAACTCGCGGCGATCGGCCGTTCGGTCACGGAGGCGCTGCCGCAGCGCGCCGTCGAATCGCTCGAGATCGAGATCAGGGCGCTGGCCCAGCGCATCAACCACGGCCGCCAGTCCGGTGTTGACGCGGCGGCGCTGGCCGGTCTCGAACGCGGTCTGGCTGACGTGCGCGAAGTGTTGCGCGGGCTGAACCCAGCCGAAAGCCTGATCGGGTTCGATGAGACGTTGCGGGCGCTGGCCAAGAAGATCGACTTGGTTTCGGCCAAGGAGGATCCGGCCGCGCTGCAGCAGCTGGAGACGGCGATCGGCGCCTTGCGCGGGATCGTGTCCCATGTCGCCTCCAACGACACACTGACCAAGGTTGCAGAAGACGTGCGAGCGCTCGCCGCCAAGGTCGACGATCTCGCCACCAGCACGGCCAGCGGGCACGCGCTCTCGGCGCTGGAGAATCGCATCGATCTGTTGGCCAGTGCGCTCAACGATTCGACAACGGCAGGCTACACGGCCAGCGGGCACGCCCTCTCGGCGCTGGAGAATCGCATCGATCTGTTGGCCACCGCGCTCAACGATTCGACAACGGCAGGCTACACGGCCAGCGGGCACGCCCTCTCGGCGCTGGAGAATCGCATCGATCTGTTGGCCACCGCGCTCAACAATTCGACCATGGCAGGCTGCGCGGTTCCTCGGGAACTGGAGCGATTGCTTGCCGGCCTGATCGAGAAGCTCGAATTGGTGCAGCTCTCGCAAACCGATCACACCGCGCTCGCCCATCTCGAGGACCGCATCGCGATGCTGGTCAAGCGGCTCGATGTCTCCGACGCGCGCCTCGGCCTGCTCGAAGGTGTCGAGCGGGGATTGGCCGATCTCTTGGTCTATATCGAGCAATTGCGCGGCGCCAACGCCGGGGCTGAGGCCGTTGCCCCTGGCGTCGAAGCGATCGAGCACGAGATTACTGAAATCAAGCAAGCGGGTCGCCGCACTCAAGATTCACTTGAATCCGTTCATGGCACCGTGGAGCATGTTGTCGATCGCCTCGCTATGATCGAAAGCGACATACGCGGCGACAAAGTCAGGCCCGCGCCGGCGGAGGTGTTGCCGGGGAGGGAGCAAACGCTGCCGCCGCCGATCGAATCGACTTCCTTGCCTGCGCCGCTAGAACCCGAGCCCGCACCAAATTGGCTGGCGTCGCTGCAGTCCATCGAGCCCGACTTGCCGCCCGATCATCCGCTGGAGCCGGGTTCGGCCGCCGGACGTTCGCGCCAGCCGCTGTCAGCCGCCGAGCGAATCGCCGCGTCGGAAGCTATTGCGGGGTCGAAGCCCCCCGTGATTCCCGATCCGGGCGCCGGTAAACCGGACTTCATCGCCGCCGCGCGCCGCGCGGCACGGGCAGCCGCCGCGAGCGGGGCCAACGAGGGTGCCAAAAAGGCCGGCGCGGAAGGTCCCGCTCAGCCGAAAACGCTGACCGAGCGCCTGCGCACCTTGGTCGTCGCCGGCGCCGTCGTCGTGATCGTTCTGGGCTGTTTCCATATGGCTTCACGGCTGTTCCAGGATGGCGGTTCGGGGGCGCCTGCGCGCCCGCAAGCCGAGCCGCCGCAGGTGCAAACCGAGCCCCCGAGCGCGCACACCTTGTCGCCGCCGCAGGTGGAAAAGCCGTCGGTTCCAGCCGTGCCCGCGCCGAAAGCCAACCCGACCAGTCTGCCGACACTTCCGCTGCCGCTGCTACCGGCCGGCACGGATGCCGCACGGAAACCGGGCGCGCCGCCGTTGGCAAAACCGGCACCGACAACAGGCGGCGGAGCCGGGCAGCAGTCCCTCTTGGACAATCCCGCCGCGCCGTTCGCCATGGCCGCTAGCATACCTGCCGCCGCCGACGCTGACCCGGCCGATGGATCCGCCGCCGGATGGACGACAGCGCCGGCGAGCGACATCACCGGCACGCTGCCGACTCAATCGCCGCAGCATTCCTCGACAACCCCATCGCCGGCGATCGGCGACAAGCTGCCGGTCGCCATCGGCGGACCGGCACTGCGCGAAGCGGCGCTCGCGGGCGACGCCTCTGCCGCGTACGAGGTTGCCGTCCGCTTCGCCGATGGCCGGCTGGTTCCGACAAACAACGAGGAAGCCGCGCGCTGGTTTGAGCGCGCCGCCAAGAAGGGGTTCGCGCCGGCGCAGTTCAGGCTCGGGGGGCTCTATGAAAAAGGCCTCGGGGTGAAGAAGAACCTCGCCGCGGCGCGCGACCTCTACCGTGCCGCCGCCGATAAAGGTCATGGCAAGGCCATGCACAATCTTGCCGTGCTCTACGCGGAAGGCGTCGATGACGCGGCTGATTATCGCACGGCGGCGCAGTGGTTCCGCAAGGCCGCGGATCACGGCGTCGTCGACAGCCAATACAACCTGGCGATCCTTTACGCGCGCGGCGTTGGCGTGGAGCAGAATTTCGCGGAAGCCTACAAGTGGTTCTCCCTGGCCGCCAACGACGGCGACAACGACGCCGCCAAGAAACGCGACGAGATCGGCTCCCATCTCGACCAGCAATCGCTCGCGGCCGCGCGTTTGGCGGCGCAGACTTGGACCCCGCTGCCGCAGCCCGCGGACGCGATCACGGTCAAGGCGCCGGCAGCCTGGGACCTGCCTGCAAACGGCACGTCCGGGGTCAAGTCGAAAGCGCCAACCGCCAAGGCGGCCGCAACAGACGCCGCCAAGGTCAATTGAGCCTCGGCTGATCGTCGGCTGATCATTCCGCAGCACCGCGAAGCGGCGGGCCGGAATGACGCAACGGAGCGATCACATCTGCGCGCCATGCGCCGGCGGACGGTATGCCAGGACGCGGCGCGCTAGTAGAACGGTGCAAACCGCGTATCCCACATCCGGCAGCCGATCCGTGCAAATCTTCCTTCCGATCGCCGACATTCCCGTCAACGTCTTTCTTGTGCTGGCGATGGGCCTGGCGGTCGGATTCATCTCCGGCATGTTCGGTATCGGCGGCGGCTTCCTGATGACGCCGCTTCTGATCTTCATCGGGGTGCAGCCGGCCGTGGCCGTGGCCAGCGTCACGACGCATGTGGCGGCGTCTTCGTTGTCCGGCGCGATCGCCTATTGGCGGCGCAACGCCATCGACGTCACCCTGGCGCTGACCTTGCTGGCCGGCGGCATCATCGGCAGCGCCGGCGGTGTCGCGCTGTTCACCTGGCTGCGCGCCCAGGATCAGCTCGATCTGGTCATCGGGTTGTCCTACGTCACGCTTCTAAGCATCGTCGGCGTCTTGCTGGTCGGCGAAAGCGCCCGCGCGATAGTCCGCGCCCGCCACGGCAAGCCCGCCGAGTTGCGCCGCCCGGGCAGCCATGTCTGGTTCCACGGGCTGCCGTTGAAACTGCGGTTCAAGCGTTCGAAAGTCTATGTTTCAGCCATCCCGGTGCTGGTGATCGGCCTCATCATCGGCTTCATCGGCGCGATCATGGGCATCGGCGGCGGCTTTCTGCTGGTGCCCATGCTCATCTATCTGGTGCGGGTCCCCACCGCCACGGTGATCGGCACCTCGCTGGTCTTGACCTTCCTCACCATGGTGGCAGCGACCGTGCTGCACGCTGCGACCAATCACCTGGTCGATGCCGTGCTGGCGCTGATCCTGATGGTAGGCGGCGTGATCGGCGCGCAGTTCGGCGCCCATGCCGGGCAGCGTATCCGCGGCGAGTGGCTGCGCCTGCTGCTCGGTCTCTTGGTCCTTGCGGTCGGGCTGCGCTTTGCGGTGCAGCTCGTGCTTAAGCCCGAAGATTTGTACTCGATCCGCGTCATCGGGGGCGGGCCATGAGTCGCGTGCGTGTGGCGGCGCTGGCGCTCGCGGGCCTCCTCGTCAATGCCGGCCCGGCTACGGCGGAACGCCTCATCGCTTCGCTGACCAATCATCACGTGATGATCACGTCGAACTATACCGGCGTGGACCTGGTGCTGTTCGGATCGGTCGAGCGCGACGCCACGGGCGCTGCGCGGCGCGCGCCCTACGATATCGTCGCCACCATCACCGGGCCGCGGGAACCGCTGCGGACGCGGCGCAAGCAGCGCGTACTCGGCATCTGGATGAATACCGCGGCGCGCACGTTCGTCGATCCGCCTTCCTACCTCGCCGTTCTGACCAGTCGCCCGCTTGACGCCATCACCAGCGCCGAGAACGCGCGGCGGCTGCAGCTCGGCATCGCCAATACGCCGTTCCCGGAATTGATCAACAACGATATCGGCGAGGTGAGCAACGACCCGTTCCGTGCCGCGCTGCTGCGGCTGATGCGGGAACGCGGGCTCTACAGCGAACAATCGAATGCGGTGACGTTTCTGACGCCGACCCTGTTCCGCGCCGCGATCTCGCTCCCGGCGCAAGTGCCGATCGGCAGCTACACGGTCGACGTCAAGCTGTTTGCCGACGGCAATGTGATCGCGCAGACCGATTCGGCTTTCGAGATCGTCAAGGTCGGCTTCGAGCAATTCGTGGTCAATGCCGCGCGCGAGCACGGCCTGCTCTACGGGCTGGCGACCGCCCTGATGGCACTGTTCACCGGCTGGATCGCCAGCGTCGCGTTCCGGCGAGACTGATTTCAATCCGACAGGCAGCGCTCCGCGGCGACGGCAAAAAGCCGCTGCGTGCCCAGCATGTGGGCGGTGAAGGCGAGCGTGCCGAATAGGCCGGAGATCGCGCGGTCGCGCACGTTGAGGCCGCCGGCATAAGCGCCGAACGCCGGCATGACCAGCCGGCGCCCGTCGCTGGCAAAGCAGCGCCGGCGCACCGCGCGGCCGCGCTGCGCCACGCGCGCCAGCGGATGCAGATGGCCGGCGATCTCGCCGTCGCAGGGATCGGACAAAGGTTGGTGACGGAACGTCAGCGGGCCGAGCGCCAAGCAGTCGGCGAAATGCCCGCCGATGCCGTCGGGCAGGTCGGGGTCGTGATTGCCGGCGATCCAGATCCAGTCGCGGCCGCGCTGGAGCAGGGTGAGCGCCGCACGATCGCCGCCGCTCATGCGCGAAGGTCCATGACCGTCATGAAAGCTGTCGCCCAGCGCGATGACAAGACGCGGCACATAGCGCTCGATCAGGCGCGCCAGCCGCGCCAGCGTCGTCGACGTGTCGTAAGGCGGTAGCAGCACGCCGCGCTTGGCGAAGGCCGAGCCTTTTTCCAGATGCAGATCGGCGACGACCAGCAATCGTTCGTCCGGCCAGTACAGCGCGCCAGCCGGATCGGCGACGAGCATCGTACCAGCGAGAGCGATAGCGGAATCTTGCTCTGGATTCCCGCTTGCGCGGGAATGAGCGGAAGAAGCGCCACCCCTCACTGCATTGCCTCCTTCACCAATTCCTCCGCCGCTTCGGCGAGGAGCGAATCGGCCGCCTCGCCGTAAACCGTCTCGCGCCCGATCTCCAGCATGACCGGCACGGCGAGCGGCGACACGTGGTCGAGCGCTTTATGAACGATTCGCCCCCTGATGCGCGAGAGCATATCGGCGAGGCGGCGTACGTCGAGGAGGCCGGTCGCGGCGTCGGCGCGGGCGGAGCGCAGCAGCACATGGTCTGGCTGGTGGCTGCGCAGCACGTCATAGACCAGGTCGGTCGAGATCGTGACCTGGCGCCGGGATTTCTCCTGGCCGGGAAAACGGCGCTCGATCAGGCCGGCGATGATCGCGCAATTGCGGAAGGTGCGCTTCATCAGCGCCGATTCGGCGAGCCAAGCTTCGAGGTCGTCGCCCAGCATGTCCTCATCGAACAGGTCGGCGAGCGCGAATTCGCCGCGCGCGATGCGCAGCGCCACGTCGCCGAGGCCCCAGACCGCCAGCGCGTATTCATTGGCGACAAAGCCGAGCGGCCGCAGCCGCGCTCGTTCGAGCCGTCGCGTCAGCAGCATGCCGAGCGTCTGATGCGCCAGCCGGCCTTCGAACGGGTAGCAGACGAGATAGTGCTTGTTGGCGCGCGGAAACGTTTCGACCAAGAGCTCGCGGGCGCCGGGCATCTGCGAACGCCATTCCTGGATTTCGAGCCATTCGCGCACCTGCGCCGGCAGCTTCCGCCATTCTTGCGGATGGGCGATGATGTTGCGCACACGGGCGGCGAGATAAGTCGAAAGCGGAAATTTGCCGCCCTCATAGGCCGGCACCTTGGGATCTTCGGCGTTCGAACGCGAGACATAGACCTCGTCCTCGACCAAGGCCTCGTATTTGAGGATTTCCCCGGCGAACACGAAGGTGTCGCCCGGCACCATGGTCTCGACGAAATATTCCTCGACTTGGCCCAGGAGTCGGCCGCCGCGCGGAATCATCTTCGACGCCCACGAGCGCACGAGGCGAACCTTCAGCATGTCGGCCTCGACGATGGTGCCGACATTGAGCCGGTAACGTTGCGCCACATTGGGGTGCGCGATGCGCCAGCAGCCATCCTTGCCCTGCCGGATGCGGGCGAAGCGCTCGTAGGCCTTGAGCGCGTAGCCGCCGGTCGCGACGAAATCGACCACGGCATCGAAATCCGGCCGCGGCAGGCCGGCATAGGGCGCGGCGGTCGTCACCTCGGCATAAAGCTCATCGCTGAGGAACGGCTCACCGCAAGCGCAGCCGAGCACGTGCTGCGCCAGTACGTCGAGCGCGCCGACGCGAAGCGACGGCGTGTCCTGCACATTCTCGGCAATGGCGTCGAGCGCGGCGCGGCATTCGAGCACCTCGAAGCGGTTCGCCGGAATAAGCACGCCCTTCGAAGGTTCGTCCATGCGGTGGTTGGCGCGGCCGATGCGCTGCAAAAGCCGCGACGCTCCCTTGGGCGCGCCGACATTGACGACCAGATCGACGTCGCCCCAGTCGACGCCGAGATCGAGCGAGGAGGTACAGACCACCGCGCGCAGGCGCCCGGCCGCCATCGCGCCTTCGACCTTGCGCCGCTGTGCCACGTCGAGCGAACCGTGGTGCAGTGCGATGGCGAGATTGTCGTCGTTGATGTGCCAGAGCTGCTGAAAAATACCCTCCGCCTGGCTGCGCGTGTTGACGAAGACGAGCGTCGTGCGGTGGCTCTTGATGAGCCGGTAAATCTCGTCGAGCGCGTGGCGCGCCGAATGGCCGGCCCAAGGCAGCCGCTCGCGCGTGTCGAGCATGGTGACGTCGGGCGCCGCGCCGCCTTCGGCGACGATGAGATCGGCGTGCGCTTCGCTTGCGTCACCGCGGCGCTGCGGCACCATGAAGCGGGCGAGTTCGTCGGGCTCCGCGACGGTCGCCGAGAGACCGATGCTGGTGAGATTTGGGGCGAGGCGAAACAGCCGCGCCAAACCGAGCGAGAGTAGATCGCCGCGCTTCGAAGTGACCAGCGCATGCAACTCGTCGAGGATCACGCGTTTGAGCGAGCCGAACAGATACGGCGCGTCAGCGGAAGCGAGCAGCAATGCCAGCTGCTCCGGCGTGGTGAGCAAGATCTGCGGCGGGCTGCGGCGCTGGCGCTGGCGCTTCGAAGCCGGCGTGTCGCCGGTGCGGGTCTCGATGCGGATCGGCAGGCCCATCTCGGCGACCGGCGCTTCCAGGTTGCGCGCGATATCGACGGCGAGCGCCTTGAGGGGCGAGATGTAGAGCGTGTGCAGGCCGTTTCCCTCTCCCCGCGTGCGGGGAGAGGGTGGCAAGGACCGAAGGTCCGCGCCGGGTGAGGGGGCCGCAAAGTTGAGCGCCTGCCTGAACGCCCCCTCAGCCGCCACGCCTTCGGCGCGGCGACCTCTCCCCGCGCGCGGGGAGAGGTGAAGACCGGCACGATCCTCACGCAGCTCCACCAGGCTCGGCAGAAATCCGGCCAGCGTCTTGCCGCCACCGGTCGGCGCGATCAGCAGGACCGAACGGCCGGCTTGTGCTTTGCTCAGAAGTTCGAGCTGATGGGCGCGCGGCGCCCAGCCGCGGTTGGCGAACCAGCGTGCGAAAACGTCCGGGAGGACTGCGGGCCGCTCGAGAACGGTCATCAGGCAGAAGTAACGGCCGCTTGCGGCGCGGTCGAGGCCTGCGCGACCACGACAAGGCTGTCCACCGGCACCCCTTTTTCGCTGCGTACTGAAACTTCGGAAAGAGACGCCAGGGTGAGCCCGGCATCTTTGAGCGCGCGACGGATGTGCGGCTCGCCGTGGGCATAGCGCAGTGTCGGCAAAAGCTTCACGTCGTCGCCCGAGTGGGATTCGACCGTGAAGGCAAAAAAACCGCCAGGCGCAAGCACGCGCGCGACCGCCGCCAAGACCGGGCACAGATCGTTGATATAAACGAACACGTCGGCGGCGAGCACGAGGTGATATTTCGCGGCATTGCGGGTCTCGCCGCCAAGAAAGTCCATAAGGTCGGCGGTGACGAGGCGGTCATAAACGCCTTTCGCCGCGGCCTGCGTGACCATTGCCGGCGAAAGATCGACGCCGACGAGGCCATCGACGAGGGGGCGAAAAGCGGCGCCAGCAAGTCCGGTGCCGCAGCCGAGATCGAGCGCGGAAGGAAAGCGCAGTGGCCGTGCCGCCGCATGCATCGCCTGTTTGATGGCGTCACGCAGGATCGCCGGCCCGCGATAGGCGAGTTGCTTGGTGAGCGCCGCGTCGTAGCGCGCGGCGTACTGGTCGAACAGCCGACGGACGTAGGGTTCGCTCATCGCCGGGGCGACGTCGCCGCACCCGAGCCGGGCAAGCTGGAGCCGGGCGCCGAGATAATCCGCAGGGTCGGCGTCGCGGGCCTTTTCGAATGCCGCGATAGCGCCAGCGCGGTCGCCAAGCCGGTCGCGGATGGCGCCGAGCGCGAACCAGGCGGTGGCGAAAGCCGGCGCGAGTTCCACGGTCTGCGAGAGGATATCGGCGGCGCCGGAAAGATCGCCGCGCGCGGCAAGATCGAGGGCCCAGTGGTAGCGCCGGTCAGCGATGAGATCGCCGGAGGAGACGAAGAGCGGTCCGGTATCGGTCATGCTGTGCTCGCGTCCCGAAGGGAAATGGTTATTTATTACTGGCAATGCGTCCTGAAGACATCCTGGTGCCGACGCCGGTCGGTGTGTGCTGCAAGCTCGGCGGCTTCCATATCGACCCCACCCGTCCGGTCGAGCGCGCGCTGATCACGCACGCCCATTCCGATCATGCCCGCGCCGGGCATGGCGCGGTGCTGGCGACACAGGAAACGCTCGATCTCATGCGGCTGCGCTATGGCGAGAATTTTGCCGGCTCGATCCAACCGGCGCGCTACGGAGAAGGCGTCAGCCTCGGTGGCGCGAAAGTCACCTTCCATCCCGCCGGTCATGTGCTCGGCTCGGCGCAGATCGTGGTCGAGGCGAACGGGCTGCGCGTCGTCGCTTCCGGCGATTACAAAAACGTTCCCGATCCGACCTGCGCGCCCTTCGAACTGGTGCCGTGCGATGTCTTCATCACCGAAGCGACGTTTGCGCTGCCGGTGTTCCGCCACGGCGATGCCGACGGCGAGATCGCGAAACTATTGCACTCGGTCGCGCTGTTCCCGGAGCGCGCACATCTCGTCGGCGCCTATTCGCTCGGCAAGGCGCAGCGCGTCATCGCACTGTTGCGTAAGGCCGGCTATGAGGCGCCGCTCTATTTGCATGGCGCGATGGAGAGTATCACCCGCTATTACGCCGGCCGCGGCATCGCGCTCGGCGAATTGCGCGCGGTGCGCGGCGCCAGCAAGGCGGAGCTTGCCGGCACTATCACGCTCTGCCCACCCTCGGCCTTGAACGAGATTTGGGCGCGGCGCTTTCCCGATCCGGTGACCGCGTTCGCGTCGGGCTGGATGCGAATCCGCGCGCGGGCGCGGCAGAACGGGGTCGCCCTGCCGCTGGTCATTTCCGATCACGCCGATTGGGATGGGTTGACCGCGACGGTCACAGCCACCGGCGCCGGCGAAATCTGGGTCACCCATGGTCAGGAGGACGCGCTGGTGCACTGGTGCGCCACGCGCGGACTGAAGGCGCGGCCGCTCGATATCGTCGGCTACGGCGAGGAGGACGATGAAGCCGTCAGTCCGGGGCCGGCCGAAGGCGTTGGCGAGGCTGAGGCATGAACCGCTTCGCCGAACTTCTGGACCGTCTCACCTACGAGGGCGGCCGCAATAGCAAGCTGCGGCTGATGACCGATTATTTTCGCTCGACCGCCGATCCGGAGCGCGGCTGGGCGCTGGCGGCGCTCACCGGGTCGCTGCGCTTCCCGCATGCCAAGCCCGGCCTGATCCGCAATCTGATCGCCGAACGCGCCGACCCGGTGCTGTTCGAGCTGTCCTACGATTATGTCGGCGACCTCTCGGAAACCGTCGCGCTGATGTGGCCGGGGCCGACACAGCAACGGGGAGAGGTGTTGAATGCGCCGAGCCTCACCGCAGTCATTGAAACCCTCGCCACGCTCGGCAAGGCCGAGTTGCCGGCGCGGCTGGCGCGCTGGCTCGACGCGCTCGACGAGACTGGACGCTGGGCGCTGATCAAGCTCGTCACCGGCGGGTTGCGCATCGGCGTTTCGGCGCGGCTCGCTAAGGCGGCGGTTGCCGCGCTTGGTGCCACCGATCCGCAAGATATCGAGCTGCTCTGGCCCGGCTTGTCGCCGCCCTATATCGAGCTGTTCGCCTGGCTCGAAGGCCGGGCGGAAAAACCGGCGAGCGGCGACCCGGCGCCGTTCCGCCCGGCAATGCTGGCTCATGCGCTCGACGAGCCGGACCTCGCCGGGCTCGACGCCGCCGAATTCATGGCCGAATGGAAATGGGACGGCATCCGCGTGCAGGCGGTCGCCGCGCGGCATGACGGCCGGACGATCGCGCGGCTCTATTCGCGCACCGGCGAGGACATTTCCAGGAGCTTCCCCGATCTTCTCGAAGCGCTGCGGCTGCCGGGCGCGATCGACGGCGAGCTCCTGATCATGCGCGAGCACCGCGTGCAATCGTTCAACGTGCTGCAGCAGCGGCTCAATCGCAAAACTGTCACAACCAAGCTCATGGCCGAGTTTCCCGCGCATCTGCGCGCCTACGATCTGCTCGCGGACGGCGAGGAGGACCTCCGCGGGCTTCCGTTCGCCGCGCGCCGCGCGCGGCTCGAACAGTTTGTTGGGCGGCTCAACGAGCCCCGCGTCGATCTTTCACCCCTTGTCCCGTTTGCGACCTGGGAGGACCTCGCGGCCGCGCGGAAAGATCCGGCAATAGCCGGGGCCGGAGCCGATGCCGACGCGGTGGAAGGCATCATGCTCAAGCGGCGAGACGCGCTCTATGTTCCCGGCCGGCCAAAGGGGCCGTGGTGGAAGTGGAAGCGCGACCCTTACATCATCGACGCGGTGCTGATGTATGCCCAACGCGGCCACGGCAAGCGGTCCTCCTATTATTCCGATTACACGTTCGGCGTCTGGACGCGCGGCGACGAGGGCGACGAGCTGGTTCCTGTCGGCAAGGCCTATTTCGGCTTCACCGACGAGGAGCTGTTACAGATCGACCGCTTCGTCCGCCGCAATACGGTTGACCGCTTCGGTCCGGTGCGCGAGGTCGTGCATCAGCCGGATCAAGGCTTGGTGCTTGAGGTCGCCTTCGAGGGGCTGCAACGCTCGACCCGGCACAAATCCGGACTGGCGATGCGGTTCCCGCGCGTCAACCGGCTGCGCTGGGACAAACCGCCGGGCGAAGCCGACCGGCTGGAGCGGCTGGAGACCATGATCGCGCGGATCGAACAGGGACGCATGTCGTGAGCGACTGCCGCCGTCACCCGGCCCCTTCTGCCAACGCGCGCCGCGGGCGGATGAGCGATCTCGACGCGCTGCTCGCGCTCGAACAAGCGGTCTTTACCGTCGACGTGCTGTCGCGGCGCAGCCTCCGCCGTTTTCTCGCTTCGCCCGGCGCCGCGCTAATCGTCGCCGAGGAGTGCGGCAGGTTGGCCGGCTACGCGCTGGTGCTTTTTCCGCAGCGCTCCCGCATGGCCCGGCTTTATTCCATCGCCGTCGCCCCCCATGTCGGCCGGCGCGGCGTCGGGCCGCTTCTTCTGGCGGCGGCGGAGAAGGCAGCCAAGCGCCGAAAGCGGCGGGCGATGCGTCTCGAAGTCCACGAGCACAATACAAGGGCAATTGCGCGTTACGAAAAATCCGGCTACCGCCTGTTCGGCAGGCATCGCGCCTATTATGACGACCGCGGCGATGCCCTGCGCTTTGAAAAACCGCTCGGTCCAGAACCACGGCGGCGACCGGGCCGTGACAGCAAAAAAATCTGACTTGCAGGCGCGAATCGGCTTTCATGGGGACATCGCGGACCGCGCAGTCGCAATTCGGTTCGTTCCCGGCTATGACAATTTGTGCCTTGCCTAAACTCGCACGCATGATCGGCCCGCATTCGCAAGCTGCTTTCGACTGGAAGGGGACCCGTCCATGACCGGCTGGGTTATCCTGGTCGACCAGCCCCGCGATCTGCCCAACGCCGAGACCCCGCACAAGGTCATCACCACGACCGAGTATTTGGCGCGGCCTCGCCTGTTCGAGATCGGACGGCCCAAGCTCGTCAACCTGGCCCGCTCCTACGCCTACCAGTCCAAGGGCTATTACGCTTCGCTCTTGGCCGAGGCGCGCGGTCATCGCGTCGTGCCGACCGTCGAAACCATGCTGGAGCTGCGCGAGCAAAAGCTCTACGAGCACGCGCTCCCCGAGCTGGAAGACGAGCTCAACCGTTGCGCCCGGCGCGCCGACTTCCAGCCCGACGCCGAGCTCAGGCTGATCGTCTGTTTCGGCATCGCCCGCGACCCCCGCTTCGAATCGTTCGGGCGGCTGCTGTTCGACTGGTTCCGCTGCCCCGCGCTCGAAGTGATCGTCGACCCGGGCGACTGGCTGTCGATCGACCGCATTCGGCCGCGCAACATCACCCGGCTCGCCAATGGCGAAGCCGAGTTTTTCCGCGAGTCGCTGCACAATCATACCAAGCGCGAGTGGCGCGATCCCAAGGCCAGGGCGGTCGCCAAATACGACCTCGCCGTGCTCTACGATCCGAACGAGAAGATGGCGCCGTCGTCGCACGACTCGATCAAGCATTTTGCGCGCATCGCCGAGAGACTGTCGGTCGACGTCGAGCCGATCACCAAGCGCCAGCTTGCCGAACTGGCCGAGTTCGACGGGCTGTTCATCCGCGAAACCACCTCGATCGACAATCACACTTACCGCTTCGCCCGTCGCGCCTGGCAGGAAGGCATGCCGGTCATCGACGATCCGATCTCGATGATCCGCTGCACCAATAAGGTGTTTTTGGTGGAGCTACTCGGGCAAAACCAGGTGCCGACGCCGCCGACCGTGATCCTTGCGGAAGATACCGATCTCTCAAAAGCGATCGACGAACTCGGCCTACCGCTCGTGGTGAAGATTCCCGACGGCTCATTCTCGCGCGGCGTGCACAAGATCGAATCGCCCGCCGAGTTCAAGCGCATCTGCGATGAACTGTTTGAGGAAACCGACCTGCTGCTGGCGCAGAAGTTTCTGCCGACCGAGTTCGACTGGCGCGTAGGCGTGCTCGCCGGCGAGCCGCTGTTCGTCTGCCAATACCGCATGGCGCGCGGGCATTGGCAGGTCGTGAAATACCGGCCTGACGGCTCTTCGCGCGAGGGCGGCTTCCGCGCCTTCGATCTCGATCAGGCGCCGCGTGAGGTGATCGATGTTGCGGTCCGCGCGGCGCGGCCGATCGGCGATGGTTTCTACGGCGTCGACCTCAAACAGACCGACCACGGCATCGTGGTCATGGAAGTCAACGACAACCCCAACCTCGAGCATGGCATCGAGGACGTTGTCGGCAAGGATGAAATTTGGATGCGCGTGCTGCGCTGGTTCATTGATCGCTTCGAGCAGTGAACGGGATCGCCGCGCCGGCCTTGGTCACTTCTTCGAGCGGCCAGCGCGCGCGCGGCGCGGTGCTCATCGGGTCGGTCAATCCGAGCGCGAGCCGCTCGGCGCCGGCCCAGGCGATCATGGCGCCATTGTCGGTGCACAGCGCCGGCGGCGGCGCAACCAGCGTCGTGCCGACCTCGAAAGCGACGCGGTGCAGGGCTTTGCGGATCGCCTGATTGGCCGCGACCCCGCCGGCGCAAACCAGCGCGGTCGGCGTGCCGACTCGCTCGCGGAACATCCGTAGTCCGGCGCGCAGGCGGTCCATGACCACGTCGCCCACCGCCTGCTGGAACGAGGCGCAGAGGTCGGCGACGTCCTCGTCGCTCAATGGCGCGATTTTCTCGGCTTCGAGGCGCAGGGCGGTCTTGAGGCCGGAAAGCGAGAAATTGGCGTCATGGCGCCCGGCCATCGGCCGCGGCAGCGCAAACCGCTTGGGATCGCCGCGCGCCGCCTCCTTCTCCACCAGCGGTCCGCCGGGGAAGCCGAGGCCGAGCAGCTTTGCGGTCTTGTCGAAGGCTTCGCCGATGGCGTCGTCGACCGTGCCGCCGAGCCGCAGGTAATCGCCGACGCCGCGCACGCCGAGGATTTGGGTGTGGCCGCCGGAAGCGAGAAACAGGCAATAGGGAAACGGCGTGGCGTCGGTCAGCCGCGCCGTCAGCGCGTGCGCCTCCAAATGATTGACCGCGATCAGCGGCTTGCCATGCGTGAGCGCGATCGCTTTGGCCATGGTCAGGCCGACGATGACGCCGCCGATCAGACCGGGACCGGCCGCCGCGGCGACGCCGTCGAGCGAGGAAAAGGAACGTTGCGCATCGCTCATCGCCCTGGCGATGATGGTATCGAGCGCTTCGACATGCGCGCGGGCGGCAATTTCCGGCACGACGCCGCCGAACGCGGCATGCTCATTGATCTGCGAGAGAACCACGTTGGACAGGATGCGGCCGTGGCCCGCCTCGGTCCGTTCGACCAGGGCGGCGCCCGTCTCGTCGCAGGTCGTCTCAATGCCGAGGATGATCATGTGTGTGTGATAGGCCGTGCGCTCATTGCCTGGCCTTGAACGCCGCAAGGCGCGGCTGCCGATGAAATCCAGGATTCATCATATATCCGGATTGCCTCCCAGCTTCGCGTTTGCAATGACGGCGGCCTAGCACTTGAAGGTCCCATGGCACAATCCTCGACCCCAACGGCCATCCTCCGCATCGGCTCCCGCGGCTCGCCGCTGGCGCTGGTCCAGGCGCGCGAGGTCAAAAGCCGCCTTGCGGCGGCGGCGGGTCTCGACCCGGAGCGGATCGAGATCAAGGTCATCCGCACCACCGGAGATCTCGTCCAGGATCGGCCGCTCGCTGACGCCGGCGGCAAAGGGCTGTTTGCCAAGGAGATCGAGGAGGCGCTGCTGGCGAGCGTCATCGACCTCGCCGTACACTCCTCGAAAGATCTTCCCACGATCCTACCGGCGGGCCTGGCGCTGGCGGGCTTCCTGCCGCGCGAGGATGCGCGCGACGCGTTCATCAGCCGCAAGGCCAAGGCATTACGCGACTTGCCGCCGGGATCGACGGTCGGCACCGCGTCGCCGCGACGGCAGGCCTTTGTGAAGCGGTTGCGGCCGGACATTGCGGTCGTGACGCTGCGCGGCAATGTCGAGACGCGGCTGCGCAAGCTCGAAGCCGGGGAAGTCGACGCCACGCTTCTCGCCGTCGCCGGCCTGAAGCGGCTTGGGCTCCTCTCGGCGGCAACCGCCCTCCTCGAACTCGACGAGTTCCTGCCGGCGGCCGCTCAGGGCGCCATCGGGATCGAGACGCGCGCCGACGACACCGCGATGCGGGCGCTGGTCGCTATGATCGACGACCGCGACACGGCGATCGCCATTGCCGCGGAGCGTGCCTTCCTCGCCGTGCTGGACGGCTCCTGCCGCACGCCGATCGGCGGTCATGCCGTCGTGCACGGCGGCAGCATCCGCTTCCGCGGCATGATCGCAAAACCCGACGGCAGCGAGTCGTTCGAGGTGGCGCGCGAAGGGGCACGCGAGCAGGCGGTGGAGCTTGGCGCCGATGCCGGTCGCGAATTGCGAGATCGCGCCGGCGCCGACTTTTTTCAGCAGAACTAAAGCGGTGCGCCTTCTCCTCACCCGTCCGCAGCCCGACGCCGCACGCACCGCAGTCGCCTTGCGCGCCCTGGGGCACGAGCCGATCGTCGCGCCGCTTATCGGAATTGAGATTGTATCCGAAGTCGATCGCGACGGGGGACCGTGGGCCGCGATTTTACTTACAGGCGCCAATGCGTTGTGGAGTATTGCCGGGTTCGCATGGCGCGATGATTGGCGCGATCTGCCTATTTTCGCCGTGGGCGATCGGACCGCACAAGCGGTTCGCGATGCCGGCTTCACGGCCGTTACTTCGGCCGGCGGCGACGTCAACGATCTCGCCGCGCTGGTCGCAGCGCATCTCAATCCGCCGGCGCGGCTCCTCTATCTTACCGGAGAGGACCGCTCCGGTGATCTCGCCGGCGCGCTGCGTGCGCGAGGTTTTGTCGTCGACATGGTGGTGGTCTATCGCGCGATGGTGGCCGAAACGCTGCCGGCCCAAGCCGCCGCGGCTCTAACCGTTGGAATCGACGGCGTCCTGCACTACTCGCGCCGCAGCGCCGAAGCCTTCGTTGCGGCGGCGCAACGCGCCGGTTTGCAGGAAGCTGCGTTCCAAAAACCCGCACACTTTTGTCTCTCCGCCCAAGTTGCGGAACCTCTCGCGCAAGCCGGTGCCGCAGACATCCGCATCGCGCCGCGACCGGTCGAGGCCGACCTCATCGGCCTTATTCCTTCGCCTTAAGGCCGCGCGCTTTTGTCGCTTGCCTGCCAGGGGCCGGCGGATCGCGAAAGAATGCGTTCCGCGTCACGCCGGTGCGACGCTCCGACGCTAATCCTTTCCTCGAATTAATGTCGTCTCCAGGTCGTCGTAACTTGGCTTGTCCATCTTATCCCGAAGGGCCGCTGGGCGACTTTCATTCCTGGAGATGAGTCATGACTGGAAACCTTTCAAATCCGCAAAAGCCTAGGGTCCTCACCGCCCGCAGAGTGACGCTTTTGGCAACCGTCGCCGCACTAGGCGGTGCCATGTTGCTCGCCGGCCCGGGCGGCTACCGGCCGTCGAGCCTCGCCTGGACATCGACCGCAAGCGCCGCCGCCGACACCGCAACCCAGCACCCCGCCGGCTTTGCCGACTTGGTTGCCAAGGTCAAACCGGCGGTCATCTCCGTGCGCGTCAAGATCGACGCCGCCAGCGATCCGCAGCTGATGAACGAGATGCACCAGAACAGCGACCAGGAGCCAATTCCGTTCGAGCCCGGCTCGCCGATGTACAAGTTCTTTCAACAATTCGGCCAGCAGTTTGGTCCGCAAGGCATGCCGGGCACGCGGCAAGTCAAGCCGCGTCATGAGTTCGTCACCGGCGAAGGCTCCGGCTTCTTCATTTCGCCGGATGGCTACGCGGTGACCAATAACCACGTCGTCGATCATGCGAAGTCGGTGCAAGTCACCACCGACGATGGCGCGATCTTTACCGCCAAGGTCGTCGGCACTGACCCGAAGACGGATCTGGCGCTGATCAAAGTCGACGGCAAGAACGACTTCCCCTTCGTGAAGTTCGCCGACCATTCGCCGCGCGTCGGCGATTGGGTCATCGCCGTCGGCAATCCGTTCGGTCTCGGCGGCACCGTGACCGCCGGCATCGTTTCGGCGCGCGGCCGCGACATCGGCGCCGGACCCTACGACGACTACATTCAAATCGACGCGCCGATCAACAAAGGCAACTCGGGCGGCCCGGCGTTCAATGAAGAAGGCGAAGTGATCGGCGTCAACACGGCGATCTACTCGCCATCCGGTGGCTCGGTCGGCATCGGCTTCGACGTCCCGGCGGACACGGCGAAAACGGTGGTCGCACAGCTCGAAAAGAGCGGCCACGTCACGCGCGGCTGGCTGGGCGTGCAGATCCAGCCGGTCACCGCCGGCATCGCCGATAGCCTCGGCATGAAAAAGGCCGAGGGCGCCCTCGTCGCCGAGCCGCAAGCCGGCAGTCCGGCGGCCAAGGCCGGCATCGAGTCAGGCGACGTCATCACTGCGGTCAACGGCACGCCGGTGAAAGACGCCCGCGAGTTCGCCCGCACCATCGGCATGATGGCGCCGAACAGCACAGTCAATCTCGACATCGTTCGCAAGGGCCAAGAGAAGACCGTGTCGTTGACGCTTGGCGAGATGCCGAGCGAGCACGTGGCCAAAGCCGACACCGAGCAGGCGCAGCCGACCGGCGGCGTGCCGCGTCTCGGCCTTTCGGTGGCGCCCGCCACGGAAGTACCCGGTGCCGGCGGAAAGGGCGTCGTGGTCACAGCGGTCGATCCGGACGGGCCTGCCGCCGAGCATGGCTTGCAGGAAGGCAACGTCATCCTCGATGTCGGCGGCAAGGCTGTCGCCAATGCAGGCGACGTGCGTAAGGCGCTCAGCGAGGCGAAGGCGCAAGGCAGGCACGATGTTCTCATGCGCGTAAAGATCGGCGAGGCGACGAGGTTCGTCGCTCTGCCGCTCGGCAAGGCCTGACCTTAGTGGTCGCATCCCTCGGTCGTGCCGTCGCCTCCAGGCACGACGCTGATGGCGGCCTTTGAGGACGGGCTAACTCTCTGGCCCGTCCTCTTCGCGTCGGTCGCGAGCCGGGGCGGCAGGAGCCACTTCGAAACTTATCGAAACTTATTTCTACTTCGATTGGGCGGTCACGCTGGCGCGATTGTGTCGCTCTCGCGGCGTCGGCCGGGCGTGTTGCCGCCATGGCTTCCTCGTACTATGCCGTGACGGCGAGCCGGCCGAGGTCTCGAATCGGTCGCTTGCCCTGGAGAGCGCATGACGAGCGAGCCCGATAGCACGCCGCGCCGACGGCCGCCGACCATCGATCTGACGGCAAAGGAAGTCGAGCCCGAGACCCCGAGTTCGACGCAGGAGTCCGCTGCGGACGCCGCCGAAGATCTCACGACGCACAAGGAGCCGCCGGGCGAACCGAACCACTCGAATTTTCTCGCGCGTGTCAGTCCGTACGCCGTCGGCGCCCTGGTTGGGGCGGTCGTGCTGGGCGCGATCATGGCCGGATTCTGGATGGTGGGCGTGTTTCCCCCGCAGCAGACGGCGGCAGCCCCCGGCGCGCAGGTCGCAAAGGTTGCTTCCACCGCCGAGATCTCGTCCCGGCTCGATAAAATCCAGCAGGAGCTGCAAGCGCCCCACGCCGACCAGGCGCTTGCCGCCCGCGTGGCGGCAGCGGAAGCCCAAACCAAATCGCTCGCCGACTCGCTGGCCGCTCTCGGTCGCCGCCTGGATGAGGTCGCCGCGGCATCCCAGAGCGCGCTCGCGCAGGCCAAAACCGCGGCGGCCACGGCGACGGACGCGATGAAAAACGCGACCCGCACGGGCGTTGAGCAGAGCGACATCGACGCGCTCAACAATCGCATCGCCGCGCTCGAAAGCACGATGAAATCCCTCTCCACCGGCACACAGCGGACGTCGAGCGCCGACGATCGCGCGGCGCGGTTGACGGTCGCCGCCGAGGCGCTGCGTGCCGCGGTCGACCGCGGTGCGCCATATCAGGCAGAGCTTGCGGTGGCGCAGGCGCTCGGCGCCGACAAGACCGCGACGGCGCCGCTCGAGCCATTCGCCGCCGATGGCTTACCGAACGCCGCCGCTCTCGCGCACGAGTTCGCCCTGCTCACGCCCTCCTTGCTGCAAGCCTCGGGTGCGGCGCCGCGTGAGAGTTCCTTTCTTGGGAACCTGGAGGCCCACGCGCAAAAACTCGTTCGCATCACGCCGATCGAGGCGCCGGCCGGCGATGATCCGGCGTCGGTGATTGCGCGGATCAACATCGATGCCGCCCGCGGCGACATCGCTGCGGCGCTTGCCGGCATTGCCCGATTGTCGGAATCGGCGCGGGCGCTTGCCGCCTCTTGGGTCAAGAAAGCCGAGGCGCGCGAAGCGGCCAGCGCGGCGAGCCGCCGCATTGCCGCCGATGCGCTCGCCGCGATCGGCAGGCCGGCGCCGCAATGATCCGCGTCATCCTTTTCCTGATCATCGTCGGCGCGCTGGCGCTCGGTGTGGCGTGGCTCGCCGATCGCCCCGGCGATGTGGTGGTCACCTGGCAGGGCTGGCGCATCGAGACGTCGCTGATGGTTTTGGGTGCGGCGCTGCTGGCGGTGCTGGCGGTTCTGGCGCTGTTGTGGAGCCTGTTGCGCGCGTTTTTGCGCTCGCCGTCCAGGCTGCGTGCGCATCTGCACCGTCGCCGCGGCGAGCGTGCCTATGAGGCGATCTCGCGCGGGCTCATCGCCGTTGGTGCCGGCGACCTCGACGCGGCGCGCAAGCACACCGCCAACGCCAAGCGCATGGCGCCCGCCGAACCGCTGGCACTTTTGCTGCACGCACAGGCCGCGCAGCTTGCCGGCGACCGCGAAGCGGCCGACAGCGCTTTCCGCGCCATGGCAGGCCGCGCCGATACCAAGGCGCTGGGGCTCCGCGGCCTCTTCATCGAGGCGCATCGCCGCGGCGATCACGCCAGCGCCCGCGCGCTGGCCGAGGAAGCGGCGCGGCAAAATCCCGCGCTCGGCTGGGCCGGCAAAGCGGTGCTCGAAATGCGCTGTGCCACCGGCGATTGGGCCGGCGCGCTCGCACTCCTTGAAGGCAATAAGCGCGCGCTCGACAAGGAGAGCTACCGCCGTCAACGCGCGGTGATGCTGACCGCACGCGCGCTCGCGCTGGAGGAAACGGACCGCGACAACGCCAAGGCCTTTGCTCTCGAAGCGGCGAAGTCGGCGCCGACTTTGGTGCCGGCGGCGGCGCTCGCCGGACGCATGCTCGCGGAGGGCGGCGAGTCGCGCAAGGCGCGACGTATCCTCGACAAGGCCTGGCTCGCCAATCCGCATCCGCATCTTGCCCAGGCCTATGCCCAACTTCGCTTCGGCGACGCCGCGCGCGACCGCCTCAAGCGTATGGAAGCGTTGGCGCAGAAGGTGCCCGGCCACATCGAGGGCGCCCTGGCGCTGGCGCGCGCCGCGATCGACGCGCAGGACTACGCCAAAGCCCGCGCCGCGCTCGCGCCGCATCTCGCGGCGTTGACCAAGCGGGTCGCGCTATTGATGGCCGAGCTCGAGCGCGCCGAGCGAAACGACGAAGGCCGTGTACGCGAATGGATTGCGCGGGCGGTCCACGCCGCGCCCGATCCGGCGTGGACGGCCGACGGTCACGTTTCCGATCGCTGGCTGCCGGTGTCGCCGGTCAGCGGCCGGCTCGACGCTTTCGAATGGCGCGTGCCGCTTGCGGGTATCGCGAGCGCGGCAACGGTGATTAATCCGCAGCCCACCGCGGCTGCGCCGGTCGCGGCCGCAAGTGAGCCGCGCAGCGACGGCGCCCGGATTGCGCACGACAAAGACGCCGCGACAATCGCGGAGGAGAAAGCGGGCACGCCCGCCGCTGCGGCCGAGCTCGCGGCCATCCCGCCCTCGCAGCGGCGCGGACGCTCCTCCGAGCCGAAGCCGGAAGCCGTGATCCCGCTGGTGCATGCGCCCGACGATCCCGGTCCCGATGCGGCCGAGGAAAACGAGCCGCCGGGCGAGCAGGAAAACGGCGGCTGGCGCAAGATTTTTTGAGCAAAAGCGCGGAAGCTTGCCAAATCACCGTCGTAAGTGCATTATAGCACATGAACTATAATGCATAGAGCGGATGACCGTGGCCAAGCCGATTTCCAATACGGCGCCCGGCGAGCCCCCCATTCCCGGCCCGCAAAGCGAAGGGACCGACGCCGCGACGTTCCTCGCCGCGATCGGTGGCGAAGTACGGCGCCATCGCGCCAAGCGCGGCATGACGCGCCGCCAATTGGCGCAAGCGTCGCTGATCTCGGAGCGGTACCTGGCGCAGATCGAGAGCGGCGCCGGCAATCCGTCCGCGGGCGTCCTGCACGCGATCGCGCAGGCCCTCGATCTTCCTATTTCTGCGCTTTTGCCGGAATCCGGTGCGCACACCGCGGCGCTGGACGCCATCCTCGATCTCGTCATGCAGGTGCCGGAAGGCGAATTGCCGGCGCTGGCCAAGGAGATCGAGGCGCACGTCATGCGCGCCGGCAGTGCCGATCGCGCCCGGCGCATTGCGCTGGTCGGCCTGCGCGGTGCGGGCAAGTCGACGCTCGGGCGCATGCTCGCCCAACGCCTCGGTTGGCCCTTCATCGAGCTCGACCGACGAGTCGAAGAAGATTACGGCGCCAGCATTCCCGATCTGATCGAAATGGCGGGCACGGCGACCTTCCGCCGTCAGGAGCGCCATGCGCTGCAACGCGTCATCGCCGAGCACGAGGCCGCGATTATCACCACCGCCGGCGGTATCGTCGCAAACCCCGAGACCTACGCTCTGCTTTTGCACGGCACTCACACGGTGTGGGTCAAGGCGCGGCCGGAAGAACATATGAGCCGCGTCATGGCGCAGGGTGATTTCCGTCCCATGGCGCAGAACCGGCAAGCCATGGCCGACCTCGTGGCCATCCTCGAGGCGCGGCGCGCCGACTATGCCCGCGCCGAGGCCGAGGTCGACACTTCGGGCGATTCCATCGAGCAAAGCTTTGCCAAGCTTTTGCAGATCGTGACCCCATTTGTCGGGGAGCGGCAGCCATGACACTGCCGGACGAGGGTTTTCTTGAGCTTGAGCCGCAGCGGCTCGAATACCGGATGATCGGACCGCGGCCCGATGCCGCGCCCACCATCGTGATGCTGCACGAAGGTCTCGGCTGCGTCGGCCTGTGGGGCGCATTCCCGGAACAACTGTCGGCGGCGACGGGCGCCGGCGTGTTCGTCTATTCGCGGGCTGGCTACGGCAATTCAAGCCCGGCAGCGCTGCCGCGGCCGCTGTCTTTCATGGACGAAGAGGCGCTCGACGTGCTGCCGCGGGTGCTCGCGGCGATCGGATTTAAGCGCGGTATCCTGTTCGGGCACAGCGACGGCGCCTCGATCGCGACGATTTACGCCGGCAGCGTCCAGGATCACCGCGTGCGCGGCCTGGTTCTCATGGCGCCGCATTTCTTCACCGAGGCGATGGGGCTCACCGAAATCCGCCGCGCGGGCGAAGCGTTCAAGGCCGGCATTTTGCGCGACAAGCTCAAACGGTGGCATGCCGACGTGGACGGCGCGTTCCGTTCCTGGATCGAGCCCTGGCTCAATCCGAACTTCCAGAACTGGGACATTACCGAGGCGCTCGGCTACATTCGCGTGCCGATCCTGATTCTGCAGGGCGCCTGGGATCAATACGGCACGCTCAAGCAGGTCGATGCGGCTAAAGAGGAATGCTTCTGCCCGGTCGAGGTGGCGATCCTGCCTGGCGCCCGCCACTCCCCGCATCGGGACGCGCCCGTGGCGACCCTCGATGCGGTCGCCGGCTTCATCAACCGGCTGTTGCGCGACCATCACGAAAGCGACATCCGGCCCAGCGCCGGGGTTGCGGTCTGATGCATTATAGTGCATATAGATCACGAAGACGTTTGTGAATTATAATACATATCGAGGAACGCTGTATGGCTGACGCCTATGCCCCCGAGCGTCCGCTGGCCAACGGTCAGACGCGAATTAACTTCCAAACGGAGCCGGCGCGCTACCGCCATTGGCGGCTCGCGATCGAGGGCGAGGTGGCCACGCTTCTCCTCGACGTCGATGAGAAGGGCGCGCTATTCGAAGGCTACGATCTCAAGCTCAATTCCTACGACCTCGGCGTCGACATCGAACTGGCCGACGTCATCGAGCGGTTGCGCTTCGAGCACCCGCAGGTGCGCGTCGTCGTGCTGCGCTCGGGCAAGCCGCGCGTATTCTGCGCCGGCGCCAATATCCGCATGCTGGCGGGCGCGAGCCACGCGCACAAAGTCAATTTCTGCAAATTCACCAACGAAACGCGCAACGGCATCGAGGATTTGAGCGAGCATTCCGGGCTTGCCACCATTTGCGCCATCAACGGCACCGCGGCCGGCGGCGGCTACGAGCTCGCGCTCGCGGCCGACCACATCATGCTGGTGGACGACGGCTCGTCGTCGGTGGCGCTACCGGAATTGCCGCTATTGGCGGTGCTGCCCGGCACCGGCGGGCTCACCCGCGTCGCCGACAAGCGCAAAGTGCGCCGCGACCATGCCGATGTCTTCTGCACCACCGAGGAGGGGATGAAGGGCAAGCGCGCGGTCGAGTGGCGGCTGGTCGATGAAGTGGTGCCGGGCTCGAAATTCGATGAAGCGGTTGCGGCACGCGCACGAGAATTTGCCGCGAAGTCGCGCCGCGGCGCCGCGGGGCCGGGCATCGCGCTCACCCCGCTGACGCGCAGCTTCACGGCGAACGGCGTCGATTACAGCTCGCTCGCCGTCGAATTCGACCGTGCGCGGCGCATTGCCACCGTGACGCTGCGCGGGCCGGCCAATCCGCCGCCCGCGTCGGCCGACGCCATGCTGGAGCTCGGCGCCGAGTTCTGGCCGCTCAAGCTCGCGCGCGAGCTCGACGACGCCATCCTGCACGTCCGGCTCAACGAATTCGACGTCGCGGCGATCGTATTCAAGTCCTCGGGCGATCCCGCCGAAGTCGTCGCCTACGAGCATTTCCTCGACGCCAACAGGGATCACTGGCTGGTGCATGAGATCCGCCATCTGTGGAAGCGGGTGCTCAAGCGCATCGATCTGACGTCGCGCTCGCTTGTCGCGCTGATCGAGCCGGGTTCGTGCTTTGCCGGCACGCTGGCGGAGCTGCCGTTCGCCAGCGACCGCTCCTACATGCTGCTCGGCCGCCGCGACGGCGACAACAAGCCGCCGGCAACGATCGCGCTGACCGAGGCGAATTTCGGCGCGTATCCGATGTCGAACGGCCTCACCCGTCTGGCGAGCCGCTTCCTCGCCGATCCGTCCCAGCTCGTTCCCGCCAAGGCCGAACTGGACAAAATGCTCGACGCCGAGACCGCTCAGCGGCTCGGGCTGATCACCTTCGCGCTTGACGACATCGATTGGGACGATGAAGTGCGCGTCTTCCTCGAAGAGCGCTCGAGCTTTTCGCCCGACAGCCTCACCGGCCTGGAAGCCAATCTGCGCTTCGCCGGGCCGGAGACCATGGAATCGAAAATCTTCGCCCGGTTGAGCGCGTGGCAGAACTGGATCTTCCAGCGCCCGAACGCGATCGGCGAGGAAGGCGCGCTCAAGCGTTACGGCACCGGCCAGCAGCCGGTGTTCGATACGCGCAGGGTGTGACGATCAATATTTTCCTTCCCGGCAAAGCGGGTGAGGATGGAGACGGACAGGAGCGGCCCATGGATATCGAAAATGTCGACTACACGACCAAGATCCCGAACAACGTCAATCTGGCCGAAGACCGGCAGGTGCTGCGCGCGCTCGAGAGCTGGCATCCCGGCTATATCGACTGGTGGAAGGACATGGGACCGCAAGGCTTCCAGGAGGCGCTGGTTTATCTGCGCACCGCAGTCTCGGTCGATCCCAAGGGCTGGGCCAAGTTCGACTACGTGAAGATGCCCGAATACCGCTGGGGCATTCTGCTGGCGCCGAAGGAAGCCGATCGCAAGGTTCCGTTCGGGCGGCATTACGGCGAGCCGGCCTGGCAGGACGTGCCGGGCGAGTATCGCGCCATGCTGCGCCGCCTCATCGTCATCCAGGGCGACACCGAACCGGCATCCGTCGAGCAGCAGCGCTATCTCGGCAAGACCGCACCGTCGCTCTACGACATGCGCAACGTCTTCCAGGTCAACGTCGAGGAGGGCCGCCATCTGTGGGCGATGGTCTACCTCTTGCAGAAATATTTCGGCCGCGACGGCCGCGAGGAGGCGGCTGAGCTGTTGCAGCGCCGCTCCGGCAGCGCCGACAAGCCGCGCATGCTCGGCGCCTTCAATGAAGCGACGCCGGACTGGCTGTCATTCTACATGTTCACGTTCTTCACCGATCGCGACGGCAAGATGCAGCTCGAAAGCCTGGCGCAGTCCGGCTTCGACCCGCTGTCGCGCACCTGCCGGTTCATGCTGACCGAAGAGGCGCACCACATGTTCGTCGGCGAGACCGGCGTCGGCCGCACCATCCAGCGCACCTGCGAGGCGATGCGGGCGGCCGGTATCGAGGATCCGACCGACATCGACAAAGTGCGCAAGCTCGGCGTCATCGACCTGCCGACGATTCAGAAAAAACTCAATCTGCACTATACGCTGTCGCTCGATCTGTTCGGCTCGGAAGTCTCGACCAACGCCGCCAATGCTTTCAGCGCCGGCCTCAAGGGCCGCTTTCAGGAAACCAAGATCGACGACGATCACCGGCTCGAGCACGCGACCTATCCGGTGCTCAAATTCGTCGACGGCGAGATCAAGCGTGTCGACGAGCCGGCGCTCACCGCGATCAACATGCGGCTGCGCGACGATTATACCGCCGACTGCCAGCGCGGCCTCGAGCGCTGGAACAAGATCATCGCCAAGACCGAAGTCGGCTTCAAATTCGAACTGCCGCATGTCGGTTTCCATCGCCACATCGGCGAGTTCAAGGATGCGAAAGTCACCCCAGCCGGCGTGATCGTCGATGAAGGGACCTCGAACCGCGATAACGGCAAATGGCTGCCGTCGCAGGACGACGGCGATTTCATCGTCAGCCTGATGCAGCCGGTCTCCGAACCGGGCCAGTTCGCCAACTGGATCGCGCCGCCGCGCCTCGGCATCGACAACAAGCCCGGCGATTTCGAATACGTGAAAATCGCGGCGTGACTGTTGCCTCCCCCGCTATGCGGGGGAGGAATTGTCGAGCGGCCCCTCCCGCAGCCGGACGAGGTCGAAGCGGTCCACTTCGCGGAGGAGTTCGACGAACGCTTCCGCGCCGCGGGCGAGCGCCGCCTCGCCCTTGGCGGCGGTCGCAAGTGTAGCGTCGCCGATGGCGCCGGTCGCATGGAGGTCCTGCGTCATCCAGGCAAAGCCGGCCGGGCGATAGGCGCCGAGCCACCTGAACTCGCGCGCCATGGCCACCGTGGCGGGTGTCGCCTTGGGCGCTTTCTCGCTGCGTACCGTCTCCGGCATCGCCGCGAGCATGAGCGAGGTCTCGATGTCGCCGCCGTGAATGCCGTGCTTTTTCTCCTCACTCGAAAATGTGTTCTCCGGGTAGCCGAAGCGGTGCCAGCCGACGGTGATAGCCAGCATGCGAAACCGCGCGCGTAAATCGCGTGCCACCAATTCCATCGCTGCGACATTGCCGCCGTGGCTGGTGATGAGAACAAGCTTGCGCAAGCCTGCCCGCGCCAGGCTCTCGCCGAGCTCGGTCCAGGCGGCGATCGCGGTCGCGGCCGACAATGACAAAGTGCCGGGATAGGCAAGATGCTCCACGGAGACGCCGATACGCTGAGCCGGCAGGAAGGTCACCGGAAGCTCGTCGGGGAGGATCTTGCGAACCCGCGCCAGGTAGGCTTCGGCGATGAAGGTGTCGACGCCGAGCGGCAGATGCGGCCCGTGCTGCTCCACCGCGGCGAGCGGCAGCACCGCGATCCAGCGTGCCGTGGCGGCGCCGGCCTCGGCAATCTCCTGCCAGGTCATCTCCATCCAGTCGCGTTCGGGTAGCGTCATTGCGGCTCTCTCGGTTCTCTCGCCAAGCGTGCCAAGCTCTGGCATTTCGTCGGAGCATGATCCTATCCGAAAACCGGTAGCCACTTTTCGGGATCATGTCCTATTGTCGCGACCCGGACGCGAAGGAGCAACCGATGTCATTCGCCAGGACGTCCCGGATAGCGGTCGCTGGGCTGGCCGCCCTTGCCGCGGCAGGGGTTGGGCCGACGTGTGCGGAAACGCTCGACAAAGTCACTTTCGGCACCAACTGGGTGGCGGAGGCCGAGCACGGCGGCTTCTACCAGGCGCTCGCCGACGGCACCTACCGCAAATACGGCCTCGACGTGACCATCGTACCGGGTGGCCCGAACGCCAATAACCGCATGCTGATGACCGTCGGCAAGCTCGATTTCTTCATGAGCGCCAACACGCTGCAGGGCTTCGACGCCGTCGCGCAGAATGTGCCGATCATCGACGTCGCCGCCATGTTCCAGAAGGACCCGCAGGTGCTGCTCGCGCATCCCGATCAGGGCATCAGCAAGCTCGAAGATTTGAAAAAACTGACAATCTTCGTCTCGCCGGAGGGAATGACGAGCTATTACCAATGGCTCAAGGCCGATTTCGGCTTCAAGGACGATCGGGTCAAGCCGTACACCTTCAATCCGCAGCCCTTCATCGCCGACAAGCACAGCGCCATGCAGGGTTATGTGACGTCGGAACCGTTCGCCGTGGAGAAGGAAGGCAAGTTCAAGCCCATTATATTTTTGCTCGCCGATCAGGGATTTTCCGACTATTCGACATTGATCGAGACGCGGCGCGAGCTGGTCGAGAAAAAACCCGATCTGGTGCAGCGCTTCGTCGATGCCTCGATCATCGGCTGGTACAACTACCTTTATGGCGACAACGCTCCGGCCAATACGCTGATCAAGCGGCAGAACCCGGAAATGACCGACGCACTGCTGGCTTACTCGGTCGCCAAGATGAAGGAATACGGCATCGTCGATTCCGGCGACGCGCTCACGCTCGGCATCGGCGCCATGACGGACGCGCGCATGAAGGATTTCTTCGACAAGATGGTGCGCGCCGGCGTGGCCAAGCCGGGCCTCGATTACCGCAAATCCTACACACTGCAATTCGTCGACAAAAAAGTCGGGCTCGATCTGCGGCCGAAACAATAGCGATACCGATGCCGCCGGCGACAGCATTTCATGGCGCACCCCTCGTCGCGCTGCGTGGCGTCGGCAAGGCGTTTCCCAACGGCGTGCGCGCGCTCGCCGGGCTCGATCTCGACGTGCGGCCGGGCGAGTTCGTCGCGCTGCTCGGTCCCTCGGGTTGCGGGAAATCGACGGCGTTGCGCATCGTCGCCGGCCTCAGCGAGCCGACGGAAGGCGCCGTCGAGTGGGCGCCGGCGGTCACCCCGGTTCAGAGCGAAAATCGGATCGGCTTCGTGTTCCAGGAACCGACGCTGATGCCCTGGGCCTCGGTCTTCGACAACGTGGCGCTGCCCCTCAAGCTGAAGGGCATGGGAACCGGCAAGCCGGCGCACCGCGTCGAGCCGGCACTCGACCGCGTCGGCTTGCGAACGTTCAGCCGCGCCCATCCGCGGGAATTGTCCGGCGGCATGCGCATGCGCGTCTCCATCGCGCGCGCGCTGGTCACCGAGCCGCAGCTTCTGTTGATGGACGAGCCGTTCGCTGCGCTCGACGAGATTACGCGCTTTAAGCTCAACGACGATCTGCTGCGAATGTGGCAGGCGCTGCGTACCACCGTCATCTTCGTGACCCATTCGGTGTTTGAGTCGGTCTATCTGTCGAGCCGCGTCGTGGTGATGGCGGCGCGGCCGGGCCGGGTGTTCGCCGAGCTTGCCATCGACGCTCCTTATCCGCGCGACCAGGATTTCCGTACCTCGCCCGAATACGCCGCGTTCTGCCGCCGCACGTCGGAAGCGCTGAGCAGGGCCATGGCGGCGGGAGGCGAGCCATGAAGGCGCGGGTCTCCGCCGGCGGGTGCCGCGACCGGGCACTGCGCATCGTCTTGCCGATCGTGGTGCTAGCACTCGGGCTCGCGGCCTGGGAATTGGTGGTGGGGATCGAAGACATTCCGCCCTATGTACTGCCGGCACCTGGAAACATCCTGCGCACGCTCATCTCCGACTGGGATTTGCTGTCGCGATCGCTTCTGGTGACGCTCATCACCACCTTTGAGGGCTTCTTGCTGGCGGCGGCCGGCGGCGTCGGGCTGGCGGTGCTGTTCAACCAGTCGCGGCTGGTCGAATATTCGCTCTATCCTTATGCGGTGATCCTGCAGGTCACGCCGATCGTCGCCGTCGCGCCGCTTCTTCTCATCTACTTGCCGCAGCACGCGGCGGTTCTGGCCTGCGCCTGGATCGTGGCGTTCTTTCCGGTGCTGGCGAACACCACGCTGGGATTGAATTCGGTCGACCGCAATCTGGCGGCGCTGTTCTCGCTCTACGGCGCTTCGCGCGGCCAGGTGCTGTGGCACCTCAAGCTGCCGTCGGCGCTGCCCTATATCCTCGGCGGCTTGCGCATCGCCGGCGGATTGTCGCTGATCGGCGCGGTGGTCGCCGAGATCGTCGCCGGCTCGGCGGGCGCCGGCTCCGGTCTCGCCTATCGCATCGCCGAATCGGCCTACCGGCTCAACATCCCGCGGATGTTCGCGGCGCTGCTGCTGCTGTCGCTCGCCGGCATCGTGATCTTCTACGTTCTCTCGCTCATCAATTACCTGGCGCTGCGGCGCTGGCATGAGAGCGCGCTGGAAGCGGAGAGGTAAGAGGCCGTTATTCGGCAAGTTGCTTGTCGGGATGCATCCAGAAAGCCAGGACCGCCCCGAGCAGCAGGAGCCCGATCGATCCGGCGAACGGCAAGTGCCAGTCGCCGGTGACATCGACCAGCCAGCCGAAAATGACAGGCGAGGCAAAGCCGGCAGTCGCCGAGCCGGTATTCATGATGCCGCTCGCGGTTCCCGCGAATTTTGGTGCCACGTCCATCGGCACCGACCAGATTGGACCGATTGTCAACTCGAGGCAGAAAAACGCGCCGCTCAAGCAGATCGCGATCAGGACCAGGTCCGTGAACATCAGCACGGGCAGCAGCAACAGCAGCGATCCGAGAAGGCTCGTCACGATCAGGTTGCGGCGCGCCGCCAGAAAACTTCCAGTGCGGCGGAGCAGCCAATCGCTCAGCAGACCGCCCGCGGTATCGCCGATGACCCCGGCCAGCAGCACGGCAAAGGAAAAGAACGCGGTGTTCTTGAGATTGAGACCGTAGCCTTGCTGGAACAGCGAGGGCAACCAAGTGAGGTAGAGCCAAAGCGTCCAAGCGTAACAGAAATACACGAACGTCGTCGGCAGCATGCGCACCAGGAGCCGTGCCCACGGCACCGACGCCGCACCGACAGCCGTTCCATTGCGATAGACCGGCAGATCGGCGAGATCGGCTTCGACGATGTGCTTGTGCTCGCGCGGGTTATCGCGGAAGTACCAGAACCAGACGACCGCCCAGATCGAACTGATGCCGCCCAGAATGACGAAAGCGCCGCGCCAGCCCATCACCAGCATGAGGCCCGCCACGATCGGCGGCGCCACGGCATTGCCGGCACGAGAAAAACTGTGCGTGAGGCCCTGGGCGAAACCGCGCTTCTCTTGGCTGAACCACGCCGTCATGGCGCGCGTTGCGGTCGGGAACGTAGCGCCCTCGCCGAGGCCGAGGACGAAGCGCACGACGAGCAGCGAGATGAAGCCGCCAACCAGGCCGGTCGCCATGGTCGCCGCGGACCACACGACGGCGCAAACGAACAGCGTACGGCGCGGTCCGAATTTGTCGCCGATCCAGCCGCCGATGATCTGGAACAGCGCGTAGGCAAGACCGAAGGCGCCGAGCGCGCGCCCAAGCTCCGTATTGTTGAGGCCGAAATCGGTTTTGATCGCGGTTGCCGCGGTCGCGATGTTTACCCGGTCGACGTAGGTGATGAAATACATCGCGCAGAGGAGGCCGAGCACGACAGCCGGAGCGCCAATGATCGCCTTGACCGGAACGCGTGGTGCGGTCGCCGCCATGTCTTCCGCCCTGATCGATCACATTCCTAATTCAAAGATCGTCGCCGATGGGGCGGGCTTGGGTGTTCCGTACTTAAGTCCGCGTTTATTGGCCCTTGAGTTCAAGTTAACACAGGTCGGCGCCAACCTGGCCTCGGTACAGGACAAGACCCTTGACCCGCAAGGCACATTCGGGGATCAAGACCGCGCCGCGGCATGTTCGGACGCGCCCGGCCGGGACCACCGATGGCGTCCGCAGGAGTGTCGATCAATGCCGCAGAATGCCTCACGTCTTCCCGGGCGCCATTTCCTGCAAATCCCCGGACCGACGCCCGTCCCCGACCGCATCATGCGGGCGATGGATATGCCGCTTATCGACCACCGCGGTCCGGAATTTGCCAAGCTGGCCAAGCGCGTGCTGGAAGGCATCAAGACCATTTTCAAGACCACGGAGCCGGTCATCATCTACACCGCGACCGGCACCGGTGCCTGGGAAGCGGCGCTGGTCAATACGCTATCTCCCGACGACCGGGTGCTGATGGTCGAGACCGGGCAGTTCGCGACGCTGTGGAAGGTCATGGCGGAGCGGTTGGGATTGAAACCCGAATTCATCAAAACCGATTGGCGCGTCGGCGCCGATCCGAAAATCATCGAAGAGCATCTGCGCAAGGACAAGGCACACGAGATCAAGGCGGTCTGTGTGCTGCACAACGAGACCGCGACCGGCTGTCTGTCGCCGATCAGCGCGATCCGCAAGGCCATCGACGCGGCCGGCCATCCGGCGCTGTTCCTGGTCGACACCATCTCCTCGCTGGCTTCGACCGATTATCGCCACGACGAATGGGGCGTCGACGTCACCGTTGGCGGCGCGCAGAAGGGCCTGATGATGCCGCCCGGCATGTCGTTCAACGCGGTGAGCGAGAAGGCGCTGCGCGCGTCGAAGACGGCCACGCTGCGGCGGTCGTTCTTTTCCTGGGACGACATGCTGACGATGTACAAGCAGGGCTTCTTTCCCTACACGCCGGCGACGCAGACGCTTTACGGCCTCGATACCGCGATCCAGATGCTGCACGAGGAAGGCCTCGATAACGTCTTCGCCCGCCACGACCGCCTCGCCGAGGCGACGCGCCGCGCGGTGCGCGGCTGGGGTCTCGAAATTCTCTGCCGCGAGCCGAAATACTATTCGCCGACGATCACCGCCGTGCTGCTGCCCGACAGCCACGATGCCGATCAGTTCCGCAACGTCGCGCTCAACACATTCAACATTTCCTATGGCGCCAGCTTCGGTCCTTATGTGAAAAAGTATTTTCGCATCGGCCATCTCGGCGACATCAACGACGCCACGCTGATCGGGGCGCTGGCGGCCACCGAAATGACGCTGAAGCTCGCCGGGGTGCCGCACAAGAAGGGCGGCGTGCAGGCGGCGATGGACTACATCGTCTCGGCTCAGGCCGGGGGGGCGCGCGCGGCGGCGGAGTAACGGGTTTACGCCAGCGGCACGGCGGCGACGTGGTCTTGGAACGCCTGCCGCGAAGCGATCGCCGCGTACCAGCGCTCGAAATGTGGCAACGGCGGCCGCTCCGGCACCAATTGGCGATAGCGATAGGCCATGACGCCGACGGGAATGTCGCCGTAGGAGAAGGCGTCGCCCGCCACATAGGCGGTCTTGGCCAGCTCGCCGTCGAGGATCGTCATCGCCGCCGTCGTCCGTTTTTTTGAATCTTCGATGGCGACGTGATTGCGCTTTTCCGGCGCGGTGCGGATCAAGCCCCAGAAGCATTCGAAGATCGCCGGCGCAACGACGCTGAGTTGCCAATCCATCCAGGCGCTGGCGCGCGCCTGGGCGCGCAGATCGACCGGTTCGAGCACGCCGGCGTGATGCTTGGCGGCGAGGTAGCGCACGATCGAGTTCGATTCCCAAAGGAGAAAGCCGTCCGCTTCTTCGAGCGTCGGCACCAGCCCGTTCGGGTTCATGGCGAGATAGGCCGGCTCGCGGTTTTTGCCGTACGGGCCGCCGATATCGATGCGCTGGTGCGGCAAGCCGATCTCGCCGACCGCCCACATCACCTTCTGCACGTTCGCCGAGGTGTTCCGCCCCCAGATTTTGATCACGAATTTGCCTCGCCTTCACGCGCAAAGATCAATCGAGCCGCCGTGCTTCCTCGGGCAGCATGATCGGGATGCCGTCGCGGATCGGATAAGCGAGCTTGGCCGCGCGCGAGATCAGCTCCTGTCTTTCCGCGTCGTATTCGAGCGGGCCCTTGGTCAGCGGGCAGACCAGGATTTCGAGCAGCTTCGGATCGATGCTGCCGGCGGGATGGTCGGCGGGAGGCGTGGACATCGGCGACTCCGGTTGGGATCGGCGGAATAATAGGCCTCCCCGCGAAGCGGGGATATTCTTTTCACTGCAGCGGCGTCTCGCCCGACGTCTTGCTCTTGGCGAGCTCGATCTCGGTGACGGCGACCAGAATCTCGGCGCGCGTTTTTAAATCCGGCGCCTCCAACATGGCCTGCTTCTCGGCGGGGCCATAGGGCGACATCATCGCCAGCGCGTTGACCAGCGCTTCGTTGGGAGCGTTCTCGATGCCTTCCCAATCGACCTTGAGATCGTTGGCCTTGAGGAAATTCGCCAGCGTGCGCAACAGCTCCTTGCGATCGACCTCGTCCTCGCCCTTGCGCGCAATGAAATCGGTGACGAAGGGCTGATATGTGACCCGGCATTGCCGGTAGGGGGTGGCGACGGCAAGCTCCTCCTCGATGCGGAAGCGCGCGACGCCGGTAAGCTGGATCAGATAGCGGCTATCGCCGCTCTCGGAGAGTTGCGTGATCCGCCCGACGCAGCCGACGCGAAACAGCTGCGGCTTGGCCGGGTCCGGTCCGGGATGCACCGGGTCCGGCTGGATCATGCCGATCAAGCGCGATCCGGAGCGGAACGCATCGTCGATCATCGCCAGATAGCGCGGCTCGAAGATATTGAGCGGCATCTGCCCGCGCGGCAGCAATAGCGCCCCCGGCAACGGGAATACCGCGATCACACCGGGGAGATCGTCGGGCCCCTTGTAGATCGCATTGATCGGCATGTCGTACTCCGCATGCGACCGAACGCTTGTCCTCCGGCGCGACGCTACGCAAACAGGATCGAGGACAACCGCTTGCGGCCCTCGATCGTGGCTTCGTCGGTCGGACCCCATGCTTCGAAGAACTGGACGAGCTGCTTGCGGGCGCCGTCGTCGTTCCATTTGCGGTCGCGCTTGACGATGCTGATCAGCTGTTCGAGGGCATCGAGCCGGCGACCCTTGCCGTTGAGCGCCAGCGCCAGATCGAAGCGCGCCTGATGGTCCAGCGGATTGGCGGCGACTTTTTGCTCCAGCTCGGCGACGGGCCCGAGCGTCTTCACCTGCTCGGCCAATTGCAGCGCCGCTTGCGCGGCGGCGACGGCGGATTCGCCGCGTTTGGAATCCGGGATCATGGCCAGCGTCTGCCGCGCCTGGTCGAGCGCTCCGGTCTCGACGTAGCAGCGCGCCAAGCCGGCGAGCGCCTGGACGTTGCTGTTGTCCTCGGCGAGGAGCTGCGCATAGAGGTTCGCCGCACCGGCGGGATCGCCGTCGGCCAGCGCCGCGTCGGCGGCCTTGAGCAGATCCTTGGTCTCGCCACCGACGCTGTCCTTGGTCAGGCGATCGAGAAACGCGACCACTTGGCTTTCCGGCAGCGCCCCCATGAAACCGTCGGCCGGCCGGCCGTCGGCGAAGGCAATGACCGCCGGAATGGACTGGATGCCCATCTGGCCGGGAATGGCGGGGTGATCGTCGATATTCATCTTGACGAGCTTGACCTTGCCCTTGGCGGCGCGCACCGCCTTCTCGAGCACGGGCGTCAGCTGTTTGCAGGGGCCGCACCACGGCGCCCAAAAATCAACCAGCACCGGCTGCCGCTTCGATTCCTCGATGACGTCCTTGACGAAGGCTTGCGTCGTCGTGTCCTTGACCAAGACGTCCGCGGCGGCGGTTTGAGCTTGCTGCAACATGTGGCTTGATGCGCTTTCCCTTTTCGACCCGGCGGGGGCCGCAATTTCCCTTATTCGCCTGATAAATGGGGAGAACCGGGCCGAATGCAATCTCGATTCAGCCCGGCGCGGCCCGGAAAAGCGATCCAGCCCAGGCCTTGCGAATGCCGCGTGAAATGACCGATTTCCGCCAGCGCAACCGATGAAGCTTCGGTCCTTTTGGACGGGTCGGGAGAGTAGCCATACCAGGAGGTTACAATGAAGAAGATCGCCCTAGAGGAGCATTTCATTACGGCCGAGCTCTCCCAGTATTCCATGGATCAGCGTTCGGTGCAGTCCATACGCGCGGCGGGCGGGCACTCGGCGGCAAAGGTTCAGCAGCGGTTCGCGCAGCAGCTCGTCGAGTTCGACGGCATGCGGCTCGAAGCGATGGACAAGGCCGGCATCGAGCTTTCCGTGCTCTCCGTCACTACGCCCGGCGTTCAGGCCGAGAAGGACGCCCGCACCGCGATCAGGCTGGCCCGTGCGGCGAACGATTTCCTGGCGCGCGAGATCGAAAGGCATCCGACGCGCTATGCCGGTTTCGCCCATTTGCCGCTGCAGGACCCGAAAGCGGCCGCAGACGAGCTTGGGCGTTGCGTCGCCCAGCTCGGTTTCAAGGGAGCCATGATCAACGGCCACACCAATGGCCGCTATCTCGACGAGGAAAGTTATTTTCCGTTCTGGGAGCGCGTGCAGGAACTCGATGTTCCGATTTACCTGCATCCGCGCGATCCCTTCGATATGCCGCAGATGTATCGCGACCATCCCGAACTGCTTGGCCCGACCTGGAGCTGGACCGTGGAAACCGGCACGCACGCGCTGCGCCTGGTGTTCGGCGGCATTTTCGACCGCTTCCCGAACGTGACGGTCATCCTCGGCCACATGGGCGAGACCTTACCTTTTCTGCTCTGGCGCCTGGACAGCCGCTCACGCTTCCAATCGCCGGACAAGCGCAACGCCAAGCCGCCCTCGGAAGCGATCCGCAAGAACATCGTGATCACCACGACCGGCGTCTGCTCGCATCCGTCGCTACTCTGTGCTCTGTCGGCGCTCGGTGAGGACAGCGTCATGTTTTCGGTCGACTACCCTTACGAGGATTGCAGCATCGCCGCTGACTTCATCGAAACGGCGCCGATCAGCGAGTCGGTGCGTGCCAAAGTCTGCCACGGGAATGCGGAGAGGCTGCTGCATCTCTGAGGTGCGGCTCCCGGGCGTCGTTGCCAAAGCGAGTGCGTTTCAGGCCGGCGCGCCGGCAACTGCCTCGATGCGCGGCGGATGTCCCGTGGCGCCGAGGAATTTGACCAGGTCCTCGCGGGAGATCGTCGTCGTCTTGCTGTTCACCAGGGGGTGAAAGTTGAGCACCGCGTGCGCCATCATGGCGGCATCGAGGATGACGGTTACCCGGCCGGCTATGTCGTTGACGGCGGCGAACGGGGTCACCGCGCCGGGCTCGACGCCGAGCGTCTCGCGCAGGAGCTCGGCGGCGCCGAACGAGAAGCGCCCGGACGCGCCCAGGAGGCGATGCAGCGATTTGAGCTCGATCGCCGCGTCTTCCAGCGCGACCACGAGGAACAGCGCACCCTTTTTGTCGCGCAGAAACAGGTTCTTGGTGTGCCCGCCGGCCACTTGGCCGCGCAGCGCTCGCGCTTCCTCGACCGTGAACACCGGCGGATGGCTCACGGTCCGGTGCGCGACGCCGAGACGATCCAAGTAGGCGAAAAGCTCGTCCGGCGAGGCAGGCATCAAGGCATGATCCCGAAAAGTGGTAGCCGGTTTTCGGATAAGATCATGCCCAAAGGAAGAATCTAGACCGGTTCCTTGGCCATGGCTCTCTCGCGGTTGCAAAGCCTCGCGCTCTTTGGCATAGCTTGGCCGCTCCGGCTTCGGCCGTTGCCTTACCCCCTTTTACGGATGCGGGTGTAGCTCAGGGGTAGAGCACAACCTTGCCAAGGTTGGGGTCGTGGGTTCGAATCCCATCGCCCGCTCCAAAATCACAGTATCGTTGCTGATGGCCTGATCCATCGCGCGGCCATCCTTGCGTCGCTCCGCGGTTTGCGCAAAGCGTGGACGGAACAGACGGCTGGTGCACAGCCGTTCGACCACATTGCAACGCTGCCGCAATTTTCTCACAGCGAGGAAGGCATGCCCGCTCCAAAACCCCCGGCGTTCGAGACCCTGAGCCTGCATGCCGGGCAACATCCCGATCCGGTTACCCGCTCGCGCGCCGTCCCGATCTACCAGACCACGTCCTACGTGTTCGATGATGCCGATCACGCCGCCGGGCTGTTCAACCTGGAACGCGCCGGCCACATCTACACGCGCATTTCCAACCCGACCACTGCCGTGCTGGAGGAGCGGCTCGCGGCGCTGGAAGACGGCGTCGGCGCCGTCTGTACGGCAAGCGGCATGGCGGCGATGCATCTTGCCATCGCCACGCTTGCTGGCGCCGGCGACCATATCGTTGCGTCGGCGTCGCTTTATGGCGGCAGCATCAATCTCCTCACCCACACGCTGCCGCGCTTCGGCATCGCGACCACGTTCGTCAAGCCGCGCGATCTCGACGGTTTCCGCGCCGCGATCCGCCCCAACACCCGGCTGGTGATCGCCGAAACTATCGGCAATCCCGGCCTGGAAGTGCTCGACATTGCGCAGGTCGCCGAAATCGCCCACGCCGCCGGCATTGTGCTCCTCATCGACAATACCTTTGCCACGCCCTATCTGAGCCGCCCGCTCACGCTCGGCGCCGATATCGTCATGCACTCCATCACCAAATGGATCGGCGGCCACGGCATCGCCATCGGCGGCGCGGTCATCGACGGCGGCCGCTTCGACTGGCAAGCCGCCGGCAAATTTCCCACCCTGACCGAGCCCTATGCCGGCTATCACGGCATCGTCTTTGCCGAGGAGTTCGGTCCCGCCGCCTTTATCATGCGGGCGCGCGCCGAAGGGTTACGCGATTTCGGCGCCTGTCTTTCTCCCACCAACGCCTTTCATCTGCTGCAAGGCGTGGAGACGCTGCCGTTGCGCATGGAGCGTCATATGGAGAACACGGCTGCCGTGCTGGCCTTCCTGCGCAAGAATCCGGCGGTCGACTGGGTGCTGCATCCCTCGCTGGAAACACATCCGGATCATGCGCTGGCGCAGAAACTGCTGCCGAAGGGCGCCGGATCGATCGTCAGCTTCGGCATCAAGGGCGGTCGCGCCGCCGGACGCAAATTCATCGAAGCGGTGCGGCTCGCAAGTCATCTCGCCAATGTCGGCGACGCCAAGACGCTGGTCATCCATCCGGCGAGCACCACGCATCAGCAGATGGACGCCGCGGCGCTTGCCGCCGCCGGCGTCGGCGAGGAACTGGTGCGTCTGTCGGTGGGCCTGGAGGCTGCGAACGATATCATTGACGATTTCGGGCAGGCGTTGCGCGCCTCGCAGAAGGGTTAAGACCATGCGCCTCGACATTGACGGCTCGGAAACATTCGTCGGGACCGGCGGCCGCGATTTCGATCCGGCACTCCCGGCGGTCGTCTTTCTGCACGGCGCCGGCATGGACCATACCGTCTGGGCGTTGCTCGCACGCGCGTTCGCGCATCACGGATTTGCCGTGCTGGCGCCTGATCTTCCCGGACACGGCCATTCGGCCGGTGAAGCGCTGTCATCCATCACCGCGCTGGCGGACTGGACCGCGGCGCTGATCGACGCGGCGGGCGTCCGCCGGGCGACACTGGTCGGTCACTCCATGGGATCGCTCGTCGCCTTGGAGACTGCCGCGCGGCACCCCGAAAAGGTCACCGCTCTCGCCCTGATCTCGACGGCGGCACCGATGCGCGTGTCGGACGACTTGCTCAATGCCGCGAAGGCCAACGACCACGCGGCTGTCGACATGATCTCCCTGTGGGGCAACGGTTATCGCGCGACACTGGGCGGCTCTTTGGCGCCCGGGCTGTGGATGCTGGGCGAGGCCGAGCGCTTGCTCGAACGCGCGCATCCCGGCGTGCTGTTCGCCGATCTCACCGCCTGCAACAATTATCAGGACGCGCTCACCGTGGCGGCGAAGGTTGCGGTTCCGTCCCGCGTGATCCTCGGCAGCCGCGATATGATGACTCCAGCCAAGGGCGGTAAAGCAATTGCCGCCGCCATCGCCGATTGCCGCGTCAGCATGATCGAAGGCGCCGGTCACATGCTGATGAGCGAACGCCCCGACGACGTGCTCGCCGCGCTGCGGGCGTGATCGTCCGCCGCGGGCTGCGCCGCGTTCCGCTGTACGCTCGGCCGCCGATATGCTCCACTATCAGGGGAGCCCGCACAACAAACCGCCAGAGCATGATCCGGAAAAGTGGAAGCCGGTTTTCCGAAAAGATCATGCTCCGTAAGGAATCTAGAGCGAGACGTACTGATGAACGTGTCAAAGCCCGGCATCGCTTTGATCGGAGATATCGGCGCGACCAACATCCGCTTCGCCCTGGTTCATCCAGACGGTACAACGGCGCCGCGCGTCTACGCCTTGAACGATCATGCGTCGCTTCCCGATGCGATCGAGGCCTACCTGGCCGAAGCATCGCCCGCCGCGCGGCCGCTGCAGGCGGTGCTCGCCGTCGCGTCGCCGGTCACCGGCGACCAGGTGACGCTGACCAATCATCCATGGTCGTTTTCCATCGAAGGCTTGCGGCGGCAGCTCGATTTTCGACGGCTCCGTGTCGTCAATGACTTCGTCGCCAATGCCGCGGCGGTCCCGCACCTTGGCGACAAGGATTGCCTGCAGATCGGCGGCGGCGCACCGGTCAAAGGCGCTGCGGTCGGCATCATCGGACCCGGCACGGGTCTCGGCGTCGGTGCGTTCGCGCCGACGCCGAACGGCGCGGTGACCATCGCCGGCGAAGGCGGCCATGTGACGATGTCGCCAGCCAGTGCGCAGGAAAGCGCGATCCTCGATCTGATGCGCAAGCGCTACGACCACGTCTCGGCCGAGCGGCTGCTGTCCGGTCCCGGTCTCGTCAATTTGTACAACACGCTCTGCGAACTCGCGGAAAGCCCCGCCGCCCCGTTCACGCCGGCGCAGATCATCAGCGCGCAAATCTGGAACACGGATCCGCGCACGCGCGAGGCGACGGCGATCTTCTGCGCCATGCTCGGAACGGTAGCCGGCAATCTGGCACTGACGCTGGGCGCGCGCGGCGGCATTTACATCGCCGGCGGCATCGTGCCGCGGCTGGCGCAATTCTTCGCGCAATCCGAATTCCGTTCGCGGTTCGAGGCCAAGGGCCGCATGCACGGCTACCTCGCCGCGATTCCGACTTACCTCATCGTGCGGCCGCATCCGGAACTGCTCGGCGCCGCGGCGCTGTTGAACGAGCCTTGAAGAGGCATTCGCGAACGATGTGCGCCATACCGTTGCCGCAGCGTCGACGGTTCAAATCGTCAGGAGCTTGACGTCATTCACCAGACGCTCGGTGTCTTCGCGCCGGCACAGCTCCGTGCCGTGCATGAGCAATGCCGCCGATCCTGCCGCTACGCCATAGCGGAAGGCAGTTTCCACGGTGTGTCCGGACGCCAGACTCCAAATCATGGCCCCCAGGAAACTGTCACCCGCGCCCACCACGCTGACCGGCGTGACCGGCAGCGCTTGCGCGCGTAGAACTTGATCGCGCGTCACCAATAAAGCGCCTTGCTCTCCCAGCGTGAGCGCAACGATCTCGGCGTATCCGTTGTTGACGAGCGAGCGGCAGGCTTTGATCCAATCGGTTTGAGTTTCGAGTAATTTCCCCATCAGGATTCTGAATTCGTTCAAGCTCGGTTTGATGAGATACACGCCGGTCTGCAAGGCGGCGCGCAATGGCGGTCCTGAGGTGTCGATGACGATCTTTCCGCCCGTCCGCTTTACCGCCTGCGCCACACGGCCGTAAAAGTCGTCGGGAACGCCGGGCGGCAGGCTGCCGCTGCCGACGACAAAGCGGGCCCGTTGATCGAGCGAACTAAAGGCGGCGAGACAGGCCCGCCACTCTTGTTCGGTGAGCTGCGGCCCCGGAAGCACGAACCGATATTGAAGGTCGGTGGCTCGTTCGTGGACCGTGAAGTCCTCGCGGGTTTCGGCAGAAATCGGAGTAGTCAGTCCCGGAATTCCTTCTTGGTCGACCAGGCGCCGCAGCAATTGGCCGAGCGCGCCGCCGATGGGATACATGGCCGTCACGTCGGCGCCGAACCGCTTCATCACCCGAGCCACGTTGATCCCGCCGCCGCCGGGATCCCGACGTTCAGCCGCGCAGCGTAACTTGTGAAACGCCGCCACCCGCTCGACGGAAAGCGAGACATCGATCGACGGATTCATAGTGAAGGTGACGATGTCCGCCATTGTTTCTCGCTTCAGCCGGGACGGCCGTCGATGCACCACACACGCGATCGTTGCCAACGCCACGCGCGGGCGCCCGCCCGAGCCATCGGTGACTATCCCCAGGCGAAGGCCACGAGGAGCATTCCGATATGGCCATTTCCCCACATCGGAAGCACAAGACGGGCATATTCCGGCTCGACGTGCGAGCTGCCCCCCTTCCTCGCCAATGCGTGTCGGTAATATGTCGGACGACGGCTCTCGATCGTGGCGCTGGATTGAGAAATCAGGAACTGCAGCGGATGACGCACCTCTATTTCGTCCAGAAACTTGCTGGCCAGGTCGCCGCCGTATTGCCGCTTGATCTCCTCGCCGACAACCCCGAAGCCGCAGCGGAAACGCACCGGCTGGTCTGACGCTTCGAGCAACATCAGTCGACCTGACACATCCGGCAGCGCCGAAATGCCGATGTCATCCCAAAAAGGGATCTCGGCTTCCCTCCGCCTGAGCCCTTGCCAAAAAGCGAGCACGGGTGCGAGGCCCGATTCCAATTTCCGGGGTACGGGGTAGGGCTCGTTGGTCATTTGCACGCGTCAAGCTCCCTATCGTTTGACGGCAGCGGCAGCTCGGCCGTCCGCGACAACCGACCTGCTGCAGCGGCGGTTTTCCTACGGCCGGGCAACCGGCGGAACATAGGTCTCCAGTTCAGGCGCCGGCAAGGTCACCACCTGGCCGATTTCCGCCGAGCGATACAGCGCCATAAGCATTTCGGCGACGCCGACGCCGTCCTCGAAGGTTTCGATCGGTTGCCGGCGATGACGAAAGGCATCGACCATGTGCCGATCCTCGCCGATATAGCCGTAGATGTCAGGCTCGTTCTCGACCACCGGCATCAGGCCCTGTTCGGCGTTCTGCTTCTCGACCAGGTCCTCGCCCTGGCCGCCGGTCACGTTGCGCGACAGGAACACTTTCAGTCCGGTGTTGAGCGAGGAAAACTCCATGGAATATTCCGGCCCGAGCAGCTCGATCAGAATGCGCAGGCCGGCCCCGACATAGGCCCAGGAATTGGTGGCTTCGACCAGCACCTCATGCCCCTCGGCATCGCGGAAGGTCAGCGCCCCGCGGGCGAAATCCTCCGCCGGCCGCGTGGCGTAGTCGACCTCGGCGCCCATCATGCGCTTGAGCCGCGCGACGTATTCCGGCCGCGTCCATTTCAGATTGCCGACGCTGGCGCTGGCGCTGATAAGTTTGAGATCGCTACGCGGCGCGCCCGGCTTGGTCAGGAGAAACCGCGCCACCTCGACGCTATGGCAGGTCATGTCGGAGAGCACGCCGCCGCCTTGCCGCCGGCCCTGCCAGAACCACGGCATGTGCGGGCCGCTATGCTCCTCGGCGGCGCGTGCCAGATAGGGACGCCCGCAGATCGGCACGGCGCGGCGCCAGACGATGTCCTTGCCACGTTGCACGGCGCTAGAGAACACCTGATTTTCCAGATAACCGTGCAGGAGCTTTGCGTCCTCGGCGAGGCGCAGCATTTCGCGGGCTTCGGCAAGCGTACGCGCCAGCGGCTTCTCGCAGGCCACGCCGATAAGCTTGGCGCGGCCCGATTTCACCAGCTGGTGGATCTCGCGCATGGTGTCGAGTCGGCAAAAATTCGGCACGCCGATCCACAGCGCATCGACTTCGCCGGACAGCAGCATGGCTTCGAGCGAGAGGAAGGCGCGGCAGGGACCGAGTTCGAGCGCATTGGCCTCGGCGGCGAGCGCTTCGCGATGTGCGGCGGTCGGGCTGTAGACGCCGGCAACCGTCGCGTGGCGCACGGAAAGCAGGGCCTGAAGATGAAACTTGGCGATGAAGCCACTGCCGATCAAGCCGATCCGCAACGTGGCGCTTGGCGCGTTGTCGTTCATGGAAGCCTCCGCCTTAGAGCATGATTCGGGAAAGTTGAACCTCGGCAAACATCATGCTCACACAAAAATCCGACTTGTCGTTCGTCCAGCGCCGCTGTCAGGTCTTGAGCCGGCGCTGGCGCCCGTAGATCAGCATCAGCGCCAACAACGTGGCGCCGAAGACGATCTGCCGTCCGAATGCAGGGATGTCCAACGTAGTGAGAATGCTCTGGAGCACCACCAGGAAGACTGCTCCGGCCATGGTGCCGGTATAACCTCCGGTGCCCCCGGCCAGCGACGTTCCACCGATTACCACCGCGATGATCGACGGCAGCATATATTGGTCGCCGGCGCCGACGAAGACATTCCCGGTATAGCCGAGCAGCAGGATACCGGTCATGCCGCTGAATAGTCCGCTGAGCGCGAACGCGAGCGCACGCGTGCGCCGCACCGGCACGCCGGCGAGCTGCGCCGCCGCTTCGTTGGCTCCGATCGCGTAGATGGCGAGGCCGAACGTCGTGTACCTGAGCAATAGCGCCAGCGCCACGCCGATCGCGATCCAGATGAAGACGATACCGGGCAGATCGAACAGCACGGGCTGGCTGACAAATTGACTGAGCATCGGCGCCGCGCGCCCCGACGGTATGCCGCGTGTCAGCAGCACCAGCGCGCCGTTGACGACGCCGAGTATGCCGAGCGTCATGACCAGCGGCGGGATGCGCAGCACGGTGACGCCGGTTCCGCTCACCAGGCCGATGAGAAAGCTGCATGCCAGCACCGCCACGATGGCAAGCGGCAGGTTGGCGTCGTTCTGCTGCATGAGGTTGCCGGCAAGGAACGCGCTCAACGAGATGATGCCGCCGACCGAGAGGTCGATACCTTCGCGGCCGGCTAGGATCACGAGGTTCTGTCCGGCGGCGACGACGCCGAGCAGCGCCGCGATGATGAGCTGATTGATGATCTGCCGCGGCGAGGCGAAGCCCGGAGAGAGCAGATTGCCGGCGGCCAGCAGCGCCACGATCGCGATGCAAGCGACGACGAGCGGCCGTCCGAGCAAAGCTTTGGCCTGCGCCAGCATCTCAATCCCCGGCCTTGCGCGCAACAACGATGCCGCCCGAGAGCGCCGCGAGGATAATCGCGCCTTGAATGAGGCCTTGCCACGCGAACGGCGCCTGCGCGAAGAAAATCACGTTGTTGATGAGACCAAGGGTGAAGGCGCCGAGGACGCTGCCAAGCACGCTGCCGACGCAGCCGGAAAGCGCGGTGCCGCCGAGCACCACGGCGGTGATCGACGACAATGTCAGCCCGGCGCCGATCAGCGGATCGCCCGACGCGGTTTCGCCGACCAGCGCCAGCCCGGAAAACGCCGCGAACAATCCGCTGATGACGTAGGCGCCAAGCCGCACGCGTGCCACTGGAATTCCAGTCTGAAACGCCGCCTGCATGTTGCCGCCGACTGCCCGCAGGTCATGATAGAAACGCAGTCGCGCGATTAACGCCGCGATCAGCGCACCGCCTATCAGGATCCATGCCACCATGGGGATGAACAGAAAGCTGCCGGCATAGGCTAAATAGAAGCTTGGCGGCACTTGGCCGCCGGCCTGCGGCAGCACCCACAGCGCCAGCCCGGAAAAGATCACGCTGGTGGCAAACGTCGTGACGATGGGCTGATAGCGCAAATAAGCGACGAAGATGCCGTTCGCGGCGCCGGCTGCCAGCCCGGCGCCCAGGCCGGCCGCCAGCCCAAGCGCGACCGACCCGTGCGTGCCGATGATGGTGACGGCGACGACGTTGACGAGCGACACGATGGTGCCGTTCGAAAGATCGATATCCGAGCCGAGTATCACGTAGGTCTGGCCGATCGCGACCAGCGTCAACGGCAGAAAAATACTCAGGTTCGACACCGCCACGCCGAAGGTGAGAAAGTTCGGCTCGAGAACCGCATTCGTCGCAGCCAATACGAGGAAAACCGCGGCCGCCAGCAGATAAGGATAGCGATATCGCGAGCGGCGCAGCTTCTGCCACAGCAGCGGCGGTTGCCGACGCGGCGCTTTGGCGGCGCTCGCCGGCGCCGCACCGGCATGGCCGGTCGTATAGGCCGCCCGATAGAGCGCGAGCTCGGTACGCTCCTCGCCGGCCAATTCCGCTACCATCTGCCCGCCCTCGAACACCAGGACCCGGTCGCAAATGGTCAACATTTCCTGATCGTCGGTCGAATAGAGGAGAATGGAGACGCCCTGTGCGCAGAGGTCGTCCATGATCTCGTAGAGTTCCGCCTTGGCACCGAGATCGATGCCCTTGGTCGGATCGTCGAGCAGCAGGATGACCGGCCGGACGGCGAGCATGCGGGCGATCAGGACTTTCTGCTGGTTGCCGCCGCTCAGCGAACTGGCCGGGGCATCGAGCGATGAAAATTTGAGCGCAAGGCGCGCGACGATCGGCGAGATCTCCGCTTCGAGACGTCGCCGGGCCACGGCGAAATGGCGATCGCGCACCAACAGGGTGAGGACAAGGTTCTCGAAGATCGTGCGGATCGCCATGATGCCGTAGCGCGCCCGCTCGCCCGACACATAGGCCAGCGATCGCCGTGTCGCGGCGAGCGGCCCGGTCGGATCGTATCCTGTTCCGCCGATCTCGATGGTTCCGCCCACGACCGCTAGCGCCCCGTAGAGCGCGCGCAAGAAATCCGACTGTCCCTGGCCATGCAGCCCGCCGAGACCGACGATCTCGCCCCGGTGTAGTGTCATCGACACGCCGCCGAGCTTGCCGGCTTCGAGGCCCGTGACTTGCAGCACATTCTCCGGCGCCGGGCGGTGCCGCGCCTGCGATCGCGTCAGCGGCGCACCACCGACCATCGCAGCGACCACCTGCTCGCGCGTCACCTCGGCAACGCGAGATGCCATCACGGTGCGGCCGTTACGCATCACGGTCACGCGGTCGGCGATCGTGAAGACCTCATCGATGCGGTGCGAAATGAAGACGATCGAGTTGCCGTCGGCGCGAAACTTGGTAAGATGCTGAAACAGAATTTCGACCTGGTTGCGGTCGAGCGCCGCGGTGGCCTCGTCGAGGATGACGATGCTGACGCGTTTCGTCAGCACCTTGAGAATTTCGATGATTTGACGCTGATCCGCCGACAGGTCCGACACCGATGCCTGCGGATCGACGGCGGAACCGAGCGTCTCGCCGAAGCCGGCGAGCGCGCCGGCGGTCGCGGCGTTCAGCGCCGCGCGATCGACCAGGCCGAGCCGCGTCAACGGCTCGCGGCCGAGATGGATATTCTCGGCGACCGTCATCGCCGGGATCAGGCTGAGTTCCTGGTAGAACATGTCGATGCCGGCCTCGACCGCGTCGGCCGGGCCGGCAAAGGAGACCACACGATCATAAAGAAGCAATTCGCCGGCATCGGCGCTGACCGCGCCGGCGATGATCTTGCACAGCGTGCTCTTGCCGCAACCGTTCGCCCCGATCAGGGCGTGGATCTCGCCGCGCTCGAGCGTGAACGCGGCGCCGTCGAGGGCCACCACCCCGCCGTATCGCTTGCGGATTCCCCGCGCCGCAAGAGCAGACACGACGGTACGCCCCGCTGAATCGATCCGCTACTTCTTGAAATAGGCCATCGCCTGGTCGGGCGTGACCACGGTAGTGACCGAGATGTAGCCGGGCTTGTCCTTCACCTGCTCATAGGCCTGTTCGAAATTCGAATTGTCGATGAGCGGGATGGGGATATAGATCGCATTGCCGAATTGGCCGGCGAAGATGCCGTCCTTGAATTCGTGGCCCTGCAATTTGAGCACCGCCACATTCAATGCGCTGGCCATGACGCCGGGCGGATTGACCGATGCGGCGGTATTGTAGTGATGCTCCTTCCACAGCTTCAGGAAGTCGGCGCGGATTTCGCCGGTTGCGGCGATGTCGGTGCGCTTGGCCTCGCTGATCGCTCGCCAGGCGCCGGCCGCCATGCCGTCCTGCACCCAGACGCCGTTGATGTTGGGATAGGTGGCGAGCAGATTCTGCATCGCCTGCTGGCCTTTGGCCTCGTCCCAGTCGGCGTTGACCTCGTTGAGAATCTTGATGCCCGGATATTTGGCGAACACTTCCTTATAGCCGGCGACGCGGGCTTGATTGGCCGGATGGCCGGCGACGCCGTTGATGCAGACGACGTTGCCCTTGCCGTTGAGCGTCTTGGCGAGCCACTCGGCCGACTTCATGGCCCATGCCTTCTGGTCGATGCCGACGTAGAGCGCGTCTTTCGACGTCACCTCCTGGTCGGTGGCGATGACCAGGATTTCCTTCGCCTTGGCCTGCCCGATGACCGGATCGAACGCAGTCGGGCTGTTCGGATTGATCAGGACGGCGTTGACGCCCTGATTGATGAAGTTGCGCACCTGCGCGATCTGCCCCGGAATATCGACCGTCGCGCTCTGGGCATTGGTCTTGACCATGACGCCCTTGGCATTCCAGGCCTTGGCCGCCGCCTCCGCTTCGTCGATCATCTGGGTGCGCCACTCGCTGCCCACCCAGCCGTTGCTCAAGCCTATCGTGAAGCTGTCGGCCGCCTTGCTCGACGCCGAAGCGGTCAAGCCGATTGCCAGGGCGGCGCCGGCCGCCAACACAGATCTGAACATCATGTCGCAAGTCCTCCCGGTGTACAGCTTCTGCAGAAGCCAAATTCGCATGGTGATGGGCGTCGACGCGGTTTCTGCACAAGGCTCGACGCGCCACCCGTGCGACCGGATCGGGGGCTACCGATCGCGCTGGTTAGAGCGCTCAACCGGCATTCTCGGATGAACCCCAAACCTGATGGAAGGGTAGGCGATTTCCGAACTTATGGGAAGCCGCAGGCGCGGCCATCGCTAATAGCCCGCCGCCAGCGCGCCGCGGGTGCGCGGATCGGCGGCGCCGACCAAACCCGCCGGCGTCACCAGGATCGAGTTGGCCGACGTCGGCAAATGCCGCACCACCACGCTGTCGCCGCGCGCCTCGAGCGCGGTGATGAGACTGTCGGCTAGTCCCGGTTCGGCGAAGACCTTGTCGGGCATCCATTGATCGTGCACGCGCGGCGCCGACACCGCGCTGGCGATATCGAGGCCGCGGTCGATCACGTCGACCACGATCTGCAGCACCGCGGTGATGATGAGGCTGCCGCCCGGCGAACCGGTGACCAGGAACGGCTTGCCGTCCTTGAGCACGATCGTCGGCGTCATCGACGACAGCGGCCGCTTGCCGGGGCCGGGCGCGTTGGCCTCGAAACCGGTGAGGCCGTAGGCATTCGGCGTGTTCGGCTTGGCGGCGAAATCGTCGAGCTCGTTGTTGAGCAGCACGCCGGTGCCGGCGGCGACCAGCCCGACGCCATAGCCGAAGTTGAGCGTATAGGTGTTGCACACGGCGTTGCCGAAACGGTCGACGATGGAGAAGTGCGTGGTGTTGCGGCCTTCCGCCGTGACCGTGCCGCCGGGATGGATCTCGATCGCCGGCGTGGCGCGCGCGGGGTCGATGGTGGCGCGCCATTTGTCGGCGTAGCTTTTCGAGATCAGGCGTTCGACCGGCATCTGCACCATATCGGGATCGCCGAGAAACCACGCGCGATCGGCATAGGCGCGCTTCATCGCCTCGATCATCAGGAACAGCGTCTGCGCCTCGGCTTCGTGCGCCAGGTCGTAGCCCTCGAGGATGTTGAGCATCTCGAGGAGCGCGATGCCGCCCGATGACGGCGGCGCCATCGAGACGATGTCGTAGCCGCGATAAATGCCGCGGATCGGCGGCCGCTCGATCGCGCGATAATCTTTGAGGTCGTCGACGGTCATCACGCCGCCGGCGGCTTGTACGGCGGCGGCGAGTTTTTGCGCGATCGGACCTTGATAGAACGCGCGCGGTCCATCTTTGGCGATGGCTTCGAGCGTATTGGCGAGGTCGGGTTGCACCAGCCGGTCGCCTGGCGCGAGCGGAGCGCCGTCGGCTTTGAGAAAGATCTGCGCCGAGGACGGCCAACGCAGCAGCCGCGGCAGGTCGTGGGGCAGCGAATCTGCGGTGTCGTCGGCCACGGGGAACCCGTCGCGTGCCAGCGCGATCGCCGGCTGCATCAAATCGGGCAGCGTGAAACGGCCCGAGCCATATTTTTCCTCCGCCAGCGCCAGCCCCGCGACCGTGCCCGGCACGCCGATGGCGAGCGCTGAGTCGCGCGATTTTTGCGGATCGGCATTGCCCTGCGCGTCGAGGAAGGATTTTTCCGTGACCGCCGCCGGCGCGGTCTCGCGATAGTCGATGGTGGTGTCGCCGCCGCCGTCGGCGGCACCGGCACGATGAATGACCATAAAGCCGCCGCCGCCGATATTGCCGGCGCGCGGATAGGTCACGGCCAGCGCGAAGCCGACCGCGACCGCGGCGTCGACCGCATTGCCGCCCTTTTGCAGAATGTCGGCGCCGATCCGCGCGGCCATCGCCTCCTGCGCCACCACCATGCCGTGCGCGGCGGTGACGGCCTGCGCGTGGCCGATCGCGGAATCCAAGCGGCCGTCTGCGCGCGCCAAGCCTTGTGCAAAGAGCGGCAGCGCGACAAGGCCGATGAATGCGAACGCGGCGAGCTTGCCGACGAAACGTGTTTCCATAGCGCAAATTAGATACGAGCAGGCGTGTGGGCGCAAATGAGGGCGGCAGGTCCTTCATCCCGCCCCGCGACAGCGGGGAGGGGGGACCGCGCACTTGCGCGGTGGAAGGGGCGTCGGCCGCGACGCTTGCCGCATTGCTGACGCCCCCTCCACCATGCTCCGCATGGTTCCCCTCCCCCGCTTTCGCGGGGGAGGACAAAACGATTTCATTCTCGCGGCGCGATGCGCGCCCGAGGGATGCCGTACAACCGCATGATCCCGAAAAGTGGCTACCGGTTTTCGGACAAGATCATGCGCAAAAGACGGTCAACAACTCCGCTGAGCACCACCGCGTCACGCCTGAACCGGCGGTGGGACCGGCTTCGGCTCGATCGTGCTCTGCGGACACCTACCCCGGATTTCGCTGCGCTCCATCCGGGCTACAAAGCAAAGAAATAAAGGAAGCAGAAGGCCGCCAGGCGCGTGTCTTCCGATGATCCGCGCCAAACGGGGCGCGGCTCGCGCTGATCGCAGCGCGCTCGCCTGACGGCGTTCCACCGCGGTACTTGCGGCCGCGAACCAACGCCGCCGCTCAGCTCCAGAACGCGCTTCCTGGGTCGCGGTTGCCGGCGGGCGTTATCCGCCGTCCCCTGTCCCAGTCCAGCGACAAAGTCGCAGACCGGTCATCATGCCGGCCGGGCGTTTTCCCGTTAGCCGCCCGGGAGCGGAGGTGACGAGCCCCCGCCCGCGGGAACCGCCCCTGCCCCATCGGCCGGCGTCACCCGGTCGACGTCCTTAGGTAGGCAAGATTCGCTATCATGTAACTGAATAGGGGACGATTGTCAAGGGGCAAGTCACCGACCAAGAGACGGGTCGCCACGGGCCGCGTATCGGGGCTTGACTTGGTCGCCGGCGACCTGCCCGGTCTCACCCGACAGACGGCAATTCGAAACTGAATTCTTGAGCGCGTCAGGGTCGTCGGTGCGTTTCGATGCGTCAAGGATCTCGACGCCAACGATCCGGCCTTCATTGTCGTAATCGACAACGATGCCGTCGGCGACCTCGGCACTGTCCTTAATGGGGCGGTCGGTCAAGTTGAGATAGACCGCATCCGCCGCATGATCGACTCTCACACGCATGGCTTGGTCCTATTTCTCGTCATGGCCGGGCTTGTCCCGGCCATCCACGCCTCACTTTCTCATTGCAGAGAAGAAAGACGTGGATGCCCGGCACAAGGCCGGGCATGACGGAATAGCGGGCTCCGCTCGGCTGCTGCCGCCCTGCCCTCACAACATCGACGGCAGCACGCGGTCGGGCGGGCGGTGGCCGTCCATAAAAGTCCTGATGTTGATGATGACCTTCTCGCCCATGTCGACGCGGCCTTCCAGCGTCGCCGAGCCGAGATGCGGCAGCAGAATGACCTTGCCGGCGCGCGCCAGCTTGACGAGCTTGGGATTGACCGCCGGCTCGTGCTCGAACACGTCGAGGCCGGCGCCGGCGATCTCGCCCGACTCGATCAGCCGCGCCAATGCGTTCTCGTCGATTACCTCGCCGCGCGCGGTGTTGACGATATAGGCCTCCGGCCGGACCAGCTTTAAGCGGCGCGCCGAGAGCAGGTGATAGGTCGCCGGCGTGTGCGGACAATTGATCGAGATGATGTCCATGCGCACCAGCATCTGGTCGAGGCTCTCCCAGTAGGTGGCGCTGAGCTCCTGCTCGATGCGCGGCGCGACGCGGCGGCGATTGTGGTAATGGATCTGCAGCCCGAACGCCTTGGCGCGGCGGGCGACGGCCTGGCCGATGCGGCCCATGCCGACGATGCCGAGCCGTTTGCCCCAGATGCGATGGCCGAGCATCCAGGTCGGGGTCCAGCCGGTCCAATCCTTGTCGCCGAGGAGTACCTGGGCGCCTTCGGCGAGCCGCCGCGGCACGGCGAGAATGAGCGCCATGGTCATGTCGGCGGTGTCCTCGGTGAGGACGCCCGGCGTATTGGTCACGGTGATACCGCGCTGCAGCGCGGTCGTGACGTCGATGTTGTCGACGCCGTTGCCGAAATTGGCGATCAGCCGCAACTGCTCGCCGGAATGGCTGAGCACGGAGCGGTCGATCTGATCGGTGACCGTCGGCACGATGACGTCGGCGACCTTGATCGCATCGACCAGCTCGGCCTGGCTCATCGGCTTGTCGCCGAGGTTGAGCCGCGTGTCGAACAACTCGCACATGCGCGCTTCGACGCTGTCCGGCAATTTGCGGGTGACCACGACCAGCGGTTTTTTACCCGATGCCATTCGCTGCCCCGTGCGCGCTCAACTTTCACGTGAAGCATAACCAAATCGGTTTGCACCGTTCCGGATCATGCTCACGCCGCCGGCGGCACCGGCCCCCTTTGCCGTATCCGCCCGTTCAGGTCTCGTTAACCGCCCTCGCCGACACTGCGACTTCGGGGGGCGGTACATCAATCCTCTCTACCAGATGGCTGCGCTCCGACAAAGCGCGCCGGGTTCCCGGCGTCATCGCGCTTAGCTGAGGCATCCGGGTATGTCGCCATGGCAGTGCGGCATGGCAGGTTCATGATCGTTTGGGCAAGGGCGGCCGTAGCGGCCATCGTCGTGCTGACGTTCGCCGTGGCGGCGGCGCAGGCAGCCGGCGACACTGCGCCGAGCGGGCTGCCGGTGCCGCGCTTCGTCAGCCTCAAGGTGGATCGCGTGAACGTCCGCGGCGGGCCGGACAAGGATCACGACGTCTCCTGGATCTACACCCGCGTCGGCTGGCCGGTCGAAATCACCGCCGAGTTCGAGAATTGGCGGCGCATCCGCGACTCCGACGGGTCGGAGGGCTGGGTCTATCACTCGCTGCTGTCAGGCAAGCGCATGGCTGCCGTGCAACTGAAATCAAAGACCGATCTGGCGCCGCTGCATGCCAAGCCCGATGCCGAAAGCGCGGTGCTGGCCCGTTTGCAGTCCGGAGTGCTCGGATCGGTCAAGCATTGCAACGGCAGCTGGTGCCGGCTCACCGGCGACGGCTTCGACGGCTGGATCGAACAGCAGCGGCTGTGGGGCGTCTATCCGGACGAGAAGGTCGAGTAGCCTCGTCCTTCCGGGGCGCGCCAAAGGCGCGAACCCGGAATCCATAGCCACAATGGGTATGGGCGAGCGCTCCGCGCTCGTTCTGCGAGTTCTGTGGTTATGGATTCCGGCCCTCGCTTCGCTCGGCCGGAATGACGGAACGTCGGAGCGGATCAGCCCCGCTTGCGCCGCAGCCGCACCACCACGTCGATGCGCGCGATCTCGTAGCCTTGCGGCGGCATCGGCGCCTTGCCGACCACCACGTCGGCGGCGGGAATGTCGACGAGATCGTTTTTGTCCTCGATGAAGAAGTGGTGATGCTCGGAATTGTTGGTGTCGAAATAGGCTTTCGAGCCTTCGATGGCGACCTGACGGAGCAAGCCGACCTCGGTGAACTGGTGCAGCGTGTTGTAGACGGTGGCGAGCGACACCGGCACCTTGGCGTGGTTGGCTTCTTCGTACAGCATTTCCGCCGTCACATGCCGGTCGCCCTTGGCGAACAGAATCCATCCCAGTGCCATGCGCTGCCGCGTCGGGCGCAGCCCGACCTCGCGCAGCTTCGCCTTGACGTCGTGCCACGGACAGCCGGTGAGATCGGCAAAGGCGGGCGGCGCGTGCGGCTGGACGATCGGCGCCGTGAGCGCGGCGGCACGGGAAACGAAAGGACGCGATTGGGTCATTACCATACCTTTCGGCCCGCTACCGGGCCGAGCGAAATCGTTGCAAGTGAAATCAGTATACGCCAGCCACTGCCCGCTGCAACATCCAAGGCGATCAAGCCGCCGCGTCGTTTTGCACCGTGGCACAGGAGCGCGGCAGGCGGCTTTGCCGCGATGGTTCCATATGTTAGGGATGCACGCGACTGGCCAGCCCCCGGCGCAAACATGGGACCGGAGCATGCAGGAACGTCGTTCCGCTTTCGACTATGAGGACCTGCTGGCCTGCGGGCGGGGCGAGCTTTTCACCCAAGGGCCGCAACTGCCGCTGCCGCCCATGCTGATGTTCGACCGCATTTCCGAGATCGCGGAGGTCGGCGGCGAATACGGCAAGGGGCTGGTGCGCGCGGTGCTCGAACTGAAGCCCGACCTGTGGTTCTTCCCCTGCCATTTCAAAGGCGACCCGGTGATGCCGGGCTGCCTCGGCCTCGATGCGCTGTGGCAGTTGCTCGGCTTCTTTCTCGGCTGGCTCGGCTCGTCCGGCAGGGGTCGCGCGCTCGGCATCGGCGAGATCAAGATGTCGGGCCAGGTGCTGCCGACCATGAAAAAGGTGGTGTACGGCGTCGACATCAAGCGCGTGATGCGCTCGAAGCTGGTGCTCGGCATCGCCGACGGCTGGCTCTCCGCCGACGGCTCGGTGATCTATCGTGCGCTTGATCTCAAGGTCGGGTTGTTCCACGACGCGGCGCCGCAGGCGAGCGGAGCTGGCGCATGATGCCGAAAGGCGACTACCGCTTTTCGGCAAAGATCATGCGCAAGCAAGTCAGGTAACTGGCCGCATCTGACGAAAGAGGCTGACGAGGCAAGATGAGGCGGGTGGTCGTCACCGGAATGGGCATCGTCTCGTCCATCGGCAACAACACGCAGGAAGTGCTGGCTTCGCTGCGCGAAGCAAAATCAGGCATCGTGCGCGCCGACAAATATGCCGAGCTCGGCTTCCGCTCTCAGGTGCACGGCGCGCCCACCCTCGATCCCAGTGAGTCGGTCGACCGTCGCGCCATGCGCTTTCTCGGCGGTGGCACCGCCTGGAACCATGTCGCCATAGAGCAGGCGATCCGCGATGCCGGGCTCGACGCGACCGAGATCTCGAACGAACGCACCGGCATCGTCATGGGCTCAGGCGGGCCGTCGACGCGCGCCATCGTCGAGGCGGCCGACATTGCGCGCAGCAAGGGGCCAAAGCGCGTCGGGCCGTTCGCGGTGCCCAAGGCGATGTCGTCGACGGCGTCCGCCACGCTCGCGACCTGGTTCAAGATCAAGGGCTTGAGCTATTCGATCTCGTCGGCCTGCGCGACCTCGAACCATTGCATCGGCAATGCCTACGAGATCATTCAGGCCGGCAAGCAGGACATCATTTTCGCCGGCGGCTGCGAAGAGCTCGACTGGACCTTGACCGTGCTGTTTGACGCCATGGGCGCGCTGTCGTCGAAATACAACGACACCCCCGCCAAGGCCTCGCGCGCCTATGACGCCGACCGCGACGGCTTCGTCATCAGCGCCGGCGCCGGCGTGCTGGTGCTCGAAGAATCCGAGCGCGCCAAGGCGCGCGGCGCCAGGATCTATGGCGAGATCGCCGGCTACGGCGCGACCTCCGACGGCGTCGACATGGTGGCGCCGTCGGGCGAAGGCGCCGCCCGCTGCATGCGCATGGCGCTGCAGCACGTCAAGCCGCCGATCGACTATATCAATCCGCACGCCACCTCGACGCCGATCGGCGATCTCAAGGAGATCGAGGCCATCCGTGAAGTGTTCGGCGCCGGCGACAAATGCCCGCCGATCTCGGCGACCAAGTCGCTCACCGGGCACTCGCAAGGTGCCACCGGCGTGCACGAGGCGATCTATTCCTTGTTGATGATGAACAACGGCTTCATCTGCGAGAGCGCCAATATCGAGAACCTCGACCCCGCCTTTGCCGACATGCCGATCGTGCGCGAACGCCGCGACGGCGTGACGCTCGGCTGCGTGTTGTCGAATTCCTTTGGCTTCGGCGGCACCAACGCCTGCCTCGTCTTCAAGCGGCCGGATGCGTGATTTCTCTCTCCGTCATTGCCGGCGACGCCTATCGACCGGCCACTTCGGGCCGACCCGTCAGTTCGGCAGGAAATGACGACAAAAAGGATTGACGCATGCAGGGGTTGATGCACGGCAAGCGCGGGCTGATCATGGGGGTCGCCAACGATCACTCGATCGCCTGGGGCATCGCCAGGACGCTCGCGGCGCACGAGGCCAAGCTCGCCTTCACCTACCAGGGCGATGCGCTCGCCAAGCGCGTCAAACCGCTGGCGGCGTCGGTCAATGCCGATCTGGTGCTGCCGTGCGACGTCGAGGACATCGCCTCGGTCGATGCCGTTTTCGCCGAGCTCGAGCGGACCTGGGGGACGCTCGATTTTCTCGTCCACGCCGTGGCCTTTTCCGACAAGACGCAGCTCACTGGCCGCTACGCCGACACCACCCGCGACAATTTTCTGCGCACCATGCTGATCTCGTGCTTCGCCTTCACCGAGGCGGCGAAGCGCGCGGCTGCGCTGATGCCGAACGGCGGCGCGATGCTGACCCTGACCTATAACGGCGGCGAGCGCGCGATGCCGAACTACAACGCCATGGGTCCGGCCAAGGCGGCACTGGAAGCGTCGGTGCGCTATCTGGCGGTGGATTTCGGCTCGAGCCGCATTCGCGTCAACGCGATCTCTGCCGGGCCGATCCGGACGCTGGCCGGCGCCGGCATCGGCGACGCGCGTTACATGTTCGCCTTCCAGCAGCGGCATTCACCGCTGCATCGTGGCGTGACGCTGGAGGATCTCGGCGGCGCCGGGCTTTATCTGCTGTCCGACCTCTCGACCGGCGTCACCGGCGAAATCCATTTTGTCGAT
>JBEKJZ010000003.1:0-74134 GCA_050010955.1 Xanthobacteraceae bacterium | reverse complement strand
GACGGCGTCGACCTGGCGATCCGCAACATGCCGGACGATCCGCCACCCGATCCCACGCTGGACATGGAGAAGCTGGTATCGCTGTCGCTCGTGCCGGTGTGCAGCCCGAAGCTGATCGAAATGAGCGGGCCGCTCAATACGGCCGAACTGCTCGCCCATGCCCCGCTCATTCACGACGACACGCTTTTGCCGCGCGCGCGGGGCCCGACCTGGACCGATTGGTTCGCCGCCGCCGGCCTCGACCACGTTGAGACCGCCCGCAGCTTGAGCTTCAACAGCGCCGACCATGCGCTCGATGCCGCGGGCGAAGGCGCCGGCGTGCTGCTGGTGACAGATATTCTCGCCTACGACCTCGTGCGCAGCGGCCGCCTGGTCATTCCGGTGCGGCTCTCGCTGCGGTCGGGCCGCGCCTACTATCTGGTGCGCCCCAAGCGAGCGCACGAACGTCCGCAGGTGCGCGCGTTCATCGACTGGCTGAAACAGGAATTTGCCGCGCTCGACTGGACGATCTTCGATCCGACCGGGTGATGGATCAATCGCGCGTCATTGCGAGGAGCCAACGGGTCCGGCCCGAAGTGGCCGGCCCGATGACAGGCTCCGCGACGAAGCAATCCAGAACTGCATTGTTGTCTGGATTGCTTCGCTGGCGCTCGCAATGACGAAATTGATTGCGCGGGCTCGGCGCGTTCGGCGCCTTAGCCCACCCGACTGGCTACCGCCCGCAATTCCAGATTGGTCCGATCGGGGTCTGCGTATAGCAGGGGCCGAAGCCGCCGCCGTTCCAGCGGTTGTTATAAAAGCCCGGCCAGGCCGGGCCATAATACACCGGCCCATTCATCATCTCATAATAGTGCTCGGCGCGCTCGCGCTCGATCACCTCGGGCGGGCGGTAGCCGGGCAGAAAGCCGTAGCCGTGCCAGTGGCGCGAGACGTGCTGTTTCTTGTGCGCCGGCGGCTTGTGCGCGGGCGCGGCCGAAGCCGACGAGATCAGTGAGAGGGCAAGAGCGAGTGTGATGAGTCCGAGCGAAACACGCAGCATTGAAGACCTTCTTCATCGCGCCTCCGCGCATGCAGCCACTAGCGCGGATCGCGCGCAAGCGAAATCCCGGGTCACCCGCGCCGCGAAGTGCAGGGTGGGCAAAGCGAAGCGTGCCCACGATGCTAGGCCGCGCTTTCGGAATGGACGCGTGGGCTCGGCGCGTTCCGCGCGTTAGCCCAGGCTGCGCTCGCTATTTCTTCTCGATCGTTAGGCCGTTGGGGCCGACATCGATACGCACACCCTCTGGCTTCTTGCGATCCTGATATAGTTGATAACCCATCACGGCGACAACGATCACCAGCGCGCCGACGACGAGGTAGATGATATTGCTGCGACTCACGGCCCGATCTCCATCGCGGCATGCTAACCCGCGGCGCCGCAAAAGCGAAGCGTGCCCCCTGCGATCACATCCGCGGCGTTTCAGGTAAACCGCGTGGGCTAGGCGCTTCGCGCCTTAGCCCACCCTACGCACTATCCGGCCACGCCGCCGAGGTGGCCGACAACGCTAGCCACATTGATCGTGCAAGCGGTCATAAGGCCGACGACCAGCAACAGGTTCATCGCGGGCTCCAGAATCGCCTGAAGAATCGCGGGAGCAGCATGAACGAGACTCACGACCAGAGTCTCAAAGTTTGTTTTTTGCCGGATTCATCCCTCGTTTACGGAAAACGGCGCGATTCTCGGCGAGGAAGCGCAAGGGGCGAATCGCTCTCGTCATGGCCGGGCTTGTCCGGGCAATCCACGACTTTGGTTTAAGTGGTTCGAAGACGTGGATGCCCGCGACGAGCGCGGCGTGGGGCTGCGCTCGCGCTAAGCTGGTTCGAATTTATTTTTCCATTTTGGGAGCTGCAAGGGTTCCCCCATTTCGTATTGAAAGTTCAAGAACGTGCCGCGCTCTTCGGGATATTTGTGCACCGTTAGGCGAGGGCACAGGTTCTTTGCTGGCAATTCGGACGCGTTTAGCTCTTTGGAAGAAACTAAAAACCTATCCGCGAAAGCGCCGATGAACTTGTTAATGCGGCCTACCAGGTTTGAGTCATTGGTTTCGGTGACGGCAATTTGTTGAGCACGAATTGGATATTGGGAGTTGTGATAAAGGCAGTACCTCTTTGTGATTGGAAAAATAAACTCGAACGGACGCATCGGCAGAAATTGAAAAGGTTCGCAAGCGTTAGGCTGCTGCTCGTGCGGAAAATAAACAACTGGATTGTCGCTGCAGTTGAAATCGACCGGGGTGCAGTTCTTGATGAAATGAAACTGTATTGCCGAGACGACGAGGGCAAAGCCTTTTGCGATGTCCGCCATTGCTAATAAACTGCGGTGAGGGTCAATCGTGATGTTAATTATTCCGGCGTCATAAAGCTCTTCCATACTTTGAAAATTTGAGTTTAAGGTCTTGTTGATTAGTGCAATTACTTCTCGTTCGCCTTCCAAATATTCCTTGTCCTTAATCATGCCGGAAACTACCTGCACCTGTTGTTGTAGTGCGTATTCAACCGCTTTTCTACAATTTGGCACGCGAACTCGCATCGCGTACAGAAACATGTAAAGGTTTCTGAGACTGCGGAGTGTTTTCGGCCCATCTTGAATCAGACGAACCGTGAAGGGCCAGTCTTTCTCGATTTTCTCGGAAAAGAAATTCTCGAGGCCGTAGTTCCAGGTTTTTCGATCCTGGTTGGGCTGAGCATAATAGAAATGCTCTTTCAGAACCTTCTTCGGCCGACTTGGAAACGATCGTCCTTTCCACTTGTCGTGGAGCCACAGGGCTCCATCCTCACCGCAGAAGTTTTCGATGTATGTCTCCGGTACGTAATGGTGATTTTTGGGGTCGCTCATTTCAGAGACTTGCGTAGCAAAAAGGGCGGCTGTTAAGCCGCCCTGGGCTGCTTGAATTAAGATCAGGCGGCGTTACGAACACCCCGTCGTCGACCCGCACGTGTCGCACTTCATGCAGGTGCCGTTGCGCACCAAAGTGAAATTCCCGCACTCGCCGCAGGCTTCGCCTTCGTAGCCTTTGGCGCGGGCTTCGGCGCGTTTTTCCGCCGCGGCTTGCTTGGCATGGGCGCGGGCGTCGCTCCAGTTCATCTGCTCGAGCGCTTGCGCCGGCGAAAGTTTTTGCTCGGGCTCGCTCTTGAGCGCGGCGCTGCCGGCGGTTTCTCCACGCGGTCCGGAGGAGGCGAGGGCGGTGACGTTGGAGGCCATGCTACCCCGGCCCGTTTCACCGGCCGACCCTCCCCCTGCAGGGGAGGGTGAAGATTCGGCGCCGCGGTCCAAAGCGCCTTGACCGCCCTGCATCACCTTGAGGCGGTCGGTGCGCGAGCGCGTCAGGCCCTTCGACACATAGCGCCCGTCGGGCGCGGGCTTGCCTTCGGCGACGCCCTTGCCGAGCGCATCAAAGCCTTCGCCCGACGGATCGACATGGGCGAGGTCGAATCGCTCCATGTAGGATACCGCGAGCTCGCGGAACACGTAATCGAGGATCGAGGTGGCGTATTTGATCGAGTCGTTGCCCTGCACCGGGCCGGCCGGCTCGAAGCGGGTGAAGGTGAAGGCATCGACATATTCGTCGAGCGGCACGCCGTATTGCAGGCCGAGCGACACCGCGATGGCGAAGTTGTTGAGGAGCGAGCGCAGCGCCGCGCCTTCCTTGTGCATGTCGATGAAAATCTCGCCGAGCCGGCCGTCGTCGTATTCACCCGTGCGCAGATAGACCTTGTGGCCGCCGACCACAGCCTTCTGGGTGTAGCCCTTGCGCCGGTCGGGCATGCGCTCGCGCTCGCGCATGATGACGATGCGCTCGACGACCTTCTCGACCACTTTTTCCGCGAGACCGGCGGCGCGCGCGGCGGCCGGCTTCTCGAGGAAGGCCTCGATAACGTCGTCCTCTTCCACCTCGTCAGCGATGAGCTGGCTTTGCAGCGGCTGCGACAGCTTTGAGCCGTCGCGGTACAACGCGTTGGCTTTCAGGCCGAGCTTCCAGGACAGGATGTAGGCGGCCTTGCAGTCGGCGACCGTCGCCTCGTTCGGCATGTTGATGGTCTTGGAGATGGCGCCGGAAATGAATGGCTGCGCCGCCGCCAGCATGCGGATGTGGCTCTCGACCGAGAGATAGCGCTTGCCGGTGCGGCCGCACGGATTGGCGCAGTCGAACACGGCATAGTGCTCGGGCTTCAGGTGCGGCGCGCCCTCGACCGTCATGGCGCCGCAGACGTGGATATTGGCCGCCTCGATCTCGCGCTTGGTGAAGCCGAGATGGGCGAGCAGGTCGAAGCTCGGCGCGGCGAGATCGGCCGCCTCGACCTTGAGCGCGTCGCGCAGGAAATCGGCGCCCAGCGTCCACTTGTTGAAGGCGAATTTGATGTCGAAGGCGGTCGGCAGCGCCTTTTCCACCTTCTCGATCGCTTCGGGGGTGAAGCCTTTGGCCTTCAAAGTCGTGGGATTGATCGCCGGCGCGTTGCCGAGCGTGCCGTGGCCGACGGCATAGGCGACAATCTCGGCGATCTCGTTCTCGGCGTAGCCGAGCACGCGCAGCGCCTCCGGTACCGCGCGGTTGATGATCTTGAAGTAGCCGCCGCCGGCGAGTTTTTTGAATTTCACCAGCGCGAAGTCGGGCTCGATGCCGGTGGTGTCGCAGTCCATGACCAAGCCGATCGTGCCGGTCGGCGCCACCACGCTCGCCTGCGCATTGCGGTAGCCGTGCGCCTCGCCGAGCGCGAGCGCGCGGTCCCAGGCGCGCTTGGCGTGTTCGGACATCCGCGCATCCGGACAGGCTTTATGATCGAGCGGCACCGGCGGGGTCGCGACCTTCTCGTAGCCGCTGCGCTCGCCATAGGCGGCGCGGCGATGATTGCGTATCACCCGCAGCATGGCCTCGCGGTTTTCGGCAAAGCGTGGGAACGGGCCGAGCTCGGCGGCCATTTCCGCCGACGTGGCATAGGAGACGCCGGTCATGATCGCCGACAGCGCGGCGCAAATGGCGCGGCCGGCGTCGGAATCGTAGGGAATGCCCGACGACATCAGGAGCCCGCCGACATTGGCGTAGCCTAAGCCCAGCGTGCGGAAGTCGTAGGAGCGCTGCGCGATCTCCTTTGAGGGGAACTGCGCCATCAGCACCGAGATTTCCAGCACGATGGTCCACAGCCGCACCGCGTGCTCGTAACCGTCGACGTCATAGAGCTGCCGCTCGAGCCGCGCGCCGGTCGCGGCCGCGGGCGGGGCAGGGGTGTGGAACGACAACAGATTGAGCGACGCGAGATTGCACGCCGTGTCGTCGAGGAACATGTATTCCGAGCACGGATTGGAGGCGATGATCGGCCCCGACGCCGGACAAGTGTGCCAGTCGTTGATGGTGGTGTGGAATTGCAGGCCGGGATCGGCGCTCGCCCAGGCGGCGTAGCCGATTTTCTCCCACAGCTCGCGCGCCTTCGTCGTCTTGGCAATCTTCCCCGGCTTGGTGCGCCAGAACAGATCCCAGTCGCGATCGGCCTCGACGGCTTTGAGGAACTCGTCGGTCACGCGCACGGTGTTGTTGGAATTCTGGCCCGATACCGTGAGATAGGCTTCCGAATCCCAATCGGTGTCGTAGACCGGAAATTCGATGTCCTTGTAGCCTTGCTTGGCGAACTGGATGACGCGGCGGATGTAATTGTCCGGCACGTGGTTCTTGCGCGCCGCCTTGATCTCGCGGCGGAGCACGGGGTTTTTCTCCGGATCGAAGCAATCGTCGCCCGACCCTTCGCAGTTCACGCAGGCCTTGAAGACCGCGCGCAGGTGCCGCTGATTGATTTTCGAGCCGGTGACGAGGTTGGCGACCTTCTGCTCCTCGATCACCTTCCAGTCGACGAAATTCTCGACGTCGGGATGGTCGGCGTCGAGAATAACCATCTTGGCGGCGCGGCGCGTGGTGCCGCCCGACTTGATGGCTCCCGCCGCGCGGTCGCCGATCTTGAGAAAGCTCATCAGGCCCGACGACTTGCCGCCGCCCGACAGCCTTTCGCCTTCGCCGCGCAGTTTGGAGAAATTCGAGCCGGTGCCGGAGCCGTATTTGAACAGCCGCGCCTCGCGCACCCACAAATCCATGATCCCGCCCTCGTTGACGAGGTCGTCGGAGATCGACTGGATGAAGCAGGCGTGCGGCTGCGGGTGCTCGTAGGCCGTGGCGGATTGCACCAGCTTGCCGGTTTTGAAATCGACGTAGAAATGGCCCTGGCTCGGGCCGTCGATGCCGTAGGCCCAATGGAGGCCGGTGTTGAACCATTGCGGCGAGTTCGGCGCCACCATCTGCATCGCCAACATGTAGCGGTGCTCGTCGCAGAAGGCTTGCGCGTCGCTCTCGGAGCTGAAGTAGCCGCCCTTCCAGCCCCAATAGGTCCAGGTGCCGGCGAGCCGGTCAAAAACCTGCTTGCAGGAGGTTTCGCCGACGTAACGCTCTTTCTCGGGAAGCTCGTTGAGGGCCGCTTCGTCGGCCACGCTGCGCCACAGCCAGGAGGGAACGCTCTCCTCCTCGACTTTCTTCAGGCGCGCCGGGACGCCGGCCTTGCGGAAATACTTTTGCGCCAGCACGTCGGAGGCGACTTGCGACCACTGTTCCGGCACTTCGACGTCGTCGGCATGGAACACGACGGAGCCGTCCGGATTGCGGATCTCGCTGGCGGTGAGCCGGAAGACGATATCCGCGTATGGCGATTGTCCCTCTTTGGTGTAGCGCCGCTCGATCCGCATTTTCTGCCCCTTTCAGTCGTTTCTCTCTTGTCGGCGGTTCTGCGGAAATATCCGCTTTAAATATAGACCGCCGACAGCTTCCCCGCGACGCGGTGAAGCGAACTCGCCCGCGTGCGGTTTCAGCCCTGCTCTGTTTCAGCCCCCGGACCGGCGCATCAGCCGGGCCTTGTTCGACACGTCCGAGCATCCGGTAGGGACAAGGAGACCCAATGCCTCGCGCCGTGGGCGGCACGGGGCAGTCCCGCAAACCCTTTTTGGGGAGCCCGGCGAACTTCTCTACCTGCGCGCCGAACTTGATCAGGCTAGGCCAAGGCCGTCGCGCCCGTCAAGAGTTAGTACGAAATTCTGAATCAACCACTAAATATGGGGATAGCGGGGACGACTCAAGGGAGGAATGCGCAAGTATCGGAGATTCGTGGGGAATCCGAAAGAGTGCGGCGCACGCTAACTTTCTTTTTCGTTGGATTACGGACGCGCCAACGGAATTTTCGCGAGGATCGGGACATCGATTCCCACCAGACTCACTCGTCCTGGGAAGCATCCGCGCAACAGCCGCTTCACAGTCCTGTCACGCAATGACGCGGGTTTTGCGCTGATTCTGAGTGAAACGGCGCGAAAAATCGACCCTTTTGCCCGATCGGTGCCGAGTGGTTCGCTCAACTCATTGAATGTCATGAAGAATTTGACGCCGGCGGCGCGTCATCGCCAATCCATCCCGAGTCGCGTCCGCACCGGTTCCAAAGGGGGGCACTGTCGTGATCCCCGGGCCAAAACGTCACATTCGAAGCAAGCCATTAACCTCAAAGGCAAATCCCTGTCTTCCAGAGCATGTGCTTTCTTGGGGCAGGACGGAAACGTTGCTAAGCTTGGTTAATGGTGCGGGGTCTGGTGCAGCGTTTAGTTCGCGCAGGGCGCATCGTTGCGTGTTCAGCCCTATTGGTCGCCTGCGCCCAAGCCATTCACAACGAGCCGATCAATCAGCCGCTCGTCGGCAGCACCAGGCAGGTGGGCGCCGAGCTCGGCCGCGACGTCCAAACCTATTACGATGACACCGTCATCGCGCTGTCGTTCTCAGGCGGCGGCACGCGCGCGGCGGCTTTCGCCTACGGCGTGCTCACCGGTTTCGACGAAACGTCGGTGCCGAACCGCTCGGCGTCGCTGCTTGACCGCATCGATTTCGTTACCGGCGTCTCCGGCGGATCGGTGCTGGCCGCCTATTACGGGCTGAAGAAGCGCAAGGCGTTGGCCGATTTCAAGCAGCGCTTCCTGCTGCGCAACGCCGAGGAGGGGCTGGAGACGACGATCGGCCTCACCAACATCGCGCGCGGACTGCAGGGCGGCATCAACGATTCGACCGTGTTCCCGCGCTGGCTCGACGATAATCTGTTCGATCACGCGACTTTCAAAAGTCTGCTGTTCGAGCGGCGTCCGCTGGTCTGGATCAACGCTTCCGATATCTACGACCGCACGCCGTTCGTGTTCGGCCGCACCACCTTCGGGGCCTTGTGCAGCGATCTTTCGAGCTATCCGATCTCGCTCGCCGTGGCGGCATCGGCGGCGGTGCCGGTGATTTTCGCGCCCGTTGTCATCCAGAGTTATCCGGGCGGCTGCGCGGTGCCGTTGCCGGACTGGGTGGAACGCGCGCGCACCAGCGAGACCGCTCCGCCGCTGCTCAAGATCTATGCCGCCGCGCTGGAGCGCTATCACAGCGGCGAAGTCCGTTACGTCAAACTGCTTGATGGCGGGGTGGTGGACAACTACGGGCTGGCGGGCTTCACCACCGCGCGGCTCGCCGCCACCACGCCCTACGGGCCGCTGGAGCCGGAGGAAGGCGTCAAGCTGCGGCGATTGTTGTTTCTGGTGGTCGATTCCGGCCGCGCGCCCTCGGGCTCGTGGGCGCAAACGGTGGAAGGCCCGTCCGGCGTGACGCTGGTCACGGCGGCGTCCGATACCGCAACCGAGTCCGGCGCCGTCGGCAGCTATTCGGCGTTCCAGGACACTATGAATTCCTGGCAGCACACGCTGATTGATTGGCGCTGCGGGCTTTCGCCAGCCGACCGCCGGCGCTTCGGCGCGCCGTCCGGATGGAATTGTCGAGACGTGAAATTCTTCATTGGTCGCGTCTCGTTCGAACAATTCGATGCGCAGCGCGCCGCCGCGCTTAACGCCGTCGAGACGCGTTTGGTGCTGCCGCCGGAGCAGGTGGATTTGCTGATTGACGCCGGCCGCGACGCGCTCAAGAGCAACATCGCGTTCCGCGCGTTCCTCGGCTCGTTGGGAGGCACGCCGGCGCGCGGCACGCCGGTTGCCGCTCCTGCCGACGGTCCGCAAGAGGTGCTGGCGCGGTGACACCGAACCGCGGCTACTGCAGAGCCTCGTTTACGCGAACAGGTGCTTCTCGATGTCCCCCACGGGGTGCTTGGTGAGGTCTTTGCCGACTTCGGCAACGATCCGTTTCTTGACATCGGCATGGAAGGCGGTTCGCAAATCGGCGAGCGTGCGCGGCGGCGCAACGACGACGAGCGCGGGCACGCCGCGCTTGCGCACCGCGTCTTCCAGCGCGGCCGCGACACGCGCGACGAAATGGTGCTCCTCAAGGTGATGCCAGTCGGTCTGTTCTATGCTGCTGTGCCGATGCGTTCCCGCGCTCTCGACGCCGCGTCCGGGCCGGTCGGTACCCTGCTCGTGGGTCGGCGGGTTCTCCTCGGCGAAGACCCGCTCGACCTTCAGATCGGGATATTTCGCGTCGCCGGCATTGCGCAGGAATAACGCCTTGCGGCCGTCACCGATGAACACCAGCGCATCGTGGGGAATTGCGAGCTTGCTCACATCGATCACTCCGCTGCCGCCCGAGTATGGCCGAGACGCCGGTTGAGCGCAGCGAGCAGCGCCTCGGCGGCTTCCGCGATCACCGTACCGGGCGGGAAGATCGCTTCCGCGCCGGCGGCCTTGAGCGCCTCGTAATCCCGCGGCGGCACCACGCCGCCGACCACGATCATGATGTCCGAGCGGCCGTTGCGGCCGAGCTCGGCTTTGAGTTCCGGCACTAGCGTCAGATGCGCGCCGGCGAGCGATGAGATGCCGAGGATGTGCACGTCGTTCTCGACCGCCTGGCGCGCGGCTTCCACCGGCGTCGCGAACAAAGGCCCGATATCGACGTCGAAGCCGAGATCGGCGAACGCCGAGGCGATCACCTTTTGGCCGCGGTCATGGCCGTCCTGGCCGATCTTGGCGACCAGGATGCGCGGGCGGCGGCCTTCCTTGTCCTCGAATTCGGCGACGCGCTTCTTCATCCGCTCGACGGCGTCCGCCATGCCGACCTCCCGCCTGTAGACGCCGGAGATCGTCTTGATCTCCGCCTGGTGGCGCCCGAAGACCTGCTCCAACGCCAATGATATTTCGCCGACCGTCGCCTTGGCGCGCGCCGCATCGACGGCGAGCGCGAGCAGGTTGGCGTTGCCGCCCGAGGCGTTGCGCGTCAGCGCGGCAAGCGCTTCGGCGACGGCTTGCGGATCGCGCTCGCGTTTGAGCCGATTGAGCTTGTCGATCTGCAACTGCCGCACCGCGCCGTTGTCGACCTTGAGGATGTCGATCGGCGCCTCGTCCCGCGGCCGGTACTTGTTGACGCCGATCACCGCCTGGGCGCCGCTGTCGATGCGCGCCTGGGTGCGGGCGGCGGCCTCCTCGATGCGCAGCTTCGGCAGCGAGGCTTCGATCGCGCGGGTCATGCCGCCGAGCTCCTCGACCTCGCGGATATGCGTCCAGGCTTTGATGGCGAGATCGTGGGTGAGCCGCTCGACATAGAATGAGCCGCCCCACGGATCGATCATGCGCGTGGTGCCGCTCTCGCGTTGCAGCACGATCTGGGTATTGCGGGCAATGCGCGCGGAAAAATCGGTCGGCAGCGCCAGCGCCTCGTCGAGCGCGTTGGTGTGCAGCGATTGGGTGTGGCCCTGCGTCGCCGCCATCGCCTCGATGCAGGTGCGCACGACGTTATTGAACACGTCCTGCGCGGCAAGCGACCAGCCGGAGGTTTGGCAATGGGTGCGCAGCGACAGCGAGCGCGCATCCTGCGGGTTGAATTGCTTCATCAGCTTCGCCCAAAGCACCCGTGCGGCGCGCAGCTTCGCCACTTCCATGAAAAAATTCATGCCGATGCCGAAGAAGAAAGACAGCCGCGGCGCGAAGCGATCGACGCCGAGGTTGGCGGCAAGACCGGCGCGCACATATTCGACGCCGTCGGCCAGCGTATAGGCGAGCTCGAGATCGGCGGTCGCTCCAGCTTCCTGCATGTGGTAGCCGGAGATCGAGATCGAATTGAACTTCGGCATGTGCGCCGAGGTGTAGGCGAAGATGTCGGAGATGATGCGCAGCGAGGGCTTCGGCGGATAGATATAGGTGTTGCGCACCATGAACTCTTTGAGAATGTCGTTCTGGATGGTGCCGGCGAGTTTTTCCGGCGGCACGCCTTGTTCCTCGGCGGCTACGATGTAGAGCGCGAGCACCGGCAGCACGGCGCCGTTCATGGTCATCGACACCGACATCTGATCGAGGGGAATGCCGGCAAACAGCGTGCGCATGTCGTAGATTGAGTCGATCGCGACGCCGGCCATGCCGACATCGCCGGCGACGCGCGGGTGATCCGAGTCGTAGCCGCGATGGGTGGCGAGATCGAAGGCGATCGAAAGCCCCTTCTGCCCGGCGGCAAGATTGCGCCGGTAGAAGGCGTTGGAATCCTCGGCGGTGGAGAAACCGGCATATTGCCGGATGGTCCACGGCTGGGTCAGGTACATGGTGGGGTAGGGGCCGCGCAGGTAAGGCGCGATGCCGGGAAAAGTGTCGAGACCATCGAGGCCGGCGAGATCGTCGGCGTCGTAGGCGCTTTTGACCGCCACGCCTTCGGGTGTGAGCCAAGGCGTGGCAGCGGCGGTCGGCGCCGCGGCCGTAGCATCGGCGAAATCGATCCCGGCGAAATTCGGAATTCGGCTCATCGGTTCATCCGATCTCGGTACCAAGAATATCGTACGCGCCTTTCAGTGTCGCCAGGGCGTCGCAGCCCTCGTAAATGAACGATTGGACCCCGGCCGCCCGCCATTTGGCCTCCCGTTCGCCCGGCCGGCCGGCGAGATAGATGTGTCGCGCGCCGGCCGCTTTGAGCGCCTCGGCTGCTGCAGCGGCTTGCTTCTCGTAGACCTTGTCGGTGGAGCACAAGCAGACCAGCGCCGCATCGGCGGTCTTGACGGCGGCCGCGAGGGCAGGGGCGTCAAGGCTCTCACCGCCAACCGGCTCGATGCCACCGGCCTCGAAAAAATTCTTGGCAAAGGTCGCGCGCGCGCTGAAATCGGCTGGCGTGCCCAGATTGGCGAGAAAGATTTTGGGCCGCGCGCCGGTCGCCGCGAGCCACCGGTCGGACGCATCGCGCAGCGCTTCGAACGGCTCGGCCAGGCGGATAACCGGCAGCGGCGCGAACATTGGCGGTTTGCCGGCTTGCGGGGGCGATGAATGTTTGTGCTCCGCCACAACCTCGACTGCCACTTCCGCCTCGTGCAGGTTCGGGAACACGCTCACGCCGGTCAGCGCATCCCGGCGTTGCGCCAAAGCGGCGGCGCGCTTGGCGCGCACAGCGGCGACATAACCTTGGATTAGTCCGCTTTCGAGCGCGGCGGCGATACCGCCCGCCGCCTCGATCTCGCGGAACAGCGCCCATGCCGTTTGGCAAAGCTGGTCCGTCACATCCTCGACCGCGCCGGAGCCGGCGGCCGGATCGGCGACGTTCGCGAGATGGGCTTCCTCGATGAGAACGAGCTGGGTGTTGCGGCCGATGCGCCGCGCGAAACGTTCCGGCAGGCCGCGCGCGGCCGTGAACGGCAACACTGTGATCGCATCGGCGCCGCCGAGTGCCGCGGCAGACACCGCGATGGCGGCGCGCAAAATGTTCACGTGCGGGTCGCGTTGTGCCATCATCCGCCAGGCGGTCTCGGCTGAAACGAATGCCGGCACCGGCGCTAGCCCGCATGAGGCTTCCACCCGCGCCCACAGTTTCCTCAGCGCGCGGAATTTGCCGATGGTTAGAAACTGATCGGTATCGGCGCTGAGGCGGAAGAAGATCATGCGCCGCGCTGTTTCGAGCGCAACGCCCTCGGCCTCGAGCGCGCGCAGATAGGCGACCGCCACGCCGAGCCCGAAGGCTAATTCCTGCGCCTCGGAGCCGCCGGCATTATGGATGACCCGTCCGTCGGCAGCGGCCAGCTGGCCTTGGTACCCTTCGCGGACCAATGCCGTAAGGCGGCGGGCAAAATGCGCCGCCTCCTCGTTCCACTTCCGCGCCGCGCTGCCAGTCGTCGCCATGGCGCCGAGAGGATCGTGTCCGAGGCGCAGGCATTTGGCACGCGGCGAAAGCGCGAGCCCCTTTGCCAGCGCCGCGTCGATCGCCGCCTCGGCGGGCGGCGAAAGATCAAGTTCGACCGCGGTGCCGGTGAGGTCGATGCCCTCGAGCACGCGCGCGAGCGCGTCCTCGCGTGAGGGCAGGCCGAAGCCGTGGTCGCCGAGCGCGCCGGTAAAGACCAGCGAAAGCCCGCTGGCTCCGTTCTCGAGTTCACGCAGCGCGATTTCATTAGCAAGCGCGGGATCGGGGTGATCGATCCGCGCCAGCACCTCCCAGGCTGTCGCGCCCCCGCGCCCTGCGACGCGCCGCGCATCCCGCCGGCGGGCCGCAAGCGGTTCAATGCGCAATCCGTCGTAGGTGGTTTTGACGAGCCGCTCGAACGGCGCGCCCTTGAGCACGGTGTCGACAAGCTTGCGCCAATCTTCCCGCGTCGCCGAGGCGAAATCGGCGGCAAAGGGCAGGGTTTCACGATCAGTCATGGTCGCAAAATGCCATGCCGGGCGATCAAGGCCAACAAACCTTTCCGGCAAAGTCCAATCCTAGGCCGGCAATTCAGGCATATCTGAGTTGCGTCGTCCGACATTAGCCGTCCGGCGGCAGCTTTTCGATGCCGCTCGTGTCCACGCGTTCCAACGCGTCGCGCACGCGGACGCCGGCGATCACCCGCTCGGGGCCAATCTCCGCGAGCGGGACCAGCACGAAAGCGCGCTCGAACAGATGCGGGTGGGGCAAAATCAGGTCCGGATCGTTGAGGACGAGGTCGTCATAGGCGAGAAGGTCGATGTCGATTGAGCGCGCTCCCCAACGGCGTTCGCGGGTACGGTCACGCCCGAGCGCCCGCTCGCATTGTTCGGCGCGCGCGAGCAGTTCATGCGGCGACAGCGAGGTCGTCATGCCAACGACGGCGTTGACGAATGGCGGCTGGTCGGTGACGCCCCAGGGCGGCGTCCGGTAATCCGACGAGCGCGCTGTCAGGCGCACTGCGGTCCCATCGCAGAACAAGACAATGGCACGACGGAAAGTGGAACGGACATCGCCGACATTGCCGCCAAGCGCGACAAATGCCTCGGCCATGGTCATGGCCGCGAGCGTTGCCGTGTGCGTGTGACGATGACCCCGACATCGTCGAAGGTCGCCGCGATCGGAGCGTGCGGCTTGCGCACGGTGACGCGGATGCCGCGAACCTGCGGAAAGCGGTCAAGCACCGCGTCCGCGACCGCGCCGGCAGCGGCCTCGACCAGGCGATAGCGTCGTGTGCAAAACGCCACGCTCGCCGTTTTCACCAGTGCTTCATACGAAATCGTATGTTTGAGCGTGTCGGTGCGCGATGCCTCGGCGAGGTCGATGTCGGTCACGAGATCAAGCTTGAAAGGCTGTCCGACCTTGGCCTCGTGCGGCATGACGCCGTGGTAGGCGTGGAGAACGAGGCCATTGACAAAAATCGCGTCGCTCATCGCGCGCGCCTAATCGCCGAAGCCACAGCCAGCGCCTGCGCGGTCGCCGCCACATCGTGGACCCGGACGATCGTTGCGCCGTTCTCGACCGCCAGCAGATGCGCGGCGAGCGATCCGCCGAGGCGATCCATGGGCTCGGAGGGCGCAACCGAGTGAATGAAGCGCTTGCGCGAAGCGCCGACCAGGAGCAGTACGCCGAACTCACGCCAGGCGTCGAGCCGGGCGATGCAAGTCAAGCTCTGCTCGGCCGTCTTGCCGAAGCCGATGCCGGGATCGAGCACGATCCGCTGGCGCGGGATGCCGGCGCGCGTCGCGATGTCGAGCGAGCGCCGGAAGAAGTCCGTCACCTCGGCGACGATGTCGATCGCCGGATCGACACTCATGCGATTGTGCATGATAACGACGGACCCTTGGTGCTCGGCCACGACGCGCGCCATGTCGGCATCGCCTTGCAAGCCCCAAACATCATTGACGATCGCCGCTCCCAGGTCGAGCGCCCAGGCTGCGATGGCGGCCTTGAGCGTATCGATCGACACCGGAACGCCGAGTGCAACGACATCGGACAATAGCGGGGCCAGCCGCGCGCGTTCCTCCTCGAGCGATATGCGAATGGCACCGCCATAGGGCCGCGTCGATTCCGCGCCGACATCAAGAATATCGGCGCCTTCCGCGGCGAGACGGCGGGCATGGACGACGGCAGCTTGAGGATCGAGATAGCGGCCGCCGTCGGAAAATGAGTCCGGCGTGACATTGAGCACACCCATGACCAGCGGCCGCGCCTTGGCGAGAAGCCGCTCAAGCACGTTGGCGCCGGATTCAGAGCCCGGCGTGGAAAAAGCCCGATGGGTGAGGGTCGTGGCCATTATTGGCCGTCCCTTCGGTCGTTGTTTGCTGGTCGCTTTGCGCGGTCGGTTGCGATGAGTCAAGCGGCCCGGCGCCGCGGCGCGCTAACGGCGCCCGCGCTCCGGGCAATCAATAGCGAATGACGGGCGGCAGCTTCTTAGCGGTGTCGATCCAGCGGGTGACCGTGCTCTCCGAGGGCAGAAGCCGCACCAGTTTGCGCTTGCTGTTGGCCACCGTCATAGCCTGGACGAGCTTGTGCGGGTTGCGGAACTTGAGCTCTTTGACCGTCTTGACGCCGGCCGCGCGCAAAAGCTCCGCATATTCCCAGCCGACACCCTTCACGCGCATGCGGTCGGCGGCCGTCACCCAGTCGAGCACGCGCTTCTCGTCGGTGCCGATCCGCTCGGCGATCTTGAGCCGTTGCTTTGGCGTCTTGCCCGAGCGCAATAAACTTACGGTTGTACGAATGCCGTCCGATTTGAGGATCACGGCGGTATCCGGCCCGATGGCTCGAATATCGGTGATGGGATACGCCATCGATGTCTCTCCTCAGTCGCGCAAAAGCGTCGCCGTAACCACGTTGGTACTCAAACAATTGCGAGACCGGGGCTGGCGCCGACGATGTCATCGACCTCGTCCTCGCCGATCTTCTCGCGCGCATAAGCGATGAATTGCCGGATCATGACGTGCACCTGACCCAAGCTCAGCCCCGCGCCCATCACGCGCATGCTGGCGCGCATATCGCCGCCCATGCCGTTTCGACGGGGGCTCGATCGTCGCCGACGTCGGCGACGAGGCGCCCGATCAGTTCTTCCATTGTCCCCTCGCCAGCCCTAGTCTCAGCACCTTCTTGCCATAATGTACATTAGGACGCTGCATGACAAGTCGGTTGCGGGCCGATTGTGCGAGCGGCTGCTGGTGTAATTGCCGCACCTCGGCATGATAGGAACGCAAGGCGCGACGGAACTCGACTGCGGTCGGCGATCTTGCGACGTGGCACGACGCACGTGAAGGAAACGAGTGATGACGAGTCCGGATCGAGATGGAAAAATTTTTGTCGGCAAGGGCGCCAGCGATGCGTATCTCGCGCTCGCTCTTGCCAACCGCCACGGCCTGGTCACCGGCGCGACCGGCACCGGCAAGACTGTATCGCTGCAGGTGTTGGCGGAAGGATTTTCACGCGCAGGCGTACCCGTGTTCGCCGCCGATATCAAAGGCGATCTCTCGGGGGTCGCCGCGCGCGGCGAGGCCAAGCCGGATTTCGTCAAGCGTACCAATGGCTTGGGCTTCGATTACGCGCCCGAAGAGTTCCCCGTCTTGTTCTGGGATTTATTCGCGGAACAGGGCCATCCGATCCGCGCTACCGTGTTCGAAATGGGCCCGCTTCTCGTTTCGCAGATGCTCGAACTCAACGACGTGGAGGAAGGCGTGATCAACGTCGCCTTCCGTTTCGCCGACGACGATCCGGAACTGAAAGCGTGCGACGACGTCGATGGACTCGTCGGTCTCAGGGATTTGCGCGAGCTCCTGTCCTATCTTTCAAAGAACGCCAAGGAGGTCGGCGCCCGCTATGGCAACGTCGCGGTGACCGCGGTCGGCGCCGTGGAGCGCCAGCTCCTGGTGCTTGAGAACCAGGGCGGCGCAAAATTCTTCGGCGAGCCGGCGCTGTCCGTCGCCGATCTGATGCGAACTGACAGCAAGGGGCGCGGCGTCATCAACGTGCTGGCCGCCGACAAGCTGATGGCGAGCCCGCGGCTCTACGCCACCTTCCTGCTGTGGCTCATTTCGGAACTGTTCGAGAAGCTCCCGGAGGTCGGCGATCCGCCAAAGCCGAAGCTCGTGTTCTTTTTCGATGAGGCACACCTCCTGTTCAATGAGGCGCCCAAGGAATTGCTCGATAAAGTCGAACAGGTGGTGCGATTGATCCGCTCGAAAGGGGTGGGGGTCTATTTCGTCACCCAAAATCCGCTCGATGTGCCCGAAAAAGTTTTGGATCAACTCGGCAACCGGATGCAGCACGCGCTGCGTGCGTTCACGCCGCATGACCAGAAGGCGGTAAAGGCGGCGGCGGAGACGTTTCGGCCAAATCCGAAACTTGACACCGTGCAGGTCATCACCCAGCTCGGCAAGGGCGAAGCGTTGGTGTCGTTTCTTGAGGGCGACGGCACTCCGGCGATGGTCGATCGTATCGTGGTCCGGCCGCCGTCGGCGCGCATCGGACCGGTGACCCCGGACGAGCGCAAGGCGGTGATGGCGGCAAGCCCGGTAAAGGGCAAGTACGACCAGATCGCCGATCCTCAATCCGCCTGCGAAATTCTGCAAAAGCGACTGGCAGCCGGAGGCGCGCTGCCGCCAGCCAGCACGGCCGCTGCACCCGCCACACCCGGCGGACCCGCCACACCGGGCCAAGCGCCCGCGCCGGGAGGTATCCTTCATAGGGTGGGCGAAGGCTTCCGCAACGTTTTCGGCATTGGCCGGCCGCGCGGCACGACCTTGACGACCTCGCAGCAAGTCGCCCGCAATGTAGCGCGCGCCGTCGCCACCGGCGTCGCCACCACGGTTGCGGCGGAGCTCGCCAGGAGCACCGGCAGCAAAACTGCCGGCACTATTAGCAAGGCTGTCGTGCGCGGCGCGCTCGGCGGCGTGTTGAAACGGTGATGTCATGACGCCATCAGAAGCTTTGCCCGCTGTCCTCACTCGCGTTGACCGCGATCTCGACGGAAGCCTCGATCGTTTGTTCGCGCTCTTACGAATTCAGTCGATCTCGACCGACCCGGCCTATGCGCCGCATTGCCGTGCCGCGGCCGAATACGTCGCCGCCGACCTTCGCGGCCTTGGATTCGAGACCAGCGTGCGCCCGACCGACGGCCACCCTGTCGTGATCGGCAAAAGCGGCAACGGAGCGTCCCCGGGCAAGTCGCCGCGCGTCTTGTTCTATGGCCATTATGACGTGCAGCCGGTCGATCCGCTCGATCTGTGGAAGACGCCGCCTTTCGAGCCGCGCATCGAGACGCTCGACGGCGGCCGGAAAATCATCGTCGCGCGCGGCGCCTGCGACGACAAAGGCCAGGCTATGACCTTTATCGAGGCGTGCCGCGCCTTCAAGGCGGTCACGGGCGAACTGCCGCTCGACATCACCGTGATGATCGAAGGCGAGGAGGAGTGCGGCTCGAAGCACCTGTTCGGTTTCGTGCGCGACAATGCCGGGGAGCTCAAGCGGGATCTTGCGCTCGTCTGCGACACCGGCATGTGGGACGCGCAGACGCCGTCGATCACGACATCGCTGCGCGGGCTCGTCTACGAGGAGGTCAGGCTGACCTGCGCCGACCGCGACCTGCACTCGGGCCTGTTTGGCGGTGCGGCGCGCAACCCGATCCATGTCCTGGCCGAAGTTCTCGCGGCCATGCACAAGCCGGACGGCTCGGTCGCCATTCCCGGCTTCTACGACGGCGTCCACGAGCTGCCGGCCGACATCAAGGCCGATCTCGCCGGGTTAGACCTGACCCCGGAAAAATTCCTCGGCCCGATCGGATTGAAAATTCCGGCCGGCGAACAGGACCGCTTGCTGATCGAGCAGATTACGACGCGGCCGACCGCCGAGGTCAACGGTATTCTCGGTGGCTATACCCGCGAGGGGGCGAAGACCGTCATTCCCGGCAAGGCGATGGCCAAAGTCTCGTTCCGCCTGGTCGGCGCCCAGGACCCGGAAAAAATCCGTGCCGCGTTTCGCGACTTTGTACGCGCGCGCGTGCCGGCGGACTGCTCGGTGGAGTACGGCAATTTCTCTAGCGCGCCGGCGTTCGAGGTGGCGTTCGATAATCCCGCGCTCGGCAAGGCGCGGGCGGCGCTGGCGGAGGAGTGGGGCAAGAAGGCTCTGACGATCGGCGCCGGCGGCTCGATCCCGATCGTCGGCGATTTCAAGACCATACTCGGCATGGACACATTGATGGTCGGCTTCGCGCTCGACGACGACCGGGTGCATTCACCCAATGAAAAATACGACCTGCGGAGTTTCCACAAGGGCATTCGCAGCTGGGCTCGCATCTTCGCGGCACTGGCGGTTTGAGGCTGCGTTCCTGACTTTCCCGCGCTTCAGTCGCTCGCCGCGTCGATCAGGCGTGGGGTGACGAAACGCTCCAGCCTGCCGGCATTGGCGTGCAGCCGCGACCAGTCGTCGAACGGAAGATTGATGACGACGAGCCCGGACGTTGGCAGCTTTTCGTTGACGCGCTTACGCGTTTCGACGTCGCCCGACGCGATCAACCGCACGGCAAGATCATGCAGGCCCGGATTGTGGCCGACGACAAGCAGCGTGTGCGCGTCGCGAGTCTGGCGGATAAGGCCGATGAGCGTTTCGGGGCTGGCGTTGTAGATGCGCTCGTCCTTCGCCACACGCGGCACCTTGGTAAAGGCCGGCGCTACGAGGGCCCAGGTTTCCTCCGCGCGCGTCACCGGCGATACCAGGACAAGGTCGGGAACAAGGCCGTGGCGGGCGAGGTAGGTGCCGATCACGGGCGCGTCGGCGCGGCCGCGCGCCGTCAGCTTGCGATCGCGGTCACGTTCGCCGGGCTCGGGGCGCTCGGTCTTGGCATGGCGTAGCAGCAGCAAGCGGCGCATCCCGGCAATGTCGCTTTCTCGACGGCGTCAGTCTAGTGTCTCGTGATGGAGCCCGCCGATATCACGGCTTATGGCGAAAGTTGGTACGCCGCGACCATGGTGGTCGCACCGCGGCGGCCGCAGCTTCATGGCGACCTCGACGTCGACGTTTGCGTGATCGGCGGTGGGCTCGCCGGCCTGACGACGGCGCGCGAGGTGGCGCGCGCCGGCTGGTCCGTTGTGCTCATAGAGGCCGGCCGGATCGCGGCAAGCGCCTCCGGCCGCAATACCGGTTTTGTGCTGCCGGGCTTTGCCGCCGCGCCTGACAGTATCATCGGCCGCGTCGGCTTTGCGCCGGCCAAGGATTTGTGGGCGCTGTCGCAGAGCGGTCTCGACTACGTGCGCAACGCCATCCACGATGACGCGATGCCCGGGATCGAGGCGCAGGACGGCTGGCTTCACGTTGCCAAGACCGACGATGGCGACGCGTTCATGCGCCGCGTCGGGGTTCTGGGCGAATTCGGTGCCGAAATCGAAGGCTGGCCGACCGAACGGGTGCGCGCGGTACTGCGCAGCGAGCGTTACTTTCACGGCATTCACTTTCCGCGGGCGATCCAAATTCACCCGCTCAATTATGCGCTGGGGTTGGCTGCCGCGGCCGAGCGCGCCGGCGCGCGCATCTTCGAGCACACGCCGGCTTTGTCCATCGACCCTGCAGGGGTGCGCAAGCGCATTGTCACACCTGCCGCGCGGTTACGGGCCAATCATGTGGTGCTGTGCGGCAACCTGCAGCTCGCGTCACTGATGCCGCGGGTTTCTTCCGTGCTCATTCCGGTCACGACTTATGTGATCACCACCGCTCCGCTCGGGTCGCGTCTAAACAAAGCGATCGATTATCGCGGTGCGGTCAGCGATTCGGAACTTGCCGACAATCACTATCGCATCGTCGGCGGCGACCGGCTGATGTGGTCGGGCCGGGCGACGACGTGGGCGCGAAATCCGCGCCGCTACGTCGGCGCCCTGACAGCGGACATCAAACAAACATACCCCCAGCTCGGCGGCGTTGCCGTGGACTACGCTTGGTCCGGCACCTTGGGGAATTCGATCCACCGCATGCCGCAGATCGGCGAACTCGGCCCGGGCGTGTGGCTGGCAAGCGGCTTTGGCGGCCACGGCCTCAATACTACGGCGATGGCCGGCAACCTGATCGCCCGCGCCATTGTCGACGGCGATCAGACGTGGCGGCAATTCACGCCGTTCGAACTCGTTTGGGCGGGTGGAATATTGGGCCGGGCGACCGCACAGCTGTACTATTGGATGAAACGGACCCGCGATGCCGCAGCCGAGCGCCGCGCCCGCGCCGCCGAGACGATGCATCGTCGCGCGCGCGAAGCCGAAATCGCGATGGCCGGACGCGCGCAGCAAGCCGCGGCGGAACAGGACGCAGGGGAACGAGGTGCGCCCGACTCCGTTAGATCGCCACCTGCCGTCATGGAGCCGACGGCTGACGCCGAGATGCCGCCATCGACGCTTCCGGCGGATCAGCCCAGTCGCGGGACGCGGCGCGAAGATGCCAAAGCGTGAAAGCTGGGTAAGATTTGGAAATATTTGCTCGATAATGATAATAATGCGGGTCTGTGGCGCGCGGGTGCGATGGGGCAGCGGGGCATGACATTCGCGGAATGGTGTTCGGCTGTTGCGGTGGTCTTTGTCGTCGCGCCGGGTATCGCGGCGGCGGCCGATCTTTCTCCTGAAGCGCCGCCACCGCCTCCGGCCGCACCGGCGACATACGCGCCGCCTGTTCCCGACTGGATCGTCACAGTCGGCGGCGAAAGCCAGGCGATTCCGGCTTGGCCGGGCGCCCCGACGAGCGAGTATGGGCTTACCGGCTTCCCGCTCTTTGCTCTGTAAAAGCCGGGCGATCCGCCGTTCTTTTTCGGGGCGCGCGATGGCTTCGGCGTGCCCATTCTCGATTTCGGTCAGTTACAGCTGGGGCCGGTCGGGAAACTTGTATGGCCGCGCTACGCCTCGTCCTACAGCCAGCTCAATGGTCTGGGCGACGTGCCCTGGGCGGCGCAGATCGGCGGCTATGCCGTCTATTGGCCGGTGCCGTGGCTGCGCGTGCGTGGCGAAATTCGCCAGGGAATCGGTGGCGAAACCGGCGTCAGCGGCGACCTGTTCGCCGACGTGGTGGTGCCGTTGGGCCAGTGGCGGCTGTCCGGCGGCCCGCGCCTGTCGCTGCAATCGACCGCTGCGGTTTCTCCGTATTTCAGTATTACGGCAGCCCAGTCCGGCGCCTCCGGGCTTCCCGTCTACAATGCGACCGGCGTGTTCTATTCCTACGGCGCGGGCGGCCCAGATCGAGTATTTCTTTAATCGGCAATGGCAGGTCCACGCTTTGGTGGAGTACGAGCGCATCACCGATTCCGCGGCAAATTCTCCGCTGGTGACGATGCGCGGTTCGCCGAACCAATTCACCTTCGGACTGGGCGCCACCTATACCTTCAGCATGCACCCATTGTGGTGAGCGCGGCCGCGGCTAGCGGCCCTCTCGTCTCGCCATGAACGCCAACCGCTCGAACAGGTGCACATCCTGCTCGTTCTTGAGCAACGCGCCATGCAGCGGCGGGATCAGCTTCTTGGGATCGCGCTCGCGCAGCGTCTCCAACGAAATATCTTCGACCATCAAGAGCTTGAGCCAGTCGAGCAATTCGGAGGTTGAAGGTTTCTTCTTCATGCCGGGCACGTCGCGGATCTCGTAAAACAGCCGCAGCGCCTCCGCCACGAGTCGGTGCTTGATTCCGGGGAAGTGCACTTCGATGATGGCGCGCATCGTGTCGGGATCGGGAAAGCGGATGTAATGAAAGAAACAGCGGCGCAGGAACGCGTCCGGTAATTCCTTCTCGTTGTTCGAGGTGATGACCACGATCGGCCGCCGCCGGGCATGGATCGTCTCGCTGGTCTCGTAGACAAAGAACTCCATGCGATCGAGCTCCTGCAACAGGTCGTTGGGGAACTCGATATCGGCCTTGTCGATCTCGTCGATCAGCAGCACCGGCCGCTCGTCGGCGACGAACGCCTCCCACAGCTTGCCGCGCTTGATGTAGTTGCGGATGTCCCTGACGCGGGCGTCGCCCAATTGGCTGTCGCGCAGCCGCGTCACCGCGTCGTATTCGTAAAGCCCTTGCAGCGCTTTGGTGGTTGACTTGATGTGCCATTCGATCAGTGGCGCACCCAGCGCCTTGGCGATCTCAATCGCCAGCACGGTCTTGCCGGTGCCCGGCTCCCCTTTGACCAGCAATGGCCGCTCCAGCGCGATGGCGGCGTTGACCGCAACCTTGAGGTCGTCGGTGGCGACGTAACCGCTGGTTCCTTCGAAGCGCATGACAATCCGCTCGCTTGGGCCCGGCCACAGGAGTGCCGTCCGCGCTGCAACTATGCAGGGCCGAAGCGAATTTGCAATGATCGACGATCGGGCCGGGCTGAAATCGGCCCGGTCAGCGTTCCGCGGCGCGTTCGGCAGGTCGCGACCGGATCTGTTCGAAAAGCCGGGCGACTTGCCGGGGGTCAACGACCAAGGCCGCCGACAAATGCTGCTCCTCGGTCTTTTTCTGCATCTTTCGGGAATACATGGCCTTGTCGGCACGGGCTATCACTTCAGTTGGGCTGTCGAAGCGCCGTAGCATAGTGAACCCGGCAGAAGCACCGACCGAGCTGGCGTCGGTTGCGAAGCACATCTTTATGGCTTCAATCTTCTCCTCGAGGGACTGCGCCTTAGCCCGAGCGTCGCACTCGCGCAGATTCCAGAGAAGTACGGCAAATTCGTCCCCGCCGAAGCGCGCAACGGTGTCCGAGGCGCGGCAAGCCTTGATGATCATTTCAGCCACGGCTTTTAAAGTTGCATCGCCGGCAAGATGGCCAAATCGATCGTTGATAGACTTGAAGTCGTCGAGGTCGATGAAAACGACGGCCGCGGTCCTTTGGTAGCGGTTCACCTGCAAAAACCGCGCGCGTCAACTCCCGTTCGAAGCCTCTGCGGTTGAAGATGTCGAGCAGGGCATCCCTTTCTATTCTGGATTCGAGTTGCTTGATCTTGGAGCGAGCTTCCGCGAGCTCGGCCTCCAGCCCGCGGGTCCGGCTCAGGACCTCGTCTTCAGCCAAGGCAAACATTATCCCCGATCCCCGCCTTGCGATGGCAATCGCGCCCCTGGCAAGGCTCATAGTACGAGGTGATTGCGCGGCGTTTATCCGAAGGCCTCGGATGCAAGTAATGTTTCTACGAGTTTGTCAATCGAGGCGGGAGCGGCGTTGTCGCTTGATCGATCGTGTTCTACGAGCTCTGCCGTTGCCCGGTGGGCGGTATGCTTAGCCCGTCCGACGCGAATTCCTTAAGTCGGTTTCTCATCGTACGGATCGACACGCCGAGCATTTTGGCTGCCCGTGTCCGGTTTCCCAGACAAAACCGCAGAGTGTCCAGGATTAGGTCGCGTTCGACCTCGGCAAGACGACGCCCGACCAACGCTCGTGTGGCCTCGTGTTGCGGAAAGTCGAGTGAATCGCGATGGAGTGGCTGCATGATGCAAAGTTTGCGTGATGCACACGACTAGGCGCGGCAGGGTAAAGAAAACTTTAATGTGTTGCGCCGACGGCGGGCCCCGCTTGGATCTCAGCCATCCGCTAAGTGCATGGCGTCCGCGGAACATCAAGCTGCGGTTGGTACGCTTGGCCGGTTACGCTTTGCGGCTGAAATCGGCGGCCGTGGCCTCAACATGAATTTCGGGTTGCGAAAAATTTGGATTGACTTACCGGAGCGAGAGATCGATTGGGCCGACCGGGGGAGAGTGGCTACGGTCCGTTAGACTATAATCTATTTATATATCAGTATTTTACGAGAAACTGTCGCTGCTCCACAACAAGATTAAGCCGGGGCGGTATCCGGCGCCATCATCATTATTGTCAGCGTCATAGTCCCTCGATATATAGGCCAGCCTCGCTGGGGAGGATCTACCGCAGAGCGTGCGGGGAGCAGAGGGACATGCAGTCGGTCAAGAGCAAAAACAGTCGATACGACGACACGTTGAACAAGAACGGTAAGAGCGTCCGGTCGTTCGAAAAGATCTACCGCCCGACGGACAAGGAACCGTTCATGAATGAGCGCCAGCGGGAGTATTTCCGCATGAAGCTGCTCGATTGGCGGGAGGCCATTCTCAAGGAGGCGAAAGAGACGCTGCAGCATCTCCAGGACGACAACCAGAACCATCCCGACCTGGCCGACCGGGCCTCGTCCGAGACCGACCGGGCGATCGAATTGCGCGCCCGCGACCGCCAGCGCAAGTTGATTGCCAAGATCGATGCCGCGCTGCAGCGCATCGAGGACGGCACCTACGGCTATTGCGAGGAGACCGGCGAGCCCATTTCGCTCAAGCGTTTGGAAGCGCGCCCCATCGCTACGCTGTCGATCGAAGCGCAGGAGCGCCACGAGCGCCGCGAGCGAGTCTATCGCGAGGAATAAGCGTCGTTGGCGGGGCCCTGTCGAGACCCAACCGTACACGGCCGCCGCCATCGCGCTCGGCCTGGGATGGCTGCTCGGCCGTATGCACCGACCATGCGCGATCGGGTTTGCCGCTCAAATCCAGTCCTTCCACTTGAACCAGATCAGCGGCAGCAGCGCGGTCACGACGACCAAGGCCAAGGCGTAGGGATAACCCCAGCTCCAAGCGAGTTCCGGCATGTTCTTGAAATTCATGCCGTAGACGCCGACAACCAGCACCGGGGGAATTCCGACGACCGAGGCGATGGTCAAGACCTTCATCACGTCGTTCTGGTCGATGTTGATGATGCCGGTCGCGGCGTCCTGCAGAAGCTGAACGCGGCTGATCAGGCCTTCGGTGAACCGGATCAGGGAGGCTATGTCCGACGACACCGTCTGCAGCCGGCCGGCCAGATCCGGCGCGATCCATTCCCGGCCCTGTTCGACCGTGAACTTCGCTATTCGGTCGAGGCACACCAAAGTGTAATGAATGCGCGACATCCGTTCGCTGGTGCGGCCGGTTCGCATCATCAGCCGGCGCAACATGGCGGTCTCGCGCGACAACTTCCTTCGGTTCGGGTGCTCTTGCCGGAAGATGAGATGAGAGGCGTCGTCCAGGTCGCGGCCGCTCGCTTCGAGTAGGTCGGCCATCCGATCGACCAGCTCTTCGAGCAGGCGCACGAGGGCGAGCGCCGGTTCGAGTTTTTCGGCCTCACCCAACTCCTTGATCACGGTGTCGAAGGCCGCCGATTTGGCAAAGCGGATGGTCATCAGGACGCGTTTGGAAAGCACAAAGCCGGTCGGCGCCGGTATCCACGGTTCATTTTCCGCGGCAACGATCAGCGGAGCGGTCAGATAAAGCGCGTCGTGCTCGACGCGGAGACGGCTCGTCGTCTCGATTTCGGAAAGCTTGTCTTGGGTCGGTACGCGGAGCCCAAATGCCTGTTCGAACGCCGATATTTCCGCATCGGTCGGACTGACGAGGTCGACCCAGGCGGCGGTCGCCAGTGACGTGCCGGCATTGCCGTGGATGGGATAGGCGTTGAGCATGGCGGACCGTCCGATGCGTGCACGGCAAATGCATGTACATGGTCCCGCGCCATTGCGGTACCGTGTTTCGGATCGACCCGGCTTACTCGTTAATGAGCTGGAGCGAGGTGGACGATGGATGCAGCGCCCGGCCCGGCGCTATGAATCCCATTTCCGGCTGAGCAGACCGATAGTGATCATTCGGCGTTCAGATGTTTTGCGGTGACGTCAACGCCAGAACAAGGTCAACGGGATCAGCTCTTGCTGGTCGGGCGCCCCAACAAGCTCGCCATTTCCTGTTCGAGACTGTCGTACAGCGCCTTGCCTTCCTTTGCCGGGACCTCCGGCCGCGCCGGTTTCGCCTCGGCCGGCCGCGCGGCGCGCGGGGGAGCGGGTGGGGCTGGCGGCGACGGTGCCGGCGGAGCCAGGGCGTCGGCCTCCGCCTCCGCACTGGGCTCAGGTGACGGCGTTGCCCGTGCTGCTACCGACGGAGCGGCCGCCTCGCGCGTGTCCGCCGTCTTGGGCTTGCGCAACGCCGCTTCAAGTCGGTGCGCCATTTCCGCAAGGTTCTGATCGACAGCGGAGGGGGATTCCGCATTGGCATGCGGCGTCGATATGCGCGGCTCGGGACGAGGTTCGGAACGAGGCTCCGCGCGCGGTTCGACTGTCGGCCGCACAACTGCTGCGGGCCGGGTGCGGGACGGTGTGACCGGATGAACCGCCAGATTGTCAGCGAGGGCGGTCAATGCGTCGCGCTGCGCGCGCATCAGCGCCGGCGCGGCCGCCGGCGCCACCGGCTCCGGTTGCAGCGGCCAAGAATCGCTCGATCCGCTGTCGGGCAGGGGAATTGCGCGGGGCGATAGCTCTGCCACCGCAGGCGCACGGGCCGCCGGCGCCTCGCGCGAGGCCGGCATCGCGCGCACGATATTGGGCTCGATCACCACATCGGTCGGGCCGCCGATCAGCAACAGGTGCTCGACATTGTCGCGACGGATGAGAATCAAACGCCGCCGTGCATCGACGCTGGCATGATCAATCACGGCAAGCCGTGGCTGGCGACCGCGCTGTCCGGCACCGCGATACCGGCCGCTGCCGAACCGGCGGACCGCCCATGCGGCCGCGCCGATCAATCCCAGCACGATCAGAAATGCCAAGAAGAAGCGTACGGCGAGCGGAATTTCCGCGCCGAACAAAGTCTCGAACATCCGCCCTCTCCCCGTGTTGCCGCGGCGGCCATCGGATACCCAATGGTTAATCGCCGGTAACTTGCGCCGCCGCCAATACTAACAAGAAAATGGGCCCATAGCGAAATTCGCACTCAATGGCTGCAGCTCAACCATTGTCATGGTAAACGGCGGTTTGATGGCAAATCGGCGCCGAACCCCCCTTAAGCGACCGTTAACCATGCCTCCGGCTAAGTCTGCCCCGGTGCACCGCGCAAGAGCAAGCGCATCGTGGGCGGCGGTGCCGCAAGCCTCCGCGGTCATGACCCGTCCAATCGTTTCTATCGTCGCTCTCAACGTGGACCTGATCGCATCGCCGAGATTGTCAGCGAGGTCCTGCGTCCGCGCTGCCCGGCGCGCGGGGCGCGGTCGTTGTGCAGTGTTGCGCAAACGCTCTTGCGCGCTGGTCGCGCAAGGCACCACAGTAAGCCGGCAGCGATCCACTTCAGGGCAGGAATGACGACGCACGGCATGACCGAGAATTCCGCTGGCGCCGCGCGCCGGGCGGTCGATCGCAGCGCCAATACGGCACGGACCGGCAGTGTCGTTCTGGTGCTGCTGGTGGCCGGGATGCTGGTTGCCGCCGCAGCCGGCATTGTGGTGCTCGGCCCGAGCGCCGCCGAGCCGTACATCCTGGGCTTCTTGGCGGTATTGGCCACGGTCGGGGTATTTTCGCTGTTCGCGCTTGCCAGCGGCATCCTGCGGCTGCCGGCGGCCGCAGCCAGCAGCCCGCTGATCAAGGCCGTCGTCGACGATGCCGTTGACGGCCTGGTCGTCACCGACAGTGACGGCCGCGTGCTTTACGCCAATGCCGCCTATCTCGATCTCATCGACGCCGCGGACGCGAACGACATGCGTCCGGTGGAACGGGTGTTTATCGACGATGCGGACGCGTCCGAAGCGATTTACCGGCTGCTCAAGGCGGCGAGCGACGGCAAGCGCCTGCAGGAGGAGGTGCGCATCGCCGGCACAAAGGGCCGGCCGGCGCGCTGGCTGCGGTTGCGCGTGCGCCCGCTCGGCGACGGCAAGCGCAAGCAACGCTTCACCGTCTGGTCGCTCAGCGACGTGACGCGCGAGCGCGACCGGCAGGAAAACGTCTTTCAGGAACTGCAGCACGCCATCGACTATCTCGATCATGCACCGGCCGGCTTTTTTTCCGTCGATGCCAAAGGCGAGGTGGTCTACCTCAACGCGACGCTGGCCAATTGGCTCGATCAGGATCTTGCCCAAGTCGGGTCGGGCGGACTTAAGCTCGGCGACCTGGTCGCCGGCGACGGCGCGGCGCTTCTGACGACGCTGCGGGGCGTTCCGGGCGAGGTTAAGACCGAAGTGCTCGACCTCGATCTCAAGACCCGTAGCGGCCGCACGCTCCCGGTTCGCCTCTTCCACAAACTCGCTTTCGGCGCCGACGGCGCGCCCGGCGCGTCGCGTACGTTGGTGCTCAATCGCGCGCGTGACCACGGCACCGACCCGCAGCGCGCGGCGGAAATCCGCTTCATGCGCTTTTTCCACCATACGCCGATGGCGATCGCGACCGTCGATCGAGGCGGCGGCATCGTACGCACCAATCCGCTGTTCGTCCGGTTGTTTCACGATGCGCTGAGCGGTCAAACGGGCGAGGGTCGTGGCCGTTCGATCTCCGCCGTCGTCGCCGAGCGCGATCGGGCGGCGCTCGAGGCCGCCATCGCCGAGGCAGCCGGTGGCAAAAGCGACATCGCGCCGGTCGATGCGACGCTGGCGGGGTCGGGCGAGCGCTTCGGGCGTTTCTACGTCACCGCGGTCGAGGAAGAAGAGCGCGATCAGGAAGCGGCCATCGTCTATACCTTGGAGACCACCGCGCAGCGCGAACTCGAGAACAAAGTCACCCAGCAGCAGAAGATGGAGCTCGTCGGTCAACTCGCCGGCGGCATCGCCCACGATTTCAACAACGTGCTGTCCGCCATCATCATGGCGACCGACTTTCTGCTCAACGCGCACAAGCCGACCGATCCCTCGTTCCAGGACATCATGCAGATCAAGCAGAACGCCAACCGGGCGGCGAGCCTGGTGCGGCATCTCCTGGCGTTCTCCCGTAAACAGACGCTGCGGCCGCAGGTCCTCGATGTCGGCGAGATTTTGAGCGATCTCACCATGCTGCTGCGCCGCCTGATCGGCGAGAATGTCACGCTCGACGTGGTGCACGGCCGCGATCTCTGGCCGGTCAAGGTGGATATCTCGCAATTCGAGCAGGTGATCGTGAACCTCGCCGTCAACGCACGCGACGCCATGCCCGACGGCGGCCGTCTCAGACTGCGCACCGCCAATGTGACCGCAAAGGATAGCGAGCGTTTCCGCGCCAAAGGCATGCCGGCGGCCGACTACGTGCTGGTCGAAGTCAGCGATACCGGCACCGGCATCCCGGACGCCATCATCGACAAGATCTTCGATCCGTTCTTTTCGACCAAGGAGGTGGGCAAAGGCACCGGTCTTGGCCTTTCCACGGTCTACGGCATCATCAAGCAGACCGGCGGCTTCATTTACGTCGATTCCGTGCTGCGGGAGGGCACCACCTTCCGCATCTTCCTGCCGCGCCACGTTGCCAGCGCCGAGGAGGCCGCGGCCGAGCGCGCCGGCCAGGCGGAAGTCTCCACGGTGATCGACGCGCTCGCCGCAGCCGATCAAGTCAAGCGCGCGGCAAGCGCCGATCTTACCGGACAAGGCACCATCCTGTTGGTGGAAGACGAGGAGGGATTGCGCGCGCTCAATGCGCGCGGGCTCGCCTCGCGCGGCTATACGGTGCTCGAGGCCGGCAACGGCGTCGAGGCGATCGACCTGCTGGAGAAATTCGATGGGCAGATCGATCTCGTGGTTTCCGACGTGGTCATGCCGGAGATGGACGGCCCGACCTTGGCGCGGGAATTGCGCAGCCGCAACCCGGACCTGAAAATCATCTTCGTCTCCGGCTATGCCGAGGACGCGTTCCAAAAGCACTTGCCCGACCACGGCCAGTACGCATTCCTGCCCAAGCCGTTCACGCTCAAGCAGCTCGTCGCCGCCGTGAAGGAAACACTCGCCGGTTGACGGGCTTCCATCGTCCTCGCTTCGCGGGGCAGGAAGAAATTACTGCACCGGCGTGTCGCTGTGGCAGGAGGCGGGAGATCCCGGTGTCCGGTTCGGTTGCCAGGTCGGCACGTCGCATTTGGAGCAGGCGCCGAGCGCCATAGCCAAGCCGACAACCAAGACAAGCCGCAACAGGCGATTTCCGGCAATACGCGCCATACCCGATCCCCTCGGCCCGCTCTCGCTCAGCCAGCCGCAGTATAGTCCAATAGCAGCCGACTACGACCTTCCTGCGGCGCCCGACAGCGATTGCTAACGTATCCGGCGGCGATTTCCATTATCTTACCACGGTGGCGACCTCGGTCGCTAAGGCAAGCATTGAAACCGCAGGGCATTCCGATTTCCGAGAATCCTCGGTCTGGACACCCATCGGGTGTCGTGGGACAGTGCGCACCGCTACCCAAAATGGAATTTCGAGCAGTCACTTTCCACGACGTTCGGGCATCTGCCGGATGCGTTGGCACCGACAGCTTACGGGGGCTCATATGATCCGCCATAGTGCCGCAACAATTCTGGTTGTTGCAACGATCGCCGCCGCCGCATTGACGCAGGCGACTTACCTGCGCGCCGCCAGCAAATACGACGGCGCATGGAGCATCGTCATCACGACCAGAACCGGACCGTGCAGCGCTGCCTACCGCTTCAGTGGGCAAATCTGGAACGGAATTATCTATTACAGCGGCGGCGGTCCGATCAGTTTCAATGGACGCGTCAGGTCCAACGGCGCCGCGTGGGTGAGGGTCTCGAGTGGCTCGAATTATGCCGTCGCGCACGGACGACTGACGGTCGGCCGTGGCAGCGGGACTTGGCGTGGCAAAAGCGCCGACGGATACTGCGCCGGCATCTGGAGTGCGATGCGGGTGTAAGCGGCCGCGGAAGGCCTCCCGAGACAAGAGGTGGCCCCTGCGCTACGAACTCTATTACTGGCCGACCATCCAGGGCCGCGGCGAATTTATCCGCCTGGCACTCGAAGAGGCCGGCGCCGATTATGTCGACGTGGCGCGCCGGCCCGGCAAAAGCGGCGTGCCGGCGATGATGAAGCTCCTCGACGGCAAGCGCATCGCGCGTCCGCCCTTTGCGCCGCCGTTTCTCAAAGCCGGCAAGCTCATCGTCGCCCAGACCGCGAATATTTTGCTCTATCTCGGGCCGCGCCTGAAACTCGCGCCGCGCGACGAGGCGGGACGGCTCTGGACGCACCAATTACAGCTCACGATCGCCGATCTCGTGGTCGAGATTCACGACACCCATCATCCGGTATCCGGATGGCTCTATTTCGAGGAGCAGCGGCCGTCGGCGCGGCGGCGCACCAGGGATTTCTGGCGCTATCGCGTGCCGAAATTCTTGGGCTATTTCGAGCGCGTCCTGCACACGAACGGCGGTCAATATCTGGTTGGCCGGCGTCTCAGCTATGTCGACCTTTCGCTATTTCAGATCATCGAGGGACTGCGCTACGCCTTCCCCAAGCGCATGAAGCGTTTCGAGAAGAAAATCCCCGGCGTGGTCGCGCTGCACGACCGCGTTGCCAAGCGCCCGCGCGTCAAAGCCTATCTGGCCTCGAAGCGGCGGATCGCGTTCAGCCAGTGGGGCATCTACCGCTATTTCAAGGAGCTGGACGGCTGAGCGCGACTTTGTTGGCGCGCGATCTTTTCGGACCTTCCTTCGCCCGCCGAAGCGCGCTTCGCGAAGGCGGGAAAGCGGCGCCACTTTTCCGGATCGTGCTTTAAGGACGGCCCTGCTTGACGTGCTCGAGCGTGGCCTTGAGGGTCCCGGCGCTCTTGTGCAAGCCTTGGCGTTCCTCATCGGAAAGCTCTGGCTGCAGGACTGCAACGACGCCTTCGCGTCCGACCACGCTCGGCAACGACAGCGTGACGCCGAATTCCTTCTGCAAACTGCCGATCGGGATCACGGCGTGCTCGTCGCGCAGCACCATCTCGGCGATGCGCGCCGAAACGATGCCGATGCCGTACTGGCTGGCATCGTGGCCTTCGATAATGGTGATGTTGGCGAAGCGGACATCCTTTTCGAGCTGCTCGCGCACATCCTTGAGCGCCTCGCCCCGCTGTTTCAGAAGCGACGCAACGGGCACGCCGCCGATACAAGCGGATGACCACAGGAACACCTGGGAGGTGCCGTGGTCGCCGATGACTTGCGCATCGACATGGACGGGATCGATACCAAAATGCCGACCGAGATGGACGCGAAAGCGAAGGCTGTCGAGGAACGTGCCGGTACTGATGACGCGGGTCTGCGGTGCGACTTCGCGGGCTACATCGGCGAGCGGGTCGGGCGGATCGGTGACGACAAGCAGCACCGCATCGGGGGCGGCGCTGACGATACGCGGGACGATGTCGCGGTAGATCACGGCATTCTTGTCGAGGAGCCGCAGCCGGCCCAGCGGATCGTTGCGGTCGGTGGCGCCGCCGGTCTTCTCGTTGACACCGGCGGTGATCATGACGAGGCCGGAGCCGGAAAGGTCCTCATAGTCGCCGTCGGCGATATCGACCTTGGGGCCAAGCGGCGTGCCGTAACGGATGTCGGTGGCAACGGCAGCGGCCGTCTTGCGCGTGCGGTTCACCAGCACGATCTGCCGGGCGCTGCCGCGGGTGACCGCAGCTAACGCACACGCACAGCCGACCGCGCCCGTTCCGACGATACCGATCTTCATGGCCCTTCAACCCAACCGCGGCGGCGCTGTTCCGCCGCTTGGTTCTATTGACTTCCGCCCGCGTGCCTCACGCGCCACCTCGCTCTCGCGCGGACAGCCGCGACGTTCTTAGTCGAGTACGCTTACACCAGCTGTCGCGATCTGCTCGTCTTCGTGCGATTGCACGCCCGATACGCCGATCGCACCGACGCATTCGTTTTGGTGCATGATCGGCACGCCGCCCTGAATCAAAATGCCGGCGGGAAACGTGACAAAGGCCGGGCGCTCCTTGACGCGATCCTCGAAAACTTTGCTCGGCCGTCTGGTCAGTGCCGAGGTGCGGGCCTTGCCTAGCGACACCTCGGCGGTAACCGGGGAGGCTCCGTCCATGCGCGTGAAGCCGAGCAGGAAACCGCCATCGTCGACAATGGAGATCGCAACCACCCAGTTGTTCTTGCCGGCTTCGGCTTCGCAGGCGGCAAGCATTTTCTTCACATCGGCCGATGTGAGACATGGCTTGTTGCGCATGATCGCTCCTTATGGCGGACCTAAAGGTTGACGCCGGGTATCCTACCGCCGTAGCCTAAAGTCTGCTTCGCGGGGGCGAAGGGCGAGGTCATCATGACGATGAGATCAACGCAGCTTTGTTTCGCGGCGGCGCTGGCGATTGTGGTCGTAGCGTTGACGAGTCCCTCAGCGCGAGCATTCACCATGGAAAACCTGAGCGCCAATCCGGACGGTAATTCGAGGTTTGCCGATCCGGACGACCAGGTCAAGAACTTCGGCCAAAGCGCGCAGCCGTTCGGCGAGAATGGTCCGACAGTGCAGTTCGGCGCGGGGCAGGGGTACGTCGGCGGCCTTCGCGGCGTGCCGTTCGGCTTCCAGGGTGGCGACAACGCGACACCGCCCGATCCTTACGGACCGCGCTCCTTAGGCAATAACGACTGATGTGCGATTGATACTCCTCCGCGCGCGGAGGAGGAAAAGCGACTGACGGTCTTTCGCTTCAGCGCAGCGAGAAGCGGATCGGCACGGTCAGATCGAGTTGCGGCTCCGGCATGCTCGCCGGGAAGGCCGGCAGCGGCTCGGCCCGCTCGATCATCGCCATCACCTCGTTGTCGAGATCGGCAAAGCCGGAGCTGCGGACAATGTGGTGCGCGAGCACGTGGCCGGTGCGGTCGAGGCTGAAGCTCAACAGCACGACGCCTTCCTCGCTGCGCGACTGCGCCTCGCTTGGATAGCGCTTATAACGCTGTAGCTGCCGCACCAGGCTCGACTGCCATGACGGCTCGATGCGCGGCGCCCCACCCTTGACCCGTTGCGCGGTGACCGGGGCAGGCGGCCGTGCCTCTTCGACTTTCTCCGGCGGCTTGACGACCGGCTCGGGAATGACCGCCGGCGTCTCATCCGGCGGCTGCTCGACCTTTACCTCTTCGGTCGGCTTCTCCTTTTGCGGTTCGGGAACGGCCCTTGATTCGATCATGGTCTCGGGCGCGGGCGCGACATCGCGCTGCTCTGCGTCCGGCGTCGAGTCGATCGGAGCAAGTTCCACGGTCACGACCACGGCGTCGTCGCCGATTTCTTCCTCCGGCTGGTGCCAAAACAGGTAGAAGGCGATGGCGCCGGCGTGAATGCCGAGCACGACGGCCGCCGCCGCCCCCCAGCGAAAAAGGTCGCGGGGGCTTTCGTCCTCGAACCATGACGGCGAGAGGGCGGTCATTTCGCTTCCCGCATTTCCAGGCCCACCAAGGCAACTTTGAGATAACGCGCCGCGCGCAGATCGTTCATCACCTGCATGACGTCGCCGTATGGCACGGTGCGGTCGGCGCGCAGAAAGATGCGATCGTCCTTGTTGCCGCCGGTCGCCGCGTCAAGCGCGCCGGCGAGCGCGCCGCGCGCGATCGGCTCATCGCCGATGGCGAGGCTGAGGTCCGCCTTCACGGTGAGGTAGATCGGCTTGTCCGGCCGCTGCTCAGGCTGGGCATTCGAGGAGGGCAGGTTGACCGGTACATCGACGGTCGCGAGCGGGGCCGCCACCATGAAGGTGATCAGCAGCACCAGCATCACATCGATGAACGGCACCACGTTGATATCGTGGACCTCGGTGAGTTCGTCGGTTCCGTGATCGAGGCGCATCGCCATGGCTTTACTCGGCGGCTTGCGACATGGCTTCGGACTTGGGCAGCTTGGCGCGGTCGAGATCGCGGCTCACCAGCCGCATCACCTGCGCGGAGGCGTCGCCAAGCAGTGCGCGGTAATGCGCCGTCCGGCGCGCCAGCACGTTGTAGATCATGACCGCCGGGATCGCGGCGACGAGGCCGAACGCGGTCGCCAGCAGCGCCTGAGCAATGCCGGGCGCCACCACCGCGAGATTGGTCGTGTGTGAGTTGGAGATGCCGATGAAGCTGTTCATGATGCCCCACACCGTGCCGAACAGCCCGATGAATGGCGCCGTCGAGCCGATCGTGGCGAGCACGCCGGTTCCGCGCGCGATTTTGCGACTGGCCTTCAATTCGAGGCGTTCGAGCTGCCAGGCAATGCGCTCCTTGAGCCCGTCGCCGCGCGAATTGGCGGAGAATCGGATCTCGCTCCCGGCCGCCTGTATCAGTTGCGTGATCGGGCTGGTGCCGCTGCGTAACTGCTCGTGCGCCTGGGCGAACGTCGCCGCAGTGTTGAGGATGCGCAGGCCCTGCCGCACGGCCCTGCGCGCGCTGTGTAGTTCGAGGCTCTTGGCGATAAAAACCGTCCAAGTGGCTAACGACGCTAAGGCGAGCCCGATCATCACCGTCTTCACGATGATATCGGCATGCAGAAACATGCCCCATGGCGAAAGGTCCTGCGGCAGCTCGGCGGTGGCGACCGATTGTTCGGCAACAGGTGCGGCTGGAGCGGCCGCCGGCGCTGACGGAGCGGCGATCGGCACTGACGGAGTGGCGGTGGGCGCAGGTGCAGGGGGCGGAGCCGCGGTCGGTCCGGGGACCTGTCCGCCGGGGCCGGTATTGTTCTGAGCAAAGGCCGCCGGAGCGAAGGCAGCGACGAGCAACAGCGCGCCGGCGAGGATCGCGAGCGCGCGGAGCCTCCGCATGCAAGTCCAGATTGAATGGGATCGCTCGACGCGACGCTTGTTCTGCATGCGCAATGTATTCACCCTCTCTGCCCGCTCGCGGTGTCCCAAGCCGTTCCTAGCATGCCGGTAAACTGTCCGGCAAAAATGACGTTATAATGTAACATTCGACCCGGCCGTTGCGGCGTTATGATATCGACGCTGAGCCGCCCGCGTGGCCACCGCTCTTTCTTTGGAATTAGAATAAGCTGAAAGTGCAGCATTTTCAGTATCTTGCGCCACCGCTCTGTGCGCGGTCAAGCATTTCGCATCAACGGCGCGTCCGTAAGCCGCTATCCGCCGCCGCGCATGCGTGCGAGCAGTTCAGCCGTCGGATAGGAATCTGCGGGCAGGCCATATTTCATCTGCATCGCTTTGACCGCCTGCCTTGTTTTCAGGCCCAAAAATCCATCGACCGTTCCCACGTCATAGCCGGCGCGCGTCAACAAGCTCTGCAGTGCCTTGACGTCGTTGAAAGCAAGCGCAGGCGGCGGATTGCCGCGGCGTAGCGGCGGCGCACCGGCGATGCGGGTGGCGAGATAGGCCGCCGTCGTCGAATAGACGAGCGAATTGTTCCACTGCAGATAGACCTGGAAATTCTGATAGGCGAGGAAGGCGGGGCCGAAGCGGCCCATCGGCAACAATAGCGAGGCCGGTAGATTGTCGGCCGGCAGCGGCCGGCCGTCGGCGAGCGTAACGCCCCAGCCCGCCCATTTGGCGCGCGGCAGCGCGATCGAAAGATCGGCCTGATCCCACGGCAGATTCTCCGGCACGCGCACCTCGGTGAGCCACGGCTCGCCGCGCTTCCAGCCGAGCCCATGCAAGTAGTTCGCCGTCGAAGCCAGCACGTCGGGCACGCTGCGAATGAGATTGCGTTTGCCGTCGCCGTCGTAATCGACGCCGTATTGGTAGTATTCCGACGGCATCATCTGCGTCTGGCCGAGCTCGCCCGCCCAGGAGCCGATCATCTCCTCCGGCGTCAGATCGCCGCGTTCGATGAGGCGGAGGGCATCCAGGAGCTGGGCGCGGAATTTGTCGCTGCGGCGGCAATCGTAGGCCAGCGAAGCGATGGCGCTGAGCGAATGGTAATTGCCCATATTGGCGCCGAAATCGCTTTCCAGCGCCCAGAACGAGACGATGACCGGCGCCGGCACGCCGAATTGCTGCTCGATGCGCGCGAACGTCGCGGCGTTGGCCTTGATCAGCGCCGCCCCGCGCTGGATGCGGTAGGCGGCAGCCATGCGGTCGGAGAATTCCAGAAAGGTCTGGGTGAAAACGCGCTGGCCGCGATCGATATTGACGATGTGCTGGTCGTAGGTGAGGTGTGGCCTAGCGGCGGCGATGGCGGCTTGGGAGATGCCTTGCGCCATGGCCTCGCGTTCGAAGGCGGCCAGCCAGGCATCGTAGCTTCCACTGGTACGGCACGGTGCAGCCTCTGCGGCATTCGCTGCCAATACGCTTGCGAGCAGCCATGCCGCAGCCGCCGTTCCGTGTTTCCCCATGATGCTTTTCCTTCGCTGTTCCTGTTGCTGCTTGCGATGTTCGCGGATGTCGCGGGTGGCCACGTTTTCTCTCATATCGCTGCGCCGGATTGCAGGTACCAGTGCAGAATCTCCTCGCCGGTCCAGTACACGACGCCGTCGAAGCGGCGCGCGTAATCATAGATCGCTTCCAGATATTTGATCCGGTGCGGCTGGCCGCTGATGTAGGGGTGGATGGCGAGAGTGAAGATTTTCGCCCGCAGTTCGCCCTCGGCGTAAAGCCGATCGAACTGGTCGATGGCGCGGCGCAGCAGATAATCGCTCTCGTGATGCTGAATGATCATCATCGGAATGTCGTTGAGTTCGACGGTATAAGGCAGCGTCAGCAGCGGGCCGACTGTGGTGCGGATCACGGTGGGCTCATCGTCGTACACCCAATCGCCGATATATTTGATCCCGGCGGCGGCGAGGATTTCCGGCGTCTCGAGGGTCTCGGTGAGGCCGGGTCCGAGCCAGCCAAGCGGCCGTTTCCCGCAGAAGCGTTCGATGATGTCGAGCGAGCGCGCGACCATGTCCCGTTGATCGGGTTCGGCGTGGAGCGGTCCCTGCTCGTAGGAATGGCCCATAAACTCCCAAGCTTCGGCTTTCGCTTGCTCGGCGACGCGGGCGTAATCCTCGCAGACGCGGGCGTTGATCGCCAACGTTGGCCGGATCTTTGAGCGCATGAACATATCGAAAAAGCGCCAGACACCGACCCGCATGCCGTATTCGTGCCAGCTCCAGTTCGGCACGTCGGGAATTTGCGTTTGGCCCGTGGGCGGCGGCAGCACTTGGCGCGCCATCGGCTTGCGGATGTCCCAGACTTCGAGATTGACGATGGTCCAGAAGACCAGGCGCGCCCGCCCCGGCAGTTTGAGCGGTGGCCGGTCGACGATGGCCGAATAAGCGCAGCGTTCGCGCGGCAGCATCGTTTCAGCCATCGTCCACTCTCCATTCTCGTCGCCGTGGCGCGGTGCCGATGCCGACCATAAAGCGATATCGGTCCGATCACATCCCCGTTAGCACAGCCGCCCCGGCATTGCCCTTACGGCGGCTGAATGGGTATGGAACCATCCAACGATGCGCTGATTTACTTCCTAGCCACTGACTTTGACTATTCGCCCCTCCGGTTTTCCGGATCCAACAATGCCAGGCCCCGCTGCTTCTCCGTTGGTTCGATTGCGCGATTCGACCGCCGCAGATGCCGCGCTCGCGGCACAGATCGGCGATTGGCGCCGGCATTGGCTCGAGGCCTTTCGTGCGGTGCGCGCCGAAACCGAACGCCGGGCGTCGCCGCTTGGTCCCGAGGACCAGGTCGTTCAATCGATGCCCGACGCCAGTCCGACGAAATGGCATCGCGCCCACGTCACGTGGTTCTTTGAGCAATTTTTGTTGCGGCCGTTTGACCCGGCCTATCGTCCGTTCGATGAGCGGTTCGCGTATCTGTTCAACTCCTACTACGTGGCCGCGGGTCCGCGGCACGCGCGGCCGCAGCGCGGTCTGATCACGCGCCCCGGTGTCGCGGAGACGACAGCTTATCGCGCCCATGTCGATGGCGCCGTGGCGGCGTTGATCGAATCCACACGGGACATCGAAGCGGTCATCCCGATCGTCGAGATCGGGCTCAATCACGAGCAGCAGCATCAGGAACTGATGCTGACCGACATCCTGCACGCGTTTGCGCAAAACGCGACCAATCCGGTCTACGATGCCCATTGGCGTTGGCCGCAAAGCGAGAGTGCGGGGACCACAGCCGACACCGCGCCCGGCGGCAACGGCCTGATCGCCGGCATTCATGTGATCGGCCACGAAGGCCAAGGGTTCTCCTTCGACAATGAACGGCCGGCGCATCAAGTCTTGCTGCAGCCGGTCTGCGTGGCGCGGGCGTTGGTAAGCAACGGCGAGTGGCTCGAATTCATGGCCGACGGCGGCTATGCGACGCCGAGTCTTTGGCTGTCGGACGGATGGACGGAGGCGCAGGCGCAAGGCTGGAGCGCGCCGGGCTATTGGCGTCATATCGACGGCGCTTGGTTCGCGATGACGCTCGGCGGGCTGCGCCCGGTCGATCCGGCATTACCGGTGTGCCACATCAGCTATTACGAAGCCGACGCGTTCGCCCGCTGGGCCGGCAAGCACCTGCCGAGCGAGGCCGAATGGGAGGTTGCAGCGAAAAGCGGCGCGCTCGACGACGCCTTCGGCACGGTCTGGCAATGGACGCGCAGCGCCTACGCGCCTTATCCCGGTTATCGGGCCGAGCCCGGTGCGCTCGGGGAATACAACGGAAAGTTCATGGTCAACCAGATGGTGCTGCGCGGCTCGTCGCTGGCGACGCCGGCCGGTCACTCGCGGCAAACCTATCGCAATTTCTTTTATCCATCGGCGCGCTGGCAGTTCAGCGGATTGCGTCTGGCCGAGTTCGAACGCTGAGCGTCAAATGAATATCCAAACCGCATTTCGCGCGCCAGGGCCGATCGAGACGGAGAATTCGTTCGCCGCCGAGGTCATCGCCGGTCTCACCGCCAAGCCCAAGCATCTGCCGCCCAAATATTTTTACGATTTGGCCGGCTCCGACCTGTTCGACCGAATTACCCGGCTGCCGGAATATTACCCGACCCGCAGCGAGCTTGCTCTTCTGTCGAAGCACGCGCCGGCCATGGCCTCGCTGTTTCCGCCCGCTTGCGCTTTGATCGAATTCGGCAGCGGGTCGAGCCGGAAAGCGCGCATTCTGCTGCACGCGGCGGCGAGCGTCGCGGCCTACGTCCCGGTCGATATTTCCGGAGACTTCCTGCAGCAGGACGCCGCCCAAGTGCGCCGCGATTTTCCGCATCTTGCGATCTATCCGGTGGTGGCGGATTTCACCACGATGACCGAGCCGCCGGTCGAGGTTGCGTCGATGCCGCGCGCCGGGTTTTTTCCCGGATCGACCGTCGGCAATTTCGAGCCGCGTGAGGCGGCGGCTTTTTTGCGCCGCGCCGCGCGGATCCTGGGTGCCGGGTCGGTTCTCGTGGTCGGAGTCGACTTGGTCAAGGCGCCCGACATTCTCTATCGCGCTTATAACGATGCCGAGGGCGTCACCGCGAAGTTCAATCTCAATCTGCTTGCCCGCATCAATCGCGAGCTCGGCGCCAACTTCGATCTCGCCGCGTTCGAACACCATGCCTTCTACAATGCCAAATGCAACCGCATCGAAATGCATCTTGCCAGCACCAAACGGCAGCAGGTGAGAATTGGCAACGTGACGATCGAATTCCGCGCCGGCGAAACGATCCACACCGAGAACAGCTACAAATATTCGGTCGACTCGTTCCAGGCCATGGCGCATGGCAGCGACTGGTCGCCGCTTGCGGCGTGGACGGACGGGCTGTTCAGCGTCCACGCCTTACGCATGACAGAGGACAGATGACGGAGGACAGATTTGCCGCTATTCCTTCCGTCCTCCGTCCTCCGTCCTCCGTCCTCCGTCCTCCGTCCTCCGTCCTCCGTCCTCCGTCCTCCGTTGTCTGATTCATGCCGATCTGGGAAGCCGATCCCTGGCGCCTGCAATATTTCGCGCATGTAGAAACCGCCGCGAACATCACGACCGAGGACGCCGACGCTTGGCAATGGCATCCGGCGCATCGCTGGGTCTATGACAAGCTGGCGTTGGCGCTGAGCCAGGGCCTCGAGGCTGGCCCTCACGGCACGGCGCCGCCGCGCTTCCCGGTCTTCTCCAAGCCGATTGTCAATCTCAAAGGCATGGGCATCGGCAGCCGCGTTCTTTATTCGCAAGCCGACTACGATCAGCACTACGCGCCGGGTCATTTCTGGATGACCTTGCTCGACGGCCGCCACGTCTCCTCCGACATCGCCGTCGTCGACGGCGCGCCGCGCTGGTGGCGGCACGTTACCGGCAAACCGGCGGGCGAGGGCACGTTCGATTACTGGACGGTTCATGCCGCGCCCGATGCGGACATCGAGAGCTACTGCGGCGCCTGGGTGCATCGCCACCTTGCCGGCTATACCGGCATGCTCAACGTCGAAACCATCGGCGGCACGATCATCGAGGCGCATCTACGCTTCACCGATCAGTGGCCGGATCTCTACGGCGCCGGCTGGGTCGAGGCGATCGTCGCGCTGTACGAGAACGGTGCCTGGAACTTCGCCGATGCCGATCGGCGCGAAGGTTACAGCGTCGTGCTGTTTGGCCCGAACGGCGTGCGCTACCGCCATCCGCCGGCGGCGCTTGTCGAGTCGGTCAAATGCATGCCCCGTGTCACAAGTGTCCAAATCACCTTTCATGAGGATTGGGCGCCGGAACGCCACTCCATGCCCCCCGGCGGCTTTCGCCTCGCCGTCGTCAACGGCTTCGATCTTGGCGCTGCGATAGCCGCGCGCGAACGGTTCAAGGAGCATTTCCTTGTAGCAGCAGCGTGAAGAGCGCGCCGGTAGATGGCCCCGGCACGGCCCGTTATAGTCGCCACCCGGCGGAGCGACCGAGATCGGCCAAGAAAGGAAAAACATGAAAATCATTGCATTCGAAGGGCAGGGGGGACCGCGACTCGGCGTCGTGGACGGCGATACCGTGGTCGATCTCCATGCCGTGGATAGTGCGGTTCCCACCGATCTCGGCGAATGGCTCAAGCGTAATGACGGCGATATCAAGCCGCTTGCCGATATCGCCAAGCGGGCGGCGGCCGCCGCGCGCCGGCCGCTCGCGGGCTTGAGCTACCGGCTGCCCATTGGCCGGCCGGGTAAGATCATCTGTCTCGGGTTGAATTATCTCGAGCACGTCAAGGAAGGTGCGCAGCGCGATAACATTCCAAAGTTTCCGACCATTTTTATGCGCAGCCTGACCTCGCTGGTGCCGCACGGCCAGCCGATCATCCGCCCGCAAGTGACCGAGACCCTCGATTACGAAGCGGAAATGATCCTGATCGTCGGCCGGCGGGCCAAGCATTTGACCGCGGCCGATGCGCTCTCGTGCGTCGCCGGCTATTCGTGCGGCAATGAGGGCTCGGTGCGCGAGTTCCAGCGCAAAACCACGCAATGGGACATGGGCAAGAATTTCGACCGCACCGGCGGCTTCGGGCCCTGGCTCGTCAGCGCCGACGAGCTGCCGCCGGGCGGCAAGGGATTGAAGATCGAGAGCCGGTTAAACGGCCGGGTGATGCAATCGGACAAAACCGACAACATGATGTTCCCGATTGTCGAGATGCTGGTTTACATCACCCAGGGTATGACGCTGGAGCCCGGCGACATCATCTTCACCGGTACGCCGTCAGGCGTCGGCTTCGCCCGCCAGCCGCCGGTATGGATGAAAAACGGCGACGTTTGCGAGGTCGAAATCCAGGGCATCGGCGTGCTGCGCAATCCGATTGCCGACGAGAAGGCCGGCTGAACGCCGGCCGGAAGGTTTGGTCGTGCCGCATTTGAGGAACGTGCTGCGCAGCCTAATCGCGGCTCTTGCGCTGTCCGCCACGCTGGTGCCGGCGTCGGCACAGGAGCCGGTGCGGATCGGTATCGGCTTCGGGCTTGCGTTCCTGCCCGTCTATCTGTGTGAGGACCTCAAGCTGATCGAGAAGTACGGCAAGGCGGTTCATCTTGACCTGAAGCCGAGCTATCAGCGGTTCTTCGGCGCGGGCCCGCTGCAAGACGCGATCGGCGCCGGCACCATCGACATGGGGCCGTTCGGAACCGCGCCGTTGCTCGTGGCGTGGGAGAAGACGAGTGCGACGCCGCGGCAGATTGTTGCCGTGTCCGGTATCACCACGCTGCCCCCGGTGCTTCTGACCAATCAACCGAACGTGCGGACGATCGCGGATTTCAAGCCGGCCGACCGCATCGCCGTGCCGACGTCCTCCTCGCCGCAGATGTATCTGTTGCAAATGCAGTCGGAAAAGATTTTCGGTCAATACGACCGGCTGCGGAGCCAGATCGTCATCCTGTCACACCCGGACGCGGTCGCTGCGCTGGTTGCGGGCACGGATCGGGTAGCGGGCTATTTCTCTTCCGCGCCCTATACGCAGATCGCACTTGCCGACGGGCGTGTTCACAAAGTGCTGAGTTCCGCCGACGTGATCGGTGGCAAAGCCTCGTTTCTGATCATGGGGGCCAGCCGAGGTTATGTGGCGGCGCATCCGCAAACGTCGCAAGCGGTCGTCGCGGCCATGGACGAAGCCGCCCATATCATCCGCGACAATCCGCGCCGCGCCGCCGAAATCTATCTGGCGCACGAGCCCTCGAAGACCCTTGACGTCGCTGCTGTCGCGGCGGTGCTCGCTGACATCAAGGACGAGTTCGGCAGCGCGGTTCACGGCGTGCAGGCATTCGCCGATTTCATGGGACGGCACGGTGAACTCAAAGCGCCGCCGCGAAGCTGGAAGGACATCGTCGCGCCGGCGCTCCTCAATTCGCCGAACACGTAGCGAGGCGGAGCCGTTTGGCGGATAATGCGACGATGCTTGGACCGGGTTGAAATCCAAACGTTACCTCGTTGTGATTGACCGAAGAGGACCCCAATGGCCGACAAGACATTCGACGTCATCAGTATTTGCGGCAGCCTGCGCAAAGGCTCTTACAACCGGATGGTCATGAATGCGCTTCCCGGGCTGGCGACGGCCGGCATGCGCATCAAGGAAGCGCCGCCGTTCTCCGAATTTCCGCTCTACAACGCCGACCTTGAGGGTTCCGGAGGCATCCCTCCGGCGGTGCAAAAGCTCTCCGACGCTATTCGCGCCGCCGACGGCGTCATCTTCAACACCCCGGAATACAACTTCTCAATTCCCGGCGGCTTGAAGAATGCGATCGACTGGGTATCGCGGGTGCCCAATCAGCCATTCGCCGGCAAGCCGGTCGCCATCCAGTCCGCCACGGGCGGGCCGCTCGGCGGCGGCCGCATGCAATACGATTTGCGCCGGACGATGCTCTTTCTCGACGCCCTGACCTTCGGTAGGCCGGAAATTTTCATCGGCAATTGCTCGCAACGGATCGACGCCAAGACCGGGGAAATCACCGATCAGCAGACGATTGGATTTATTCGCCAGCAGCTCGCCGCCTTCGCCACGTTCATCGAACGGCACGGCGGCAAGCGCTGAGCGGCGAGAGGGTTGACTGGACGGCCGGTTCGAACCGCGGCGCTTGCCGCGGGCTCAGGAAGCGCGTACCGGAACCGTAACGGACGCACCGCGAAGCCACAATGGACGCACCGGTACCGAAATCGAAGCTGATCAAGGGCGCAACCGGCCACTGGAAGGTGGTCATCGGCATGGAAGTTCATGCCCAGGTGACCTCCAAGGCCAAGTTGTTCTCCGGCGCATCGACCGCATTCGGCGGCGAGCCGAACGCGCATGTGTCGCTCATTGATGCCGCCATGCCCGGCATGCTGCCGGTGATCAACGAGGAATGCGTGCGCCAGGCGGTGCGCACCGGGCTCGGGCTGAAGGCCAAGATCAACCTCAAATCTGTATTCGACCGCAAAAACTACTTCTATCCGGATCTGCCGCAGGGCTACCAGATCAGCCAATACAAATCGCCGATCGTTGGCGAAGGCGAGGTTGTGGTCGACATGCCGGACGGCGAGACGGCGCGGATCGGCATCGAGCGGCTTCACCTCGAGCAGGATGCCGGCAAGCTGCTGCACGACCAGCACGCCTCGATGTCGTTTGTCGACCTCAATCGCTCCGGCGTGGCGTTGATGGAAATCGTCACCAAGCCCGATCTACGCTCCGCAGACGAAGCCAAGGCATTCGTCGGCAAGCTGCGCACCATCCTGCGTTACCTCGGCACCTGCGACGGCGACATGGAGAAGGGCAACCTTCGCGCCGACGTCAACGTCTCGGTGCGCAAGCCCGGCGCGCCGCTGGGCACGCGGTGCGAGATCAAGAACCTCAATTCGATCCGTTTCATCGGGCAGGCGATCGAGCACGAGGCGCGGCGCCAGATCGCGATCATCGAGGACGGCGGCACCATCGACCAGGAGACGCGGCTGTTCGATCCCGACCAGGGCGAGACTCGCTCGATGCGCTCCAAGGAAGAGGCGCACGACTACCGGTATTTCCCCGATCCGGACCTGTTGCCGCTCGAGCTGTCGCCGTCGCTGGTGGACGATCTGCGCAATGGCCTCCCGGAACTGCCGGACGATAAGAAGGCGCGCTTTGTGCGCGCGTATGCGCTGTCCGGATACGATTCCGGCGTGCTGGTTGCCGAGCGCGAGACCGCCGGATTCTTCGAAGCTGTCGTCGATGGCGGCGAAACGGGCGGCGGCACGAAGCGCGACCCGAAACTTGCCGCCAATTGGGTCATCAACGAGCTCGCGGGGCGGCTTAATAAGGAAGGCAAGGCCATCACCGCTTCGCCGGTCTCGGCGGCGCAGCTCGGCGCCATCCTCGACCTCCTCGCCGGGAACACGATCTCCGGGAAAATCGCCAAGGATGTGTTCGAGATCGTCTGGACCGAGGGCGGCGACCCGCACGCAATCGTCGAGGCGCGCGGGCTGAAGCAGCTGACCGACCTCTCGGCGATCGAGAAGCTCGTCGACGACATCCTTGCCCGGAACCCCGACAAGGTCGCCGACGCCAAGACCAACCCGAAGGCGGTCGGCTGGTTCGTCGGTCAGGTGATGAAAGCGTCGGGCGGCAAGGCCAATCCGCAGGCCGTCAACTATCTCCTGAAGAAGCGGATCGGGGTCTGAGCGCACGTTGTGCGGCGCGCCGCACGCACGGCACAGACGCCGCGCACTCTCATCGCAAGCCGAAACGGAAGCGAGAATCTCTCTCGCGCTGCCGCCGCGAGGCACCTCATGCAGCCGGGAAACGTGCTGCGCGCGCGAATCGGTTGGCACTGATTCGCGCGTTTTGCGCCGCGGTGGGGCCGTTGACACGCCCGCGGAGGCGTTCGGTGCATAATTTTTTTGCCATGGTGAATCCGCCGATGCCGACTGCCATCGTGCCTACGAAAACGCGCACGAACGGCGAGCGGTGCGCGCGCTCTCCACGCGATGCCGCAAAATGCGATGTGGCAGAAACCAGCGTTTCATCGGCACTTCTGTATCGTCTTGAATTTCTCGTCGGCGATCGTGCCGGCGAAAAATTTTTCGTCCGTGCGTTTCGCCGACGATCGCGGCGGCGATGCGGTTGGCCGCGGGGCGCGGCAGTTACACACAATATTAAGCGGAGTCACTGTTATTTTTTTCCTGCTGTAGTAATCGGATGGTAGTGCAGCTCGATTCGCGACTGCACTGCACCGATGTCGCCATCCACTCAGGCTAGGAGGGCAGCAATGGCGAAGAAGCGAAAGACAAAGGCAGCGGCAAAGAAGACGGCGAAGAAGACGACGAAGCGCCGGAAGAAGAAGTAGTCAATGCCGCGATCGGTCTTCGGCATCACATGATTCGAAGATCGCGTCACACGGGCCGGCTTTCGTCGCGGGAAGATCGACGATCGCCCGAGACGGGCCGGCTCAGGTGGACGACGGAGGGCGTCGGCGGGACGGAGGTTAGAGCTTCACAATCGTTCATAGAGCACGGTGGTGAAGAGGAGGGGCGGGCGATCCAAACCTCACCGCGGCAGATTGTCCGCGGATTCTAGCTTCTGGTATCTCGCCGACGCCCTCGGTGTGTCGGTGTGTTCTTTCCGACAATTTTAGCGGCGCGACGGTACGCAACCGTGGCGCCGTTCTTTTTTGACGGTCCGTTCCGTCGCAGGGTCGGGCCGGGCAACTTTTAACCCAGATACTGGCTAAGATGCATCGCTCGGGTCTCCGGCGCTGGGCCTGTCGCAGGTGGCCGATGCCTTGGCGCTGGACCGGTGACGCTGAGAGGGCTTGTCATGACGCGCGCGCCGAGGACATCGAAGGCGAAGCCCGCGCCTGCGGCAAAGCGACGGACGGCGCGCCGCGTCGAGCCGATCGAGCTCTATTACTGGCCGACGCCGAACGGCTGGAAGATCTCGATCATGCTCGAAGAGTGCGGCCTGCCCTATATCGTACGTCCCATCGACATTTCCAAAGGCGAGCAGTTCACGCTGCACTTTCTGACCATCTCGCCGAACAACCGCATTCCGGCGATCGTCGATCCCGCCGGCCCGGGCGGGCGGCCGATCTCGGTCTTCGAGTCCGGCGCCATCCTGCAATATCTCGGCCGCAAGACCGGCAAGTTTTATCCGCGCGAGGAGCGCGCGCGCGTCGCCGTCGAGGAGTGGCTGTTCTGGCAGGTCGGCGGGCTCGGCCCGATGGCCGGCCAGGCCAATCACTTCCGCCGTTACGCGCCGGAAGCGGTCGCCTACGCCATCACCCGCTACACCGACGAGGTCAATCGCCTGTTCGGCGTCATGAACACGCGGCTTGCCGGGCGCCAGTTTTTGGCCGGCCGCTATTCCATTGCCGACATGGCCTGCGTCGGTTGGGTCAGGCTCGCCGAGCGGATGGGTCAGGACCTCGCGCTTTTTCCAAATCTGCAGCGCTGGTTTGAAACGATCCGGGCGCGGCCGGCGGTGAAGCGCGCCTTTGCCATCCGCGTCGAGGCGGCCGCCGCGGTCGACATGCGCGATCCCACGGTGCGCGCGGTGTTATTCGGCCAGCGCGCGAGATGACGACGGCTGAATGAGGCCGTCCCGGCGTCAGTTCGTCCGCGTCCAGGTCTGTCCCTTGCAGAGCAACCCGCCCATGATGCAGCCCTTGAGCACCGCGGAATTGGCGCCGGTCATGGTGAACGAGCCCGAATAGGTATTGCCGTCTTCGGCGTTGTAAACCTGTCCGTCCCATTTTTCCGGCGTGCCACTCGGTTTCATATTGAGCACGATGGGAATGCCGAGCAGCGGGCGTCCTTGCTTGCTCGCATCGACGTTATGCTTGTCGAGCTTCGGCTTGTTGGTGTCGGGATCCAGCGGTTCCTGGATCCAGACCAGATTGCCGCAGAGCGCCCCGCCGCAATTGACGATGTGGATCTTACCCTTCTTATCTTCCGTCAACCACGTGCCGAACGGGTCCGCAGCGAGCGCCGGCGCGATCGCCATCAGCGCGAGACCGATCGCCGCAGCGACCACGGCTGCCGCTGTGCGAAAGATTTTCATGGCCTCCCTCCGGTGTCCCGCACGATCGCGAGGTTGAAAAGATAGCCAAGGAAAAACGCATTGCAAGCTTTGTTGCCGCCAAGACTGCCGTTCGCCGGGCCGCGGCAGCGCCGGCATCGCCGAGCCGGCTTGCTTAACGCCGCGTTGCCGGCCTCGTGCAACCGCCTGACCGGCAGTTCAGCTTTGATTCATCGCTTTAATTAAACCACCGTTCAAATGTTCTGAGGATTATCGCCGTGTCGGCCTCGGGAAAGAAGAGCCGGCGAACAGGGACAAGTCGTAGACAGGGGAGTGGATGATGGCTCGCTTTGAAATTCTCGACAGCAGCGCGGCGCCGCTCGGCGAAGGGCCCGCCGCCGGCGACATGCTGTTCGAGCTCGGCATGATGTATTCGGTCGGCCGCGATGTGCCGGTGGACCTCGTCTCCGCGCACAAATGGTTCAATCTCGCGGCGATGAAGGGCAACGGCGACGCGATCCGGCTGCGGCGAGAACTCGCCGATCAGATGTCGGATGGCGAGATTGCCGCCGCGCAGCGCGCCGCGCGCGATTGGCTGCGGGGAACCTCTGTAGCGGCCGCGCCGGCCATGGCGGCCTGAGGCCTGCTAGGCGCGGCCGAGCTTGGCGGCGCCGAACCCTTGCCTGCCGGCAGCGTAGCGCTTAGTCATAGCGGCGGACCGGAGAGGTGGCCGAGTGGCTGAAGGCGGCGGTTTGCTAAACCGTTATACGGTCTAAAGCCGTATCAAGGGTTCGAATCCCTTCCTCTCCGCCACCCTTCGCCGATCGGGCTACGGGTGGCGCGCCACTAGAAGCCGGGCGAAGGGTGTCTCCCGAAGCTCCGCAGGAGCGCAGGGAGACGGTGCCACGTGTGGTATGTTTATTTCCTCGAACTGAGAAACGGCGACGTTTATGTCGGCTCGACGGATGATCTTCGCCGTCGATTCAATTCTCATCAGAATGGGCAAGTGTTTCCACCAGGCAATATCTCCCGGCGACGTTGAGGTCGTACGTTGCTGTGAACGAGGAAGCGACCGCACGAAGGCTTGAACGATACTTCAAGTCAGGTTCGGGCAAGGCCTTTGCTAAGAAGCGTTTCTTAGGGACATCCCAATAGCGGCAAGACGCCGTACAAAGGCACGCCCGCGCCAAGCATGGCGCATTGCTGGCGGGAGCAGGCCTGTCGAATCGCGGAACGATGAAAGAGCGAACTACCGTGAATTACTCGCCTTCGGCTTCTCACGCAAATTGCCCCAAGGATCGAAAGTTTGCTTGGGCTGGATCCCGTCGAGTGCCGATTTGTACGCCTTGTCGTCGGCCTTCAGCGTGTGATGTTCCTCCTCTTTAGGAGGCTTGCCCATGCCGGGGAGGCTGTGGCCGGGGAGCGAGCCAGGATTGACGCTCTCCTGGGCTTGAGCCGGCATCGCCAGCCAGGCTAGGGCTACCACGGTCATCACCACAGTTCTCATCGATGCTCCCTTGCACTGCCCATATTCACGCGTCTTGGAGTCTAGCATGACTACCAGGCGCAAAGAAATAGCGCGGGTCCTGGTGGACCCGCGCTCTTCTCTTTATCAACTCAGCGTCGTCGTGCCAAGGCGTGTTGATCTTAACCGATCAGAAGGCCACCCCGACGCCGCCGAACCCAACAAAGATGCTGCTGAGGCACGAGCTGGACGTGCAGCTGGTACCAAGGCTGACGGCGTTGGACGCCTGTAGAGAGGTGTTGATGATATCATACCACTGGAAGCCCGCCTTGGCGTACCAATGGCCGTATTGCGCAGGCATCCACGACAGCGGCATGGTGAAGGTGAGGCCGGTCGTGAATACGCCAACTTCGCCGCTGGAAGCTAAGCCAATCCCATCCGGGTTGCCGTTCCAGAATGATGCCGGTCCGACCGTGACGTAGGTCGGCGCCTTCACGGTCACCGGGATTCCCCAGTACTTCGACAAGTCGACCGTCGGCACCATGCCGATGAAGAACTCGTAGTTGTTGACTTGGCAGGAGAAGCACGCTGCCGAAACCTGGCCACCGCCTACGCTGCCCAAGCTATTGAATTCGTAGTAGAACACAACGTAGGGATTGAAGGTGATGGGCCAGCCCGTGAAGGAGTCATTGAGAGACAGCTTGACCTGATCAAACGCAAAGCCCGGAAATCCCGAACAGACGGTCATACCGCACTTGCCGGCAGTATCCGCAACGTCATTGGAATAGACGTTGAAGAACTCGTTCGACAAGGTCCAGTACTGTCCAAACGTCACAGCCACGCTGGCCGCAAAGACGGTATCAAAGAGGCCGCCGTTTGTACTATTGCCCGCACTGACTCCCGCCGCGTTGACGTTGTTCCAGTAGCTGCCCGACTGGAAGCCCGAGCTGCTCCAATCCGTGGCGAGGAGGCCGCCGACAGTGACGTTGTTGATAAAGCCGGTCTTGTCCTTGTAAAGCGTCAAGTTCAAGCCGGCGACGAGGGTCGCAGCACCGCTGTTAATCAGTGCTTGGCCGCTCGGGTTGATCAGAAAGCTTTCACCGTCCAACTCGATGAAGCCACTCCACCAGGACGGCGGCGGAGGCGGTGGCGGCGGCGCCTTGACCGGCATAGCCATATCGGCCGCAAGTGCCGCTGTTCCCCCTAGGCCGAGCGCCCATACGCAACCAACAAGAAGAGTAAGAGAAGATCGGATTCTAGACATTTGGGTTCCCCCTGGATTTGAACCCGGCCCAAGTCCCTGGATCCGGGCGCTCCGAACGCTTCCAACCCGACTCGCCGAAGTGCGAGCCCTGCCGTAGCCACCGCAAACTAGCATTAGATTTCCCGGCTGCACACGAGTTTGACACGTTATAGCCCCGTATAAGCGGCGATTCTGGCGGGGAGTTGCAATTTTGTCACAAGGATTGATGAGGCAGGTCACCGCAGACCGCTTTCGGCAGGGAGATCGCGACCTGCTTAGAAAAAATCGATCGAAATCGCAGCCAACGGCGATGTTAACGGGGCAGTTACCAACAGCCCTGGCGTAGGGAGTCGCCCCGCCGATCGCCCGCTGAGCCGGCCGCGGATGGCCCCACAGGGCCGTTCAGTCGCTGAGCTGCAAGCGGCCCGCTTCGTCCTGCAGCCAGGCGCGAAAATCCGGATGCGCAATCGAGATGAGCCGCTTCACACGTTGACGCACCGGCGCTCCTTTGAGTCTAACCGCGCCGAATTCCGTCACCACGTAGTCGACATCGGCGCGGTGCAGCGTAACCGCGGCGCCGGGCGTCAGAGTGGGCGTGATCTTCGAAATCATTTTGCCGGTGCCGTCCTGTTGTTTCACCGTCGCCGTGGCGCTGAGCGCGATGAAGGATTTGCCGCCCTCCGACATCTGCGAGCCGATCGCGGTATCCGCTTGGCCGCCGGTGCCGCTGAACTGTCTGGGCCCGATCGTCTCCGAACAGACTTGCCCGGTGAGATCGACTTCCAGCGCGGTATTGATCGATATCTGCTTCTTGTTGCGGGCGATGACGTAGGGATTGTTCACCCATGAGCCCCGCATCAGCGCCACCGCTGGGTTGCGGTGGAGGAAATCGTACAGCCGCTTCGAGCCGAGAGCGAAAGCCCCGACCATCTTACCGGTCAGCACTTGGTTGCCGAAACTGTGCGGCGTCTTGCCGATGCATCCGGCTTCGTACAGGTCGATCATGCCGTCGGTGAACATCTCGGTATGGATGCCGAGGTCGCGCTTGTTCAGCAGCATCGACGTCACCGCGTTGGGGATGCCGCCGATGCCGATCTGCAGCGTGGAGCCGTCCTCGATCCGCTCGGCAATATGGCCGCCGATCAACAGATCCTTTTCTTCGCTGGGTACGATGGGCAATTCGGGCACCGCACAGCTGTTGTCAATGACGAAATCCACATCGTCCATGTGGACGATGGTGTCGCCGTAGGTGCGCGGCAGGTTTTCATTGATTTCCAGCATCACCAGGTCGGCCGCCTCCATCAACTCACGTTCGTAGGTGACGGAGAGCGAGAGCGAGACATAGCCAAAGCGATCCGGCGGCGAGCAAGTGCCGACGAAAACCGTCGGCTTCTGATAAACCAGCCGGTCGAGGCCGGCACGATGCAGATGGTTGGGCACGTAGGACGTCGTGCCGGCTTGCTCGTGCGCCTTGCGCACCACCGGCGTGAAGAACCAGGCATCGTGCACGAAATGGCCGCGCATCGCGGGATCGCTGAAATACGCATAGGGCTTCATCGGCAGGCAGGTGGCGACCGTGACGTTCTCGACCCGCGCGGCGATGGTGTGAAGCTCCCCGAGTAGCGCGCTGGGTTCGGCGGCCGCAAGGGCGGATATGATGCTGTCGTTGGATTTGATCTTTGCCAGCGCCTGTTCGACGCTGATTTGCTTGCTCTGGGTGAAATTGCGCCCGTCCGGCATGACGTGATCCTCCAGGGTTTGCCCGGGCTTTGGGCGGCGGCTCAAACCGTCATGCGTATCGCCGTCGCCGCCATGTTGTAGCCTACTCCCGAACCGATCATGACGACGAGATCGCCGCGTTTGATCTTGCCGAGCTCGATGGCGTCGTCGAGCGCCATCGCGATGCAGGCCGAACCGGTGTAGCCGTACTTCTCCATGATGGTGTGGCATTTCTCCAGCGGCACGCCGCAGCGCTCGGCCACGATCGCGATCGACGGCTTGCGCACTTGGGTGAGGATCAATTGATCGACGTCGGCGGCGGTGAAGCCGTTTTCGCCGGCGAGGCGCTTGAACAGCCGCGGCCAGCCTTCCTCGTTGACCTCCGCCGGATAAGGGCGAACCAGGCGTACCTGCGTGCGTCCGGCTTTGACGGCCTCGACGCTTGCCGGCTCGAAGGTGCCCCCGGCGAAGATGCCCCAGTTGGACGCATACGAGCCGTCGGCCTGGAACGCGGCGCCGACGAAGCCTTGCATATTGCCGCCTTCCAGCACGGCGGCACCGGCTCCGTCGCCGTAGAAGAAGCAGATCGGATCGTTCGGATCGCTGAGCCGATGCATCAGATAAACGCCGATCACCAGAACCGTCTTCAGCGCCGGATTGGCGGCGATCAGGCCGGAGGCGATGGCGAGACACGCCGGAAACGACGCGCAGGCGCAGCCGACGTCGAAGGTGCCGGCGTTCTTCGCCCCGATCTTATATTGCAGCACCACCGAGGTGTCTGGCGTCATGTAGTCGGGCGAATCGGTGCCGACGATGATCAGGTCGACGTCCTCGGGCTTTCGCCCGGCGCGCCTGAGCGCTTCTTTGGCCGCCGGCAGGGCGAGGTCCGAGGTCACCCAGTCGTCCGGAACATAGAAGCGTTGGGTGATGCCGGTGCTCGCTTCGAACTTGCCGATGACGGTGGGGAAGCCCAACGCCGTGAAACGCTCAGTCAGCTCGGCATTGGTGACGGCGCGCTCAGGCAAATAGCGCGCGGTCGAGACAATCTGGGCGATGCGGGCCACGAAACGGCTCCACAATTGCGGTGGCGTTGCCGCGACCTCACCGTGTCTCTGATACGCTGGGCGGCAAGGGTTTGTGTTGCGGTAGATCAACGCCCCGCGGGCTTTGAGCAAGGCTGCCGCGGCGCGCTCTCGCTAGCGGCGTTGCCGGAGCCATCCGAAAAGTCCTTGCGGGAAGAACGTGACGATCAGCACGAACAGAACGCCGAGCCACAACAGCCAGCGGTCCGGATGAAATAACGCCGAGAGGAACGGCGTGCCGTCAATGGCGCGGTTCATGCCGCCGAGAATATTCTGCAGGTAGTACTCGGCCAGGACCACCAGGACCGCGCCGACGATCGCGCCATACATGGTGCCCATTCCGCCGATGACGATCATCAGCAATATGTCGATCATCAGCGAGAACGACAGCGTGGTATCCGGCCCATTGTAACCCAACACCAGGGCCATCAATGCGCCGGCCAGCGCCGCCATGACCGCCGACAAAGCGGAGATCATGGTGCGGTAAGCGACCACCTGGTAACCCATCGCCTCGACGCGAAACTCGTTTTCGCGAATGGCCTGCAGCACCCGGCCGAACGGCGAGTTGACGATGCGCAGCATGAGCAGAAACAGCAATAGGGCCACGACGAAGGTGAGATAGTAGGCGATCACCGGGCCGTTGATGGTGACGCCCAGCACCGGATGCGACAACGGCCGGAAACTCGGCAGCAGGATCGCTGGCACCGTGAAGGTCAGCCCGTCCTCGCCGCCGGTGAGACTGCGCCATTGCTCCGCCAGGATCTGGGCGAAGCTGGCGACGGCGAGCGTAATCATCGAGAAGAAGATGGTGCGCAAGCGCAGACTCAAGAGCCCAATCGCTGCGGCCAATACCAAAGACACGCCGGCGCCGGCGGCGGCGCCCAGGATCACCGCTCCCCAGCCGACCCAGCCTTTGGCGAGCAGAATGGCCACGCCATAGGCGCCGATGCCGAAAAACATCGTATGCGCGAAGGAGACGATGCCGGTATAGCCGAGCATTAGGTCGTAGCTCGCCACCAGGATCACGAAAATGCAAATGCGCGAGGCGACGCCCAAGGCTTTGGCGCCGGGAAACAGGAAGGGCGCGAAGAGAAACGCCGCTAGGATCAGCAGCACGATCGCGTTCAGCAGCAATCGGCCGGGCGGATCGTCGGACACGATCCAGCTCAACCACGATGTGCGTCGCAGCTTCCCGCTTTGATAGGGCTTTGATGAGGAGACTGCCGGCGCTAACGCAATAGTTGCTTGCTCCGACGGCTGTTCCGGAATCTTGTGCAGCTGCCCGGTCATTGCCGCCTCACTGCTCGCCGATCGGGAATAATCCGCGCGGCCGCCACAACAGGATCAGCGCCATCAGCAGAATGTTCGATCCCAGCGCCAGCGTCGGCGCCAGGAACTGGACGTAGTTGCTCGTCAGTCCGACCAAGATGGCGCCGATGAAGCAGCCGCCTACCGAGCCCAGTCCGCCGATAATCAGGATGATGAACACGAGGATGAGCATGCTGTCGCCGATCTGGCTGCTGACCAGTGTCTGGTATTGTCCCCACATCATCCCGCCCATTCCGGCCAGCGCGGTACCGGCGATGAAGACGCCGACGAACACGCGGCGGATGTGGTAGCCGAGCGCCTGAACCATCTCGCGGTCCTCGACGCCGGCGCGAACCACAAGCCCGATGCGCGTGCGCGTGAGAATGAGCTGCATCGCGGCGGCGACCGCTAAGCCGACGAACAGCGCCACCAGGCGATAGGTTTCGATCGGCGAAGAACCGAGAAACACGCTGCCGCGCAGCGTAGCGGGCTTGGGCAAGGCGATGGCTTCGGGTCCCCAAACCACGATCACCAATTGCTCGATGACGGTGAGGGCGCCGATGGTGATCAGGATCTGGCGCAGCGGCGCGCCGTAGACCTGACGAATAATGATCCGTTCAAAGACAAACCCGAGCGCGCCGCTCGCGGCGGCGGCGGCCAGCAGCGCCACCAGCAAGGCGAGGAGGTTGAGCGCCAGCGAAGGTGCGGTGGTCCAGCCGACCAGCGGCCCCAGCACCGTGACCGTAACATAGGCCCCGACCGTGACGAAAGCCGCATGCGCGAAGTTGAGCACCTCCATAAGGCCGAAGATAAGAGTAAGTCCCGAGGCCACCAGGAACAGCATCATTCCCATGGTCAGTCCGGCCACCGTCAGCGTGACCCAGGCGGTCAGCCCCATCGCCGGCAAGGCCGCCAAAACGATGAGCGGCGTCACCGCATAGGGCGCCCAGCGCTGCAAACGTTCGCGCCATTGCGTGTTCATGCACCCACCGCCATACTCAGGCCGAGCAAACGCTGTTGCAGCTCTTCGTCGCGGCCGAGCGCCGCCATGTCGCCGCTATGGACGATGCGGCCCTGGTCCATCACCGCGACATCGTCGCCTATGGCCAGCGCCACGTGAAAATTCTGTTCGACCAGCAGGATTGTGGTCTGCTCGTCCTTGAGGCCGAGCAACGCTTCGACCAGCTGATCAACCATCACCGGCGACAAGCCTTTGGTCGGCTCGTCCACCAGCAACAGCCGGCGTTGTTCAACGACGGCGCGCGCAATCGCCAACATTTGCTTCTGTCCGCCGGATAACGAGCCGGCGGCAGAGTCCCATTTCAATTTGATCGGCGGAAACCAGGCGAGCACGCGGTCCAGACTATCCTTGGCAAACCCTTGGGCGCCGGTGGCCAGCAGCATGTTCTCGCGCACCGTCAATTTGCCGAATATGCCCATGTATTCGGGCACGTAGGCGATGCCCAATTGCGCGATATCGGGCGTGTCCATGCCGTTGATGGATTGGCCGTCGAAGGTGATCCGGCCGGCGCGCGGTTGCCACAACCCCATGATGGTGCGCAGCGTCGTCGTCTTGCCGGCGCCGTTGCGTCCCAGCAGCATGGTCACCCGCCCGTGTCGCGCGGTGAGGCTGACACCATGCAGAATCTTATAGCGGCCGATGTCGGTATGGACATCGTGGAGACGCAACAGAACGTCGCCGGCTTCGGCCATGGCTTATCTCGCGCCGCTGGTCTCACGCCGCAACTCAGCGGCACCGTGCACGCCAAGATAGGCCTGCTGCACCGCCGGCAAGGCCACCACCTCCGCTGGGTTGCCGTCGGCGATCATGGCGCCATTCTGCAGCACAATAATACGATCGGCGAGCCGCTTAATGACGTCCATCCGGTGCTCGACCAGGAGCACCGTCTTGTCGGTCTCCAACTTTATTTCGTCGATGAGGTCGAGGATCACCGGCACCTCATCGAGACTCATGCCGGCGGTCGGTTCGTCGAACATGAACACCCGAGGTTTGAGCGCGAGCAGGATCGCGACCTCGAGTTTGCGTTGATCGCCGTGCGCCAACGCCGCGGCCGGCAGTTCGGCCTGCGACGTCAGCTTGACGCGATCCAGACAATGACGGGCCTCTTCCCGCAATTGCGGATTGCGCGCGGCGATGCTGATAAAGTCAAAGCGGATCTTGGCGACCGATTGCACCGCCAGCCGCACGTTCTCGAAAACCGTGAGGCTGGGGTAAAGGTTCGTAAGCTGGAACGAGCGGCCGAGCCCCAGACGCGCACGATGCGGTGCGCCGAGGCCGGTGATGTCCGCGCCGAACAGGCTGACGCTGCCTTTGGTCGGCCGCAACTGTCCCGAGATCAGGTTGAAGTAGGTCGTTTTGCCGGCGCCGTTGGGGCCGACGATCGCCGTCAGGGTGCCTTGACGAAAGGCGCAGGTCATGGAATTTACCGCGACCTGCCCGCCGAAGCTGATCGTCAGATCGCGCGTCGACAGGGCAGGAACGTCGTCGATCATTCCGCTACCCCGTCCACGTACCAAACTCCGTCCGGCGCTATGCTCGACCTAGTGGCGGACGTTGGTGATGGGCACTTTCATCTCGTCGATGGGGATGATCCGTGTGAGCTCCGGAATCGCCCAGGCCACTTTCGGGTCGACGTTGATCTTGAAGGCATACATCGGCTGCATGAGCTGATGGTCTTCCTTGCGGAAAACCACCTTTCCCTTTGGCGAGTCGAACGACATGCCCTCCATCGTGGCGATCAGCTTCTCCGTATCGGTCGAACCGCCGGTTTTTGTCAACGCTTCGACCACAGCCTGAGCCGCAATAAAGCCGCCGCACGTGAAGAAGTCCGGGGGAGCGCCGTTGAACCGCTTCTTGTTCTCCGCCACCAGCCAATCGTTGATCGGATTCTTGGGGATTTCGTAGTAGTAATATGCTGATCCCTCCAATCCCGGAAAATCCTTGTAGGCGACCAAGGCCGGCAGGATGTTGCCGCCGGTCGCCACCGAGATTCCCAGGCGGCTGGGATCCAACGCCTTGAGCGCCGACATCGGATTGCCGCCGCCGGCCCAGTTCAAGAAGATGATCTTGCGGCCCTGGTACTTGGCCAGCGCATCGAAGATGCGCTGATACGACGCCGTGAAGTCGGTCGTGGCGATCGGCGCATACTCTTCGTAGACCAGCTTGGCGCCTGTTGGGATGAGCGCCTGCTTGAAGGCGGCGACGAAGTCGCGGCCGAACGCATAATCCTGTGCCAGCGTCGCCACCACCGTGCCGGGTTTGCCGATGGCCAGCGCATTGGATATCGCGTCCTGGCTGGAGTTGCGGCCCGTGCGGAAAATGTAGCGGTTCCACTTGTCGCCGGTGATCGAGTCGGCCACCGCCGGCTCGACGATCAGAATTTTTTTATTCTGCTCGGCAACCGGCAGCATGGCCAGCGCCACGGCCGAACTCGTGCCGCCGACCGCGAGGTCGGCGCCGTCGTCGTTGAAGGCCTCGTTGAGCAGCGTACGGCCGACGTCCGGCTTGGTCTGGCTGTCCTTTTCGATCACCACCAGCTTGCGGCCAGCCACCATCATCGTGCCGTGCGTCGCATAGTCCAATCCCATGGCGAATCCGGCCGACGTTTGCTTGGCGTACGCCTCGAGCGGCCCGGTCTTGTCGGCGAGCAGAGCGATCTTGATCGGGGCATTGTCGGCACGCGGTTGCGTGACCCACACCGTCGCGACGACGGCGCCGATGCCAATCAATACCGGGACCTGCCATTTGATGGCGAGGAACTGGGTCAAGCGCGTCCGCGCCCGGCTGCTGTCGATCTTGGACTGCTGAAGCTTGTCATGCATCTCCCGCTCCCTTGGCCAAACACTTCGCTCGATGGACGGTTTTGGCGTGCTGCTGTTGTGATGACGGAGCGAGAATGTTGGCCACGCCCCACTCAACCTTGATCCAATTCAAGCCGTCCCACAAGCGTCGTCAACGAGGTCAGAGTGTCACGTCGCCTGAGTGCCGCGAAGTAGAATTTCCAATTCAACCCGCGGATCAGATATGACATGACTGCGCAAGGGCCCCCTGACCGGTCGTCCACCTATCGCGCATTTTCGGATAAATTCAACGCCGACGCTATCTCAATCGGATTCGGTCGGCTTTTTGCGAGCGAGCGCGTGTCGGGAGTAGGTTATCCACGGGAGACCCGAAGATGCGCCATCAAAACGTGGCATGAGATACTTGCCATGAGCCGATACTGGCTCGCCGCCATCGCAATCTTGTGCCTGTCCGGCGTTGTCGCCGACGCGCAGACCGATCGGCTTGAGCGCGAGGTCAAGGCGGCGGCGGGCCACGATGTGCGCGTCGGCATCTACGCCAATATTCGGCCGGACTGTACCGCGGGTCCGCTGCCGGCGATCCGGCTGGTGACCGCGCCGGCGCACGGCGCCGTGAGCGTCAAGCGCGGCACGCTCAAGGCGACCAACCTTAAACAGTGCCTGGGCATCGAAGTGCCGGCATTCGTCGCCTTCTATCGCGCCGCGGGGGACTTCAACGGCGCCGACGAATTCGAGCTCGAAATCGGCTTTGTCGGCGGCCGCAAGCAGCTGCAGCACTTCCGGGTCAACGTCTCCAACAAGCCAGGTGGCGGGGAGGGCATCTAGGCACGACTGTGCATGCTGTGGCGCTGGTCGTGACGCCGGACTGAGCATAAACGTGGGACGCGCGGCCAATCGACCGATTGTTCGGGCCGTTGCAATGGCGGTTTCTGCACCGTCGATGGCGGCTTCACCGTCATATGACGGCAATATGAAACTTTTTTCCCTCGCCGAATTTCGTCCACGCAATCGACGTAAGTGTTAAATTGTGCCCGGGTTCGGGCTGCCGACTAGTCGCGATATTGGGCATTGTCGAGGCGATGCGAGGTAAACAATTAACAGCGCATGAGGTCCTAGCGGACCTATCCTTGGCGGCGTTGTCCAGCGTCATCACTGTTCTCGGAACAGTGGCATTCGCCGCCATGATTTTTTCCGGGCCCTTGGCAAAGGTGGTGCCGCTGGCCTTCGTGACCTTCCTGGCTGGAACCACTGTTTCAGCGTTAGTGGTCGGCTTGTTAAGCCGTTTTTATTGTAATCTCAGCGGTGCCCAGGATCAGCCGGCGGCCATTCTGGCGACCTTCGCGATCGGCCTCACCAGCATGAGCGTGCTCGATGAGGGGGCGGCCATCTCGACGATGTTCGCCGTCATTGTTCTTTCTACCGCTTCCTTCGGATTGGCTCTCCTGCTCCTTGGCGTCCTGAGATTTGGACGATACACCCAACTCGTTCCCTATCCGGTAATCGGCGGCTTTCTGGCTGGAGTCGGCGTGCTGGTCTTGATCGCCACGATCCGCTTTCAGTCGGGGATCACGCCGAGCCTGGACAGTCTCCCGCAGCTTTTCTCCTGGCAAACAGCCCTGCACTGGCTGCCATCCCTGCTCGCCGGCGGCCTTTTGTATTGGGGAATGAACCGCGTTCGGCATGTCTTGTTTCTGCCAATCGCGCTGATCGGCATCGTGATCTCGTTTTACATTGTGGCCAGCATATTGTCCTTTTCGCTCGTCTCCCTGCGGGAGAGCGGTTTCGTCTTCCGGTCCCTGCCCGAAGGCGGCGTCTTCGAAGCGACCAAATGGATCTCCGTTACGAAAATTGATTGGAGTGTTGTCCTCAATGGGCTGGGAAAAATCGGCGGCCTCATTTTGGTCTGTACGATCGGCGCGTCGGTCGCCACGACGGCCCTGGAAATCGGTGCCGAAACAGAGCTAGAGCCAAATCACGAATTCCGGACGCATGGTCTGGCGAATCTGGGTGCTGCGCTGGTCGGTGGCTTGCCGGCCTTCACCCTGACTGGGCCCTCATTGTCCTATCTTCGCCTCGGAGCGTCCAGCCGCTTGATGCCGATCCTGCGCCCGCTTTTTAGTCTGGCGCTCGGGGTGGCGGGTCTTAGTCTCCTGGGGTTAGTGCCCAAGGTCATGGTGGGCACACTTCTTGTCGTGTTCGCGTTCGGCCTGATGGACGAATGGCTGATCCGCGCCCGTCATCGCCTAGGTCGCAGCGACTACATCCTAGTCCTGATGATCACCGGGATCATCGCGCTGGTCGGATTTCTGCCGGGGGTCGCAGCCGGCATTCTCATCGCTGTCCTCGACTTCCAAGTCAAATACGGCAGATTGAATGTCATAAAGGCCGAACTTTCGGGGCGCGATTTTCGCAGCGATGTCGAACGCTCCCCCCGCGCCGACGGCATTTTGCGCGAAGTCGGGGAGCGGGTTGTCACTTTCGAAATCCAGGGATTTATTTTCTTCGGGACGGCAATCGGACTTCTCGAGCATATCCGAAAGCGCATCGGCGCGAGCACGCAAAAAGTCGAATTTGTGATTCTAGGGTTTGCGAATGTTGACGGCTTGGACGCCGCGGCGCATTTCGCGCTGCGAAAGCTGAAAACTTTTGCAGAAATGCAGGATATTTGTTTGCTCTATTCGGGCTTAAACAGCGACGCCGCCAAAGACTTGCAGGCCGCGAAAATCCTCGACGCGGGACTGTCCCTCTGCTTCGCGACTACGGCGATGGCTGTCGAATGGGTTGAAAACCGCCTGCTCAAGCAGTCTGGCTGGGACGATGACCCGACCAGCGCCCCGATCAGCGCTGAGGATGCCTTGGTTTTCCTCACAGGGGAACGGGAAAAGGCGATGGCCTTGTTACCCTATTTCACCATCCGTGACATACGGGCAGGTGACACGCTGTTCCGCCAAGGCGACGATGACTACGATACCATCTTGCTGGTGCGCGGCACTCTTTCGGCGCATCTCGATCTCGGCGGCGGACAATCGGTTCGCTTGCGGAAATTTTTGCCCGGCACCCTAACGGGGGAAATGGCTTTTTATACCGACAGAAAGCGTTCGGCCTCGCTGATGGCGGATACGGATGCGACCATCGGCGTTATCAGCGGCGAATCCCTTCTTCGTCTGCACCGGGAGCATCCCGCCGTCGCCGCCGAGTTTTACCTGATGGCGGCACGACTGATGGCGCATCGCATCATTTCGATGAACGCGATGCTGCGGATCCTCCTTGCCAACCGCACGGTGCGCACCGCTCCGGCGAAGTGATCGAATCGGATGTTGTTGCTGCGGTGCATTTAGTTCGCTTTTGCATTTAGTCGGCTTTTGATGCTGTGGACGGTTCCTCCACCGGCACGTGGGTCCATAGCCGGTTAATCGGGCGCGGCGAAAAGTTACAGCGGCAGCGACGAGTTCGTGCTGGAGGTCGGCAGCGCCGGCTGCCGTGGCATCTGAAAAAAGCATCTAGCCTGGGCATCCGGCAGCGGTCCTTAGTGCGACATGCAGATCGGCAGGCTCATGCGTGCGATGAGGGCGGGACGTTAATGAGGTTTGGCTTCCCGTGCCGCTATGTCCTCGTTGCTCATGTTGCCCGTTGGTGCGGCGTTGGCATTGCCGGCCGGCGGCTGGCCGGCGATGTGCACTTCGTCGCCGGCCGCGAGCGAGTCAGGAGGACTGTTCACCACCCGGTCGGCGATCGTCAGTCCCTTGATAACTTCGACCTCAGTGCCGAGATTGCGCCCGAGCGTGATCGGTTTGAGCTCAATTTTGTCATCCGGACCGATGGTGGCCACTTCCATGCCATGCTCGCGGAATATGAGCGCGCTGGTCGGGATGCGCACCACGTCGGGAGTGCTGGGCAGCTCGAAGTCGACGCCGGCGTAAGCGCCCGGTTGCAGCAGGCCATCTGGATTGTCGGCATGCAGTTCCACCAGCAAGGTGCGTGCGCTCACGTTGATGGCGTTCGAGGTGGTGGCGACGGTCGCCTTGAACGTCTTGTTCGGATACTGCGGCAGATGCAGTTCGGCGACGAGGCCTTGTCCAATCCCGGCAGACAATTGTTGCGGCACTTGCACATAAATCCGCATCTTGTGAATATCTGCCACGCGGAACAGCTCCGGGCCGTTGCGCCCGCTGCCGGCATTGATGAGGGCGCCGATATCGGTTTCGCGCGCGGTGACGATGCCGTCGAACGGCGCGGTGATCCTCTTGAATTCCTCCAGCGCCTTTAGCCGGTCGACCTCGCCCTGGTCGGCGGCGACCTCCGCCGTCGCGGCGTTGACGCGCGCCACGGCGCTATTGTAGTCGGCCTGCTTGCCCTCCTGTTCCTGCACCGAGACGACGCCCTTGGGCGAATCCCGCCAACGTTCGTACGTGGTCTCGGCAAATTGCTTTTCCGCTTCCCTCACTTTGACTTCCGCGAGCGCCGAATTGAGCTTGGCTTCCGCCGCCGCCAGTTGCGCGTCGAGATCCGGGGCGTCGATCTCGGCCAATAGATCGCCCTTCTTCACGTGGGCGCCGTAATCGAAATACCAGTCCTTCAGATAGCCATTGACCCGCGCGTAGATCGGCGCCTCGTACCACGCCTGGACGGTGCCGGGCAGAACCAGGCGCTCGGCCGCAGCGCCCTGCCGCGGCGTGATGACGGCGACGGTCGGAATTGCCTGGCTCTGCGTCCATTGTGTGACTTCGGACTCATGGCCCCGGCGTTGCAGAATCCCAAACAACGCGATGATGATCGCTGCTGCCGCGGCGGCGATCCCGATCCGGCGCAGGTTTCGTGGCGGACGCGGAGGTGGGGACGGCGACGGCGTCTGCTGCTGGGGCCTGTGATCTTCCGTGGCCATGGGTTCTCCGGTCAGGCGGTTGATTCGCGTTGCGGCGTTTCCGACGCGGCATCCGGCCGCCGGCCGTGGCGGGAATGCAATACGCTGAAAACGATCGGCACGAAGAACAGCGTCGCGACGGTCGCAACCAGTAGCCCACCGATGACGGCGCGGCCGAGCGGGGCGTTCTGCTCGCCGCCCTCGCCGAGCGCGAACGCCATCGGCAGCATGCCGATGATCATGGCGAGCGCGGTCATCAGCACCGGGCGGAAACGCGTGAAGCCAGCCTCGAGCGCAGCCGCCGCAGCATCGAGGTCCTGCGCTAATCCTTCGCGCGCGAAGCTCACCAGCAGGATGCTGTTCGCCGTGGCGATGCCCATGCACATGATGGCGCCGGTCAGCGCCGGCACCGACAGCGTCGTTCCGGTCATGAACAGCATCCAGACGATGCCGGCGAGCGCGCCCGGCAGCGCGGTGATGATGATGAAGGGGTCGAGCCACGACTGGAAATTGACCACGATCACCAGATAAATGAGCACAATGGCGCCGGCGAGACCGAAATAGAGCTGGCTATAGGCGCTGGTCATGGTGCGAACCTGGCCGCGCAGCACGACATAGGAGCCGCGCGGCACGTCCTTGCGGGTCGCCTCCAGGATGCGGTCGATGTCGGCGGCGACGGCGCCGAGATCGCGCTCCTGCACGGCGCCGTAGATGTCGATGACCGGCTGCACGTTGTAGTGCGAAACTACGCCCGGGCTCGGCCCCGGCGTGATCCGTGCCAGCCCGCCCAAATATTGCGGCGTCTGCATTTGCGGCGACGTGATCGGCACGTTGATGAGGTCAGACATCGTGTCGATGCGGTATTGCGGCATCTGCGCGACGATCGGGTAGGAAACGCCGTTCTCGGTGTTCAGCCAGAAATTCGGCTTCACCTGACCGCTGCCGGACAGTGTGACCAACAGGCTGTTGGCGACATCGCGCTGGGTCAGTCCGACCGCGCCGGCGAGCGTGCGGTCGACGTCGACATTGAGCTGCGGATAGTTGAACACCTGCTGGATGCGCAGATCGGCGATGCCGGAGACGGTGCGGATGCGCTTGAGCAGGTCCGTGGCGTAGGCATAGTTGGCCTTCTGGTCGTTGCCGATGACTTGCACGTCGATCGGCGCCGGCAGGCCGAAATTGAGGATTTGCGAGACGATGTCAGCCGGCAGGAATGAAAATGTCGCTTCAGGAAACTTCTGCGGCAAGATGGTGCGCAGCTTCTTGATGAAGGACTCAGTCGGCGCGTGATCCTCCTTGAGGCTGATCAGGGCGTCGCCGTCTTCGGGGCCGATCGTTCCGGTGTTCTGGTAGGCCATGTTGATGCCGGAAAACGGCAGGCCGATGTTGTCGACGATGTTGTTGAGCTGATTCGGCGGGATGGTGCTGCGCACGGTCTGTTCGATGAGGTCGAACAGCCGCGCGGTCTCCTCGATGCGCGTGCCGGGCTGGGCGCGAACGTGCATCAGGATTTGCCCGGAATCGACCGACGGGAAGAAGTTCTCGCCCAGGAACGGCCAGAGGCCGAACGAAAGCACGACACAGGCAAGGAATCCGGCGCTGAAAGTCTTCGGGCGGCCGAGCGCGAGCAACAGCAGCGAGCGGTAGCGCGTGCGTATTCGACTAAAGATATTCTCAAATCCAATTTGCAGACGCTTGAGCGGATTGCGCGATCGCACCGGCGGCTGCGCGGCGTCATGCGACGACCCGTGTGCGTGTTGTCCGCGCATCAGATAATTGGCCATGGTCGGGACCAGCGTGCGCGACAGGATAAAGGAGCCGATGAGCGCAAACACCACCGCCTCGGCCAGTGGCCGGAACAGGTAGCCGGCGACGCCGCCGAGTTGGAACATCGGGACAAAGACGATGCACAGACAAAGCAGCGTGACGAAAGCGGGGATCACGATCTGCTGCGCACCGTCGAGGATCGCCGGCTCGATCTCCTTACCCAGTTCGAGATGGTAGTTGATGTTTTCGATAGTGACGGTTCCGTCGTCGACCAGAATGCCGACGGCGAGCGCCAGCCCGCCCAGCGTCATGACGTTGATGGTTTCGCCGAGCCAGGACAACAGCGTCAACGAGAACAGAATGGCCAGCGGGATCTCGATGAGGATGATCACCGTCGAACGCCAGCTGCCGAGGAATAACAGGATCATCACGCCGACCAGCGCCGCGGCCAGTACCGCCTCGCGGATGACGCCGAAGACGGCGGCTTTGACGAAGATCGACTGATCGCCGACGGCATGCAGATTGAGGCTCGCGGGCAGACTTTCCTCGACGCGCGGCAGCAGCGATTTGATGCCGTCGATGACGTTGAGCGTCGACGCCGCGCCGGCCTTGAGGATCGTCATCAGCACCGCCCGCGAGCCGTTGACGCGCACCAAATTGGTCTGCGGCGGCGAGCCCTCATGCACGTAAGCGACGTCGTGAATGTAGATGATCGTGTCGTTGACTTTCCTGACCGGCAGCTCGTTGATTCGTTGTAACAGAATGGGGCTGGCATTGAGCGCCACGTTCCAGTCAAACTTGCCGACCTTCTGGTCGCCGGCCGGCAGAATCAGGTTCTGCACGGTGATGGCGTTGACGACATCGTCGGCCGACACGTTGTGGGCCTGCATCGCGTGCTGATCGAGATCGACCTGCACCTGCAGAATCTTGCCGCCGTAGGGCGAGGGGACTGCCGCACCGGCAACGGTGGCGAGCTGCGGCCGGATGAAGTTCTGCCCGAGGTCGAACAGCTGCATCTGCGGCAGCTTTTTGCTCGACAACGCTAGCTGCAGGATCGGTACGCTGGAGGCGTTGTAGCTCAGCACATAGGGCGGGGTGATACCGGGCGGCAAGAGCTTGAGCACGGTCTGCGAGGCTGCCGTCACCTGCGCCAGGGCGGCGGCGATGTCGACATTCTTCTGAAAGAAGATCTTGACCACGCCGTAGCCGGAGAGCGACTGCGACTCGATGTGCTCGATGTCTGCAACCTGCGCGGTCAGGTAGCGTTCGTAGAAGTAGATGACGCGGCCGGACATGTCGTTCGGCAACAGCCCGGTATAGGTCCAGACGACACTGACTACCGGAATGTTGATGTTGGGGAAAATGTCGGTCGGAGTCAGCAGCACCGCACGGACGCCAAAAATCGCGATCACGACCGCGAGCACCACGAAGGTATAGGGACGCCTGAGCGCGGTGAGGACGATCCACACGGCCATAGTCTCCTATCGAGGCTCCGGGTCATCGCGCCGGCGGTGCAGCACGCTGAACACGGTCGGGACGAAGAATAACGTGGCCACCGTCGCCACCGTCAGTCCGCCGATGACGGCGCGGCCGAGCGGGGCGTTCTGCTCGCCGCCCTCGCCGAGCGCAAACGCCATCGGCACCATACCGATGATCATGGCGAGCGCGGTCATCAGCACCGGGCGGAAACGCGTGAAGCCGGCCTCGAGCGCCGCGGCGGCGGCATCCATGCCTTGTGCCAGGCCTTCGCGCGCGAAGCTCACCAGCAGGACGCTGTTCGCCGTAGCGATGCCCATGCACATGATGGCGCCGGTCAACGCCGGCACCGACAGCGTCGTCCCGGTCATGAACAGCATCCAGACGATGCCGGCGAGCGCCCCCGGCAACGCGGTGATGATAATGAACGGGTCGAGCCACGACTGGAAATTGACCACGATCACCAGATAGACAAGCACGATGGCGCCGGCGAGCCCGAAATAGAGCTGGCTATAGGCGTCGATCATGGTGTGAACCTGGCCACGCAGCACGACATAGGAGCCGCGCGGCACATCTTTGCGGGTCGCCTCCAGGATGCGGTCGATGTCGGCGGCGACGGCGCCGAGATCGCGCTCCTGCACGGCGCCGTAGATGTCGATGACCGGCTGCACGTTGTAATGCGAAACCACGCCTGGGCTCGGCCCCTGCGTGATGTGCGCCAGCCCGCCCAGATATTGCGGCGTCTTCGTTTCCAAAGACGTCACCGGCAGGTTGACGAGGTCCGAAATCGTGTCGATGCGGTATTGCGGCATCTGCGCGACAATCGGGTAGGAAACGCCGTTCTGGGTGTTCAGCCAGAAATTCGGCTGTACTTGGCCGCTACCCGACAGCGTGACCAACAGACTATTCGCCGTGTCGCGTTGGGTCAGTCCGACCTCGCCGGCGAGCGTGCGGTCGACGTCGACATTGATCTGCGGATAGTTGAACACCTGCTGGATGCGCAAATCGGCGATGCCGGATACGGTGCGGATGCGCTTGAGCAGGTCCGTGGCGTAGGCGTAGTTGGCTTTCTGGTTATTGCCGATGACCTGCACGTCGATCGGCGCCGGCAGGCCGAAATTGAGGATTTGCGAGACGATATCGGCCGGCAGGAACGAGAACGTCGTGCCCGGGAATTTTTGCGGCAAGATGGTGCGCAGCTTCTTGATGAAGGACTCAGTCGGCCCGTGATCCTCCTTGAGGCTGATCAGGGCGTCGCCGTCCTCGGGGCCGATCGTGCCGGTGTTCTGATAGGCCATGTTGATGCCGGAAAACGGCAGGCCGATGTTATCGACGATGTTGTCGAGCTGATCCGGCGGGATGGTGCTGCGCACGGTCTGCTCGATGAAGTCGAACAGCCGCGCAGTCTCCTCGATGCGGGTGCCGGGCTGAGCGCGAACGTGCATTAGGATTTGCCCGGAATCGACCGACGGAAAGAAGTTCTCGCCCAGGAACGGCTCAAGGCCCAGGGAAAGGATCACCAGCACGACGAAGCCGATGATCACGGTCTTGGGGTATTCGAGTGCGACCGCGAGCAGCGAGCGGTAGCGGCCGCGGATCACGGTAAAAACGCGCTCGAAGCCCGCCTGGAACCGCTTCAGCGGGTTGCGCGAACGGCGGGCCGGCGCGGCATGGCTCCCGGCATGTCCGGCATGCGCGTGCAGGAGATAGCGCGCCATCGTCGGCACCAGCGTACGCGACAGGATAAAGGAGCCAAGGATGGCGAATACGACCGCCTCGGCCAGCGGCCGAAACAGGTAGCCGGCGACGCCGCCGAGCTGGAACATCGGCGCGAACACGATGTCGAGCACGAGCAGCGTTACGAAAGCCGGCACGACGATCTGCTGCGCGCCATCGAGGATGGCCGGCTCGACCTCCTTACCCATCTCGAGGTGGTAGAAAATATTCTCCAGCGTGACCGTGCCTTCGTCGACCAGCATGCCGACGGCAAGAGCAAGGCCGCCCAGCGTCATGACGTTGATCGTCTCGCCAAGCGCCGCAAACGCAATCACGGAGAACAGGATCGACAAGGGGATGGAAATGATGATGATGATAGTCGAACGCCAACTGCCGAGGAACAAAAGGATCATCAGACCGACCAACGTGGCGGCAAGCACGGCCTCGCGAAGGACCCCGAAGACGGCGGCCTTGACGAAAATCGACTGGTCGCCGACGGCATGCACACTCAGGCCAGCCGGCAGGCTCTCCTGAACCCGCGGCAGCAACGCTTTAACGCCATCGATGACGTTGAGCGTTGATGCCGCGCCGGCCTTGAGGATCGTCATCAGCACGGCGCGCGAGCCGTTGACGCGCACCAAATTGGTCTGCGGCGGCGAGCCCTCGTGCACATAGGCGACGTCGTGGAGGAAGATGACCGTGCCGTTCACCGTCTTCACCGGCAGGTCGTTGATCCTGTCGAGCAGCACGGGGCTGGCATTGAGCGCCACGTTCCAGTCGAATTTACCGATCTTGGCGTCGCCGGCCGGCAGGATCAGGTTCTGCGCCGAGATCGCGTTGACGATATCGTCGGCCGAAATGTTGTGAGCCTGCATGGCGTGCTGATCGAGATCGACCTGAGCCTGCAGAATCTTGCCGCCGTAGGGGGAGGGGACCGCGGCGCCGGCGACGGTGGCGAGCTGCGGCCGGATGAAGTTCTGGCCGAGATCGAATAGCTGCATTTGCGGCAGCTTCTTGCCCGAAAGCGCAAGCTGCAGAATCGGCACCGTGGCCGCATTGTAGCTCAGCACATAGGGCGGGGTGATGCCGGGCGGCAAGAGCTTGAGGACGGTCTGCGAGGCGGCCGTCACCTGCGCGAGCGCGGTGCGGACGTTGGCGCCCTTTTGGAAGAAGATCTTGACGACGCCGTAGCTGTTGAGCGACTGCGACTCGATGTGCTCGATGTCTGCAACCTGCGCGGTCAGGTAGCGTTCGTAGAAGTAAATGACGCGGCCGGACATATCGTTCGGCAACAGCCCGGTATAGGTCCAGACGACACTGACCACCGGAATGTTGATATTGGGAAAGATGTCGGTGGGAGTCCGCAGCGCCGCCAGCGCGCCGAAGATGGCAATGAGAAAGGAGAATACGACAAACGTATAAGGCCGCCTGAGCGCGATTTGAACGACCCACACGGCAGTAGTCTCCTGCGGACGCGAAAAGGCCGCCGGGAATCGGGTAGGTCTCGGCGCCGCCTGCGCAATTTATCCGAATCGCGGGGCCGCGTAACCGGCGCCACTGACGCAGCCCTGCGGGGAAGACGCCGGATTGAACCAAACCGCCGAGCGGATGATTATGTACAGAGAGGCCGCTGCTGCCAGGGGGTCGAGGGGGTACAGGCGTCCAAGCGGAAGATGACTGGGCCGGAGGCAGGCGGCCTCGGTTGGACGCGAGGGTGACCGGATGTTGGTCCCGCCCCAGGCGCTGCTAACACGCTGCCTGCGCAGCTTGGTCTCGACTGCCGCTCTCGCATCGCTGCTCGCCGGAACGCCACTCGGCGCGGAAGAACAGCCACAGTTCCTGCTGCCGACGCGAGATGTGGATATCACCTACCGGAGCACGCGACTGGATCAGCCGGCGATTGTCGAGCACCGGCGATGGTCGGCGAGCGACCGTCTCGTGCGCTCCGAGGGGCCCGACAAATCAACAACGCTCTACGACCGGGACGCGCACGAGATAACGATCCTCAATCCGAAAAACCGCACCTACCTCAAGTTGGAGGGTTCGCTGCGCCAGCCCATGGATCCGGAAAAAGGTGAGCCGCTCAAGCGCGGCGGCGAATCCGTGGTAGCCGGGTTGCACTGCACCGAATGGTCGTGGACACAGGATTCAGAAACGCGCACCGTATGTTTGACCCCGGACGGCGTGATGCTGCGTCTGGTCGTCGACGGCAAGACCGTGATGCAGGCATTGTCGGTGAAATACGGCCGGCAGCCGGCGGAGCTTTTCCGGGTACCGCCAGACTACACACCGGCGCTGGCGCCGGAAGGTGGTTCGGCGCAGTGAAGCCCGCCAGCCGGCTTCATCCCAACGCGGCTGGGCTGATGGCCTGTTGCCGTAATGTCACATGATTCCCTGTCGTTGAATCAACGGCCGACGCGATATTGACAGGCGGGAGGTAGCACCTGATGGTTACGCTGTATTTCTCTGTATACAGCGACTCAGGCTGCATACGACGGGACAGGGGGGGTGACGTGACGAAAGCAGAAACCAGTCAGGATAATCTCAATCCAATTCAGGCGCGCGGGCGCGCCGTAAAATCCATGATCGCTTACGGGTCGGGGTGCCTCGTCATCGGTGTCGTATTGGCGCTTGCGCCGGCTGTTGCGCACGCTCAAAGCGCGGACCCGCCCATGCTGGTCAAGGCTCCGCCGCCTTCTGACGGATACCTGCCTGGCGATCCGATTCAATCCTGGCTCGCCATGGTTTCGGCCAGCCAGGCGGCGCAACCGCGTTGGATGACCCCGCTTGTGACGGTCACGCCACGCCTCGAGCAAGAATTTCGCTGGGACTTCTACGACCAGCAAAACGGCAGTGCAACGAATGGCCAGGGGAACGGTCAACACCTCATCAATTACGGGGGACCTGGCGGCGCCAGGGTGGAGCTCATCCCCGCATATAATTGGGAAGTCATTTTGGCGGCTCCGCCTTACGAGACCGCCTCTGGCCCCAAAGGGAGCGCAGAAGGCTGGGGCGATTGGCCGGCGTTCCTTGTCAAATATCGGATCGCTTCGGCAAACGAGCAGAACGGCAATTATATCGTAACCGCCTTTTTTCAGATGTCCGATCCGCTCGGCACGCCGGCTAAAATTTCAAACAATGTTTTGACTGCCCAGCCGACCTTGGCGTTCGGCAAAGGGTGGGGCGATTTCGATATTCAGATGACGATCAGTGAGCAGTTTCCGGTTGGCGGGCTCGCTTCGCCCGGCAACACGGCAACCGTGAATATGACAAACTACGGCGATCCGATACTGTGGAATACCACCTTCCAATATCATTTCATGGAGTATTTTTGGCCGGAACTCGAGGTCAACTACGAGTACTGGCCGAACGGCGAGCACCAAGGTCTTAGCCAGGTCCTGCTCACGCCGGGCATCATATTCGGCCGCTTCCCGATCGCTATGGACAGTCCGACTCGACCGGTCAACCTGATTTTCGGCGTCGGCTATCAGTTCGCGGTGACACCTACCCCGGTTGTCCAAAACAATGTGGTCGCCACCGTGCGGATAACCTTCTGACGGCACCGCATAAGCGGGATTTTGCAAGATCGTCCTGACGATTGTTTGCAAAGTCCCGCATCCCATCTACTGTCGCTTCGAGGGCTTGCCGGGATCCGGTTACCTTGAAACGAGGAGAGCACAATGAAAATCAGCGCCCGCAATCAGCTCAAGGGCAAAATCCTGGAAGTCAAGAAAGGCACGACCACGGCACATGTCCGCGTCGAAATTGCCCCGGGAAAGGTGATTACGTCGTCGATCACCAACGAAGCCGTCGACGATCTGGGGCTCAAGGCGGGCGGCAGCGCAATCGTCGTCATCAAGGCGTCCAGCGTCCTCATTGCCACTGAATAGGAGAGCACGATGGGTCGGAGCAATCTGGCACTCATCGCGCTGTTGCTGGCGACGCCGGCGTTCGCGCAAGAACCGGTCGGCTGCGACAAGTTCAAATGGCCGCTTGATCGCGAGCGCACCATGCTGGCGAATCCGACCGTGGTGGCCTCCGGCAGCGAAATGCTGCAACCCCTCGCCGCAGCGATGATGCTGACGCTCGTTCCCTTCGCCGATGCGAAGCTGCCAGTGGCGCCGGAGCGCGCACCGAAATCACCCGATTCTTATGCCGGGTTCGTACGCGTTGCCGGTCTGCCGAAACCCGGCACTTATCGGATCACGTTGTCGGAAGCTGCGTGGATCGACGTTATTCAGGACGGAGCCGCACTGAAGGCCACCGCGCATAGCGGGGCCACCGGTTGTGACGGCGTCCGCAAGAGCGTGAAGTTCGAGCTTGCGCCCGGACCGATGATCATCGAACTCAGCGGCACGACGGCGCATGCCGTCGCGCTCGTCGTGACGCCGGACTGAAAATCTCGCTCGCGCAGCCTTCGCAGCGCCGCTGCCGCGCCTGCTGCGATGGATTGACACAAGACAGGCGGCGCGGATTGGCGCGCCTT
>JBEKJZ010000002.1:0-78820 GCA_050010955.1 Xanthobacteraceae bacterium | reverse complement strand
CTTTTGGATGACCATCTACGCGCAACGAGCAATCGCGTTTCTGGTCGCGTCGGCGGCAATTGTTTTCCCGGTGTTTGGTTTTGCGCCCAGGCTATACGCGTGGTTTGTCCAAGAGCGTATGCGCAGGCTATATCGCCGCCTTAGAATTGTTGAAAATGCACTTCAGGCGGAGCTTACCGTCGCCCAAGTGGAAGTTCTCCAAAATGAATTGGCGGACCTTGATCGGGCGACGAGCGTCGTTCCAGTACGAAACTCCGACCTGTATTTCATGTTTAGGTACCACCTTGATCGGACGCGTGCGCGTCTCGTCGAGGTGCAGAACCAAACTGCCAAGGTTGCTCTTCCCGTCGGCAACGTCGCGAATGAACAGATACAGGCTGTAGGCAAGCTGATTGAGGTGGCCGTTTCTCAGCCGATGGGTTGGCAGCGGGCAGGTGCCGATGTGATCAGGCTCGGCGCAGGTCTGATGCGTTTTCTCATATCGGCAGTCGTAAAACTGCCAATAGGTTTTCAGCTTCGGACATGTTGGGCGCCGGGCGAGATTCTTTTGGACCGCAGCCCAGGTCGGGCGACCATGCCGGTGCATGTAATTTTCAGCGACCTCGTCCGAAATCCCTTGAAAGCTGAAGTCAACCACCAGCCGGTCAAACACCGCGCCGGTATCGCGCCGGTCGATTGCGGCGCACAAGTCTTGATCGGCAAACCGCTCGATCAGGTTGAACGAACCGGCCAAACAACAGACCTGATGAATCAGGCGAATGGCGTATTTAAAAGCAGGCGCGTTGAGATAGATTGGTGTTGTCGTAGGCTGCGCTTGAACCTGAGCTGCGGTGCGGCTGGCGACCATCAGAAATTCAGATCAGCGATACGAGCTTGCGCTGGGCGTCGGTGTCGCCGTCAATGTACCGCTGGGTGGTTTGAATCGACCGGTGACCAGCGAGCAATTGGACGTCGCGCAATGAGCCACCGGCCTTGTGCACCAGCCGGGCCGCCCGAGTGATGAAGGTCCGGCGACCAGAATGGGACGAGCAGCCGTTGAGACCGATGTTGCGAAATGCGCGATTGAACCAGACCACGATACTCAGCGGCGTCGGCAACGTGCTCTCGGCCATTGACGGTCTCGACTACGATTCCGACTTCGAATGGCTCCGAGGCAAAGCGCGAAATGAGCCCCTGGATTTTGTCGACATGGAATGATGCGTGTACATCGGCGGGACGATTGGCGTCGTTTGGTTCGAGCGTCTTATTGTCGAACCCCAGAATGAGCACCCCGCCATTCCGGTTGCGAAGGGCAAACACAGCTTTGACGATTTTGGCCGCGCCAATTTCCTGGTCCGGGTCAAACCACCGTTTGATCTCGACGTTTAAGGACTCACTGGGCCGTGCAAGTAACTCACGAATTCGGTTCCGATCTGTAGCCACGGCGCCTCCTACGCTGGTGACCGCATTTGCACTTTCGCGAACGCCGCCTCCATGATCTCGGCTGCCCGCCCATCGGTATTCCGAAACATATGGCCGTAGACGCCGGGCGTGATCGCCTGGCCAACATGGTTTCACCCACATGGGCCGAAAGATTGGGGCGGGCGGTGATCTTTGTCTTGCGATGACGCGATCGATGCTTCAGAATCAAATACCATTTCTGGCCTGCCAAAGCGATACTTGAGGCTGGCTAGGAGCAATAAAACCTTACGCCCTGCCCCCGCCAGGGCGGCGGGTCGGTCGGGAATTTTGGTAATGGCCATGCCGACCCTATCAATGAGGTGGCGTCATGATGAGGCTCACAATCGCACTTATCTTTGCGTCCCTCTCCGCCACTGTTGTCTATGCACAACCCTTCGTCTATTCATGCAAGGTCGATGGAAAGACATATCCACTTCGGGTGGATGAAAACAAAAATGTCCTCGAATGGAGGGGGAAGAAATACACCATAATCTTACAGCCTGACTGTGCGAAATATGGTTGGCACGCGGAAGGTAATGGAACGTCCTTTGACTTCTGCACTAAGACGAGGGGATATGCAGCCATTGAGGACAATTTGGACAGCCAAAATGGAAATGAGCAAATCCAATGCCATCTTAAAGGTGATAGCCGCCGATGAAAACAAAAACGCCCAGAGGGAAAATTCCCCAGACCTGCTAAAGAGCTCGCGGTCATTGGCGAAGTGTTCGGTGAAAACATCCGTTCCGACTCGGAACGGATCAAGTTACCCGTGAGTTGGGATCGGTATCCCCTGAAATCTACAGACGCTTTATGCTTCACCGCGAGCGTGGCGATCTATTTCATCTGTTCGCCATTCGAGGCACAGCCTGACCAGCAGGGTTTCGTGCCCCATATCAGGCCCCGTAGCGACCGCCGTATCGCGAAATCTGGTCGGAGTGGCAGGATTTGAACCTGCGACCCCCACGTCCCGAACGTGGTGCGCTACCAGACTGCGCTATGGTTCAACGGGAATGGCGGGGTAGCTGATCTCGGTGTAATTCCTGTGAAATTATGCGCAGATTTCGAGGGATTACCTTGGTTTTCGACAGAACAGTCCGATTAATGCAAATCCCGGAAAAGCCAATGAAATAGAGGGTTTTGGACGACTCGATACTATCCGAGAATACGGTGAACGCGAAATCATAATCCGCGGCGTTAAACGACCTTGTGAGCACGCTTACCGCTGCAGAATTTGGCCCAAGCCTGCATGATCGCGCGACGTCGGTCGAAACTGTCAGTACGCCGATAAGCTCGCTCCACCGCAGTTCCGACCTGATGGCCGAGCGACTCTTCGAGAAGATCGCGCGGGAAGCCCGCATCTTCTCCCCATGTCCTAAATGTGGCGCGCAGTCCGTGTGGGGTGATTGGACGGCTGCTCTTGGGATCGACCCAGCGAGGCTTGCCGGATTGGTCGCGATTCATATCCTTCAGTACGCTTAGCATCGCCATGTTGCTCAGCGGCTTGCCGGTCTTGAGGCCAGCAAACACAAACTCTCCTAATCTCGGCAGTGCCTTCAGGGTCGCTACCACAACGGGCGACAACGGGACTCGATGGGGCTCGGTCCGGGTTCTCCGATCTTTGAGACGCTCGGGCGGTATAACCCAAATTTTCCGCTTCAGGTCGATCTCGGTCCATTTAGCGCCGATCACCTCGCCTGTCCGTAGACCGGTCAGCAGGGTGACTTCCAGAGCTCTAGCGGCGATCCCCTGACGCTGGCGCAGGGCGACGAAAAACTCAGACGCCCGCTGGTAGTCCAACGCGGCTTGCCGACCGCGAGATAGCTTGCTGATGCGCTCAAAACCCCGGTCCCGGAGATCCTGCCAAGCAGCCGGGTTGTTCGGCATCGCGATACCGTGCCGGTCTCGCAGCTGAACGCGAGCATAGTCGAAAACGCGGCGTAATCGCACAAGAAGCTTGCGACCGGTCTCGGGCTTCTCCCGCCACACTGGTCGTAGAACTCGTTCGACATCGAGGGTTGTTATTTCGTTGATCGGCTTCTGCAGAATGGAATCGCAATAGCGGGGACCAAGCAAGAGTTCCCACTGATAGCGAACCTTGTCGTTGGTAGACCTCACCTGTGCGTCCGCGATCACCTCGGCCGCGATGGCCTCAAATGTCGGAATGGCTGCCTTAGACGACCTATCGTGTCGGCGAGCCGCAATCGGATCGATGCCCTTCCGAACCTGGCGGCGCACTTCCTCTGCCGTTTCGCGAGCCTCCTTGAGGCCCATGCGCCCCAAGCCCATCTCACGGCGTTTTCCGCGAGTGTGGTAGATGAAAGCCCAACGCCGAGCGCCGGAGGATCGACAACGAGATAGAGCCCCTCGCCATCGGCATGATAGCCCGCCTTCGAGACCGTCTCGACCTTTCGGGCAGAGAGCCGTCGGCTGGCTCGCGCCATGTTTTCACCCTAAGGCATACCCTAAGAATGGACCGGGATTATAGCGGACTACCTCGGACCGCAATAGATGAAAATCCCACATTCGCGCTGATTTCAGGCCTTAACTAAGACCTAGTTGGACGACCTTGGACGTCCCTATGGTGCCTCTCCGCGGCACCACCGCCGTCATTCGGCGCGCGCGAAGTCCGGACTCCAATTCGCGGCGTGGCCGCCATAGTCTCCCCATCGCAAAACTGCGAATATCGTGGTTATAGATTGCGGGCGCGACAGGGGGATGAAATGCCAGGCATTGTGGAAGGCAAAGTCGCCATCGTCACCGGCGCGGGGCGGGGCATCGGGCGGGCCATCGCGCTTTTGCTGGCGCAGGAAGGCGCCCGCGTCGTGGTCTGCGATATCGGGGCCAGCCTCGAAGGCGAAGGCACCGACGCCTCGCCGGCGCATTCCGTCGTCGAGGAGATCAAAAAAGCCGGTGGCCAGGCGATCGCCTCGACGCTGTCGATCAGCGAGCCGGCGAACGGCGACAAGATCGTGAAATCGACGCTCGATGCCTTCGGTCGCGTCGACATCCTGGTCAATAATGCCGGCATCCTGCGCGACCGCATCTTTCACCGCATGAGCTGGTCCGACTGGTCGGACGTGATCAACGTGCATCTCAACGGCAGCTTCATCATGAGCCGTGCTTGCGCCACGCATTTCCGCGAGCAGAAGTCCGGTAGCTATGTGCACATGACGTCGACGTCCGGGCTGATCGGCAACTTCGGCCAGGCCAATTACATGGCGGCGAAGCTCGGCATTCTCGGACTTTCGCGCGGCATCGCGCTCGACATGGCGCGGTTCAACGTGCGCTCGAATTGCGTGTCGCCGTTCGCCTGGACGCGCATGGTGCAGTCGATCCCGGCGGAGACCGAGGAGGAAAAGGCGCGCGTCGCCCGCGCCAGCCAAGTGACGCCGGAAAAAGTCGCGCCGCTCGTCGTCTATCTCGCCTCCGACCAAGCCTCCGGCATCACCGGGCAAATCCTTTCGGCGCGCAACAACGAAATTTACCTGTTCAACCAGAACCGGCCGATCCGCACCTTGCATCGCGCCGATGGCTGGACGCCGCAAAAGCTCGCGGCGCAGCTCAAAGCTGCGTTCGCCAGTTCCTTTACGCCCCTCGAACGGTCGCCTGAGGTGTTTTCGTGGGACCCGGTGTGAAAGCCCAGCGGGACAGAACGGAGTGAGTTATGGCTATCGTCTACGATAAACTGATGGCGCTGCAGATCCCGCCGGCCGAGGAGAGTTACGCGCCGAAGGACTGCATGCTCTACGCGCTCGGCGTCGGGCTCGGCCACGATCCGACGAACGAGGACGAGCTCGCCTTCGTCTACGAAAAAAACCTGAAGGTGCTGCCGACGATGGCGACCGTCCTTGGCTACGGCGGTTCATGGGTGCGCAACACCGGCATCGATTACGTCAAGGTGGTCAACGGCGAGCAGGGCTTCACGCTGCATCGGCCGCTCAAGGGCCAAGGCATACTGGTCGGCCGTACACGCATCCTGGAGGTGATCGACAAGGGCGCTGGAAAAGGCGCGCTCATCCTCTACGAACGCAAGGTGACCGATAAGGCGACCGGCGAGTTAATTGCGACCATCACGGGGACAGCGTTCTGCCGCGGCGACGGCGGCTTCGGCGGGCCGCCGCGCGAGGCGCCGGCGCCGCATCCGATTCCGGCGCGCGCTCCCGACCTGATCTGCGATCTGCCCACCCGCCCGGAAATGGCGCTGATCTACCGCTTGAGCGGCGATTATAATCCGCTGCATGCCGAGCCCGCCTTCGCCCGGGCCGCCGGTTTCCCGCGCCCGATCCTGCACGGGCTCGGCACTTTCGGCGTTTCGGGCCACGCCGTGCTGAAAACGCTGTGCGGCTACGACCCCACCCGACTGGTGGCGTTTGCCGGGCGTTTTTCCGCGCCGGTCTTTCCCGGCGAGACCATCCGCACCGAGATGTGGCGCGACGGTGCCGTAGTGAGCTTTCGCGCCCGCGTCGCCGAGCGCGACGTCATCGCTATCAACAACGGCCGCGCTGAGGTGAAGCCGTGACGGAAGCCGCCGACCTCGCACCAATTCGCGAGGCGGTGCGGGCGCTGTGTGGAAATTTTCCCGGCGCCTATTGGCGCGGTCTCGACCGCGAGCGCGCCTATCCGGAAGAATTCGTCGCGGCCTTGACCAAGGCCGGTTTTCTCGCCGCGCTGATCCCGGAGGAATACGGCGGCAGCGGCCTGACCATGACGGCCGCCGCCGCCATCATGGAGGAAATCCAGGCCTCGGGCTGCAATGGCGCGGCCTGTCACGCCCAGATGTACACGATGGGCACGGTGCTGCGTCATGGCAGCGCCGAACAGAAGGCGCGCTATCTGCCGGGCATCGCGCGCGGCGAATTGCGGCTGCAGGCCTTCGGGGTGACCGAGCCGACCTCCGGCACCGATACACTCAGTCTGCGCACCACGGCGGCGCGCGAAGGCGATCACTACGTCATCAATGGCCAGAAGATCTGGACCTCGCGCGCCGAACATTCCGATCTCATGTTGCTGTTGGCGCGGACCACGCCGCGGGAACAGGCGGCGTCGCGCACCGCCGGCCTGTCGGTGTTCCTCATCGACATGCGCGAGGTGAAGGACAAGGGGCTGACCATTCGGCCCATCCGCACCATGATGAATCACGCCACCACCGAGGTTTTTTTCGAGAACATGCGGGTGCCGGCCGACAATCTTGTCGGCGTGGAGGGGCAGGGTTTTCGCTACATCCTGTCCGGCATGAATGCCGAGCGCATTCTCATCGCCGCCGAATGCATCGGCGACGCCAAGTGGTTCATCGCCAAGGCCGCGGCCTATGCCGGCGAGCGCGTGGTGTTCGGTCGGCCGATCGGGCAGAACCAGGGCGTCCAATTTCCCATCGCGCGCGCTTATATCGGCATGCGCGCCGCCGAATTGATGGTGCGTGAGGCGGCCACGCTCTACGAAGCCGGCAAGAACTGCGGCGCCGAAGCGAATATGGCCAAGCACCTCGCCGCCGAAGCCTCCTGGGCGGCGGCCGACATGTGCGTGCAGACCCATGGCGGCTTCGGCTTTGCCGAAGAATTCGACATCGAGCGCAAATTCCGCGAGACCCGGCTTTATACCGTGGCGCCGATTTCCACCAATCTCATTCTGTCCTACATCGCCGAGCACGTGCTCGGGCTGCCACGGTCGTATTGAGATGACCCTGCCCCTTTCCGGCCTTCTCGTCGTCTCGCTCGAACAGGCGGTCGCCGCGCCGATGTGCACCTGCCGGCTCGCCGATGCCGGCGCGCGCGTCATCAAGATCGAGCGGCCGGAAGGCGACTTCGCCCGCAGCTACGACGACCTCGCGCATGGCGAATGCAGCTATTTCGTCTGGCTCAATCGCGGCAAGGAATCGGTCGTGCTCGATCTCACCGGCGCCAAGGACAAGGCGGTCCTAGCGGCGATGATCGCCCGCGCCGACGTGTTCGTGCAGAATCTCAAGCCTGGCGCGGTGGATAAGCTCGGCTTTCCCATCGCGCGGCTGCGACGCCAGCACCCGCGGCTGATCTGCTGCACGATTTCAGGCTTCGGCGACAGCGGGCCGTATGCGCGGCGCAAGGCCTATGACCTGTTGATCCAGGCGGAATCCGGCCTCGCCTCGATTACCGGCACGACGGAGCCGTCGCGGGTCGGCGTTTCCGTCGTCGACATCACCGCCGGCATGAATGCCTACGAGGCGATTCTCGAGGCGCTGATCGCGCGGCAGCGCAGCGGCGAAGGCGCCGAGTTGTCGGTTTCGATGTTCGACGCCATGGCCGATTGGATGGCGGTTCCGCTCATCCAGCAAGAGGGCGGTAAGCCGCCGCAGCGGCTGGGCCTCGCGCATACTTCGATCGCGCCTTACGGCGCGTTTCGCAGCCGTGACGGCGTCGACATCCTCATTGCGATCCAGAACGATCGCGAATGGCGCGTGCTGGCGGCAACGGTATTGGACGACGCCACGCTGGCGGACGATCCGGCCTTTGCCACGAACGTTGAGCGCATGAAGCGTCGCGTCGCGACCGACGGCAAGGTGGCGGCAATGTTCGGCACGCTCGACGCGGAAATCCTCATCCAAAAACTCGCCGACGCCGATATCGCGTTTGCGCGCGTCAACACGCCGGCCGACCTCGCGCATCATCCGCATCTTCGCCGCATCACGGTCGGCACGCCGAGCGGCCCGGTGTCCTATCCGGCACCGGCCGAACAGCGCACCTCCACGTCGCGCCATTACGGCCCGGTCCCTGCGCTCGGCGAGCATACCGAGAAGGTGCGGGCTGAATTCATGGCGGCTTCAGTCAACGCCAAATGATCACAGGTGAATGCCATGGACATCGGCTTCATTGGTCTCGGCAATATGGGCTTGCCGATGGCGCGGCGGCTCATTGAGGCCGGACACCGCGTCGTCGTCTACGACACGCGCCAGGAAGCGATCGGGAATCTAAGCGCGCGCGGTGCGATCGCGGCGCGCTCGCCGGCGGAGGTCGCCGACGCGGCCGAGACGGTGATGGCGAGTTTGCCGACGCCGGATATCGTGCTTGCGGTCGCGACCGGTCCGCGCGGTGTGATCGAAGGCAAACGCGTCCGCCGCTTCGTCGATCTGTCGACCACCGGCGCGGCGATGGCGCAGCGCATCTTCAAGCTCTTGGCGCAGCACGACATCGTCCAGATCGACAGTCCGGTGAGCGGCGGCGTACGCGGCGCGGAAACGGGCACGCTCGCCGTCATGGTGTCGGGCCCGCGCGCCGAGATCGCGGCGATCGAGCCGGCGCTCGCGGTGTTGGGCAAGGTTTTCATCCTCGGCGAGCGGCCGGGCGCCGGGCAGACCATGAAACTCGTCAACAACGTGCTGTCGGCGACGGCAATGGCGGCGACGTCGGAAGCGATGGTGATGGGCGTGAAGGCGGGGCTCGATCCGCGCATCATGCTCGACGTGATCAACGCCGGCACCGGGCGCAACACGGCGACCGAACAAAAATTCGCCAAAGCCATCCTCCCCGGCACGTTCGATCTCGGCTTCACGGCCGGGCTGATGATGAAGGACGTCAAACTCTTTCTCGATGAGGGCGCAGCACTCGGCGTGCCGACGCAAGTGATCGAGGCGGTCGCCCAGCTGTTGCAACTCACCTGCGAGGAGCTTGGGCCGGACGCCGACCTCACCGCGATCGTGCAGCCGGTGGAGAAACGCGCCGGCGTCAAAGTGCGCGCACCCCGCCCTTAATGCATGCGTGAGCGGCAACATTGCCGGATTTCCGCGAAAAATACTGGTAAATCAATAGTTTACGATAAAGTCACTTTGTGTGATGGCGGTCACTTCGCCGTCACGAGCGAGCCGTTAAGGTTTTCTCAAGCTTAAGAATACAGTTCGGTCTGCCGCGCGGCCCTGCGCATCCCCCCCGACCCCCCAACGGGCCGGCGGCGGCCCCGAAAGGGGTGGAATCTCGGTCCCCAAAACACCCCCACGGCCCTGAGAAGGGCCTACTCCGCCCGCCCGGACAAAAGTCCGGGCGGGCTTTTATTGTGACCCATTCTGCCTCATGCTTACAGCAGCGCTGTCCCGAGCCGGAGGGGTGAGGGGGCTTTATGCCAAAAGACAACCGTCCGGGTCCGAGCCTGCTTGCGGAATTGCCCGGGCGTCTCTCGGCCAACCTGTTTGCCGGCGCCAAGCCGGTGCGGCTCGCCGCCGACGAGGTGCTGTTTCTTGCCGGCGACCCCGGCGACGGCTGCTATCGGATCGAGGACGGTTTGCTCAAGGTGACGATGGTTTCGCGCTCCGGCGCCGAGCGCATCCTCGCCTTCCTCGGCCCCGGCGCCATTGTCGGCGAGCTTTCCATGATCGACGGGCGGACGCGCTCGGCGTCGGTCGTGGCGGTACGCGACGCCGCATTGAATTTTCTCAGCCGTGCCGCGTTCGAAGCGTTCACGCGAAAACATCCCGAGATCTATAAAACGCTGGTCACACTGCTTGCCACCCGCTTGCGCGAGACCGATTCGGTGATCGCCGCCGGTAGTTTCCTGCCGCTTCGCGGCCGCGTCGCCTCGACCTTGCTCGAACTCGCCGAGAATTTCGGCCAGGATGTCGGCTCCGGCCGCATTGTCATCCGACAGAAGATCGGGCAAAGCGATATCGCCGCCATGGCCGGCATTGCGCGGGAGAACGTGAGCCGCATCCTCAATGATTGGAAACGCCGCAAGCTGGTGAGCCGACTGTCCGGCTATTATTGCCTTGAGAACAAGGCGCAGCTTGAACACGAAGCCGAGTTGTGACGACATCCGCCCGCCTGCCGCCCGATCCCGCCATGAAAATTCCTGCGCTCGCCGACTTCCGCCGTGTCGTCGTCAAGGTCGGCTCCTCGCTGCTGGTCGATTCGCAAGCCGGAAAACTCAGGGAGGCCTGGCTGGCCTCGCTGGCTGATGATCTCGCCGCGCTCCATCGCGAGAGACGCGACATCTTGGTCGTCTCCTCCGGCGCGATCGCGCTGGGCCGCGCAGTGCTCAAGCTTCCCGGCGGTCCGCTCAAGCTCGAAGACAGCCAGGCGGCCGCAGCGGTCGGCCAGATCGCGCTGGCGCGCACCTGGGCCGAGGCGCTATCGCGCCATGGCATCACCGCCGGTCAGGTGCTGGTGACGCTCGGCGACACCGAAGAGCGGCGGCGTTATCTCAACGCGCGTTCCACCATCGACACGCTGCTGGAATGGCGTGCGGTGCCGGTCATCAACGAAAACGACACGGTTGCGACCAGCGAAATTCGCTACGGCGACAATGATCGCCTGGCGGCGCGCGTCGCCACCATGGTGAGCGCCGATCTTCTGGTGCTGTTGTCGGACGTCGACGGGCTTTATGACGCGCCGCCGGAGAGGAATGCCTCGGCGCGGCACATTGCGTGCGTCGCCCGCATCACGCCTGACATCGAGGCGATGGCTGGCGCGCCTGGCTCGGAACTGTCGCGCGGCGGCATGCAGACCAAGATCGAAGCTGCGCGGATCGCCAGCAATGCCGGCACCCATATGGTCATCGCCTCGGGCCGCCGCGATCATCCGTTACGCGCGATCGCCGAGGGAGCGCGCTGCACATGGTTTCTCACGGCGGCGAATCCGGTGACGGCGCGCAAGAAGTGGATTGCCGGGGCGCTCGAGCCCAAGGGTACGCTGGTGATCGACGCCGGCGCTGTCGCGGCGTTACGGCGCGGTAAGAGCCTGTTGCCGGCCGGCGTCGTCAGCATCGAGGGCGGCTTTGCGCGCGGCGACGCGGTCATTATCCGCGGTCTCGACGGAGCGGAAATCGGCCGCGGCCTGTGTGCCTATGACGCCGAGGATGCTCAGAAAATCCGCGGCCGATCGTCCGCCGCTATCGAGTCGATTCTCGGCTTCCGCGGCCGCGCGGAGATGGTGCATCGCGACGATCTGGTGGTCGGCCGGGAATAACGAGTGTCCACGAGCTAACCAAAGAGCCGGATGTCATCCCGAAGGAGGGTCCGCACACCCGGCCCGATGCGTTGCCGAGAAGAAGAGAACCCCGACCGCTTGACGCGGCCGGGGTTCGACGCCGGGTGATTGAGGGTGAGGGGCTGGGGGGCTTCGCCCGGCGCTACCAAGTCAACGCCGGCGGGGTTACCGGGTTCCGCGGCGGCCTGCGATTTTTTTTGCCGCCGCGCGCGGATCGGCTTTTGGCTTGAGATTGCTCAGGATTCCCAGTGCGGCGGAAAGCCCGAGCGCGCGGCGAGGCAGTGGACCGGCTGAGATCAGCCGTGACATTGATCCGGCGGCCGCCGGGCAACACAACGTAGCGGGCAATAACCCGCAAATGGCCTTCCTGGGCCCGGTAACCCTCGATCACATAGGTGGCGCCGACCGGGAACCGCCGCGGCAAACGGCGGGGTAGACGTTCAACTGGCAACCTCATGGCACCTCCCGTTGCGAAACCTGGAGCGCAACGTCCTCAGCTTTAGGCAGGTTCCTCGAACTCTATGACCGGGGTACGAATACCGGGGGATTGCTGTGGACAACGACCACGCCACACCGCCTCGCCGGGCCGCGCCGAACATGGTAAGAAACGCTGAACGCGAGACGGATCAATGCCATGAATGCCCCCCTGAAGGCGGTGGAAGGCGCCGGGAAGCTTGACGCGACGATGCTCGAGATCGGTCGCGAAACGCGCAAGGCCGCCCGTGTGCTCGCGCTTGCGCCAGCAGCACGCAAGAATCGTGCGCTTGCCGCCATGGCCAAGGCCCTGCGCCGGGCGCGGCCGGCGATCCTGGCCGCGAATGCAGAGGACTTGGCCGCGGCAAAGTCCGCGGGCGTGACTGCCGCCTTTCTCGACCGGTTGTCGCTCAACGCCGAGCGAATCGAGGCGATGGCGGCCGGGCTCGATGCCATCCGCAAGCTCAAGGACCCGGTGGGCACCATCATGACGTCGTGGCGGCGTCCGAACGGAATGCGCATCGAGCGGGTGCGGGTGCCGCTCGGCGTTATTGGCGTGATCTACGAGAGCCGGCCCAATGTCACGGCAGATGCCGGCGCGTTGTGCCTGAAGGCCGGGAACGCCGTGATCCTGCGCGGCGGTTCCGAAGGCTTCCGTTCGGCTCGCGCTATTCATGCCGCGTTGGTCGAAGGCCTGGTCGAGGCCGGGTTGCCGGCGGCCGCGATTTCGCTCGTGCCGACACGCGAGCGCGCCGCCGTCGGCATGATGCTCGCCGGGCTCGACGGTGCCATCGACGTGATCGTGCCGCGCGGCGGCAAGGACCTTGTCGCCCGGGTGCAGGCGGAGGCGCGCGTGCCGGTGTTCGCGCATCTCGAAGGCGTCTGTCATGTCTATATCGATCGGGCGGCCAAACTTGAGATGGCCAAAGCCATCGTGCTCAATGCCAAGATGCGCCGCACCGGCGTGTGCGGAGCGGCTGAAACCTTGCTGGTCGATCGCACCGGCGCGCCGAAACTGCTCAAGCCGCTCATCGGCATGCTCATCGATGCCGGCTGCGAAATCCGCGGCGATGCCGCGGCGCAGGCGGTCGATCGCCGCGTCAGGCCGGCGACCGAGGCCGATTGGGGCACTGAGTATCTCGACGCTATTCTGACCGCGGGTGTGGTCGACGGCGTCGACGCCGCGATCGCTCATATCGAGCGCTACGGCTCGCATCACACCGACGCGATCGTCACCGAGGACAAGGCGGCGGCGGAGAAGTTTCTGCGCGAGGTGGATTCGGCGATCGTCCTGCATAATGCTTCGACGCAGTTTGCCGATGGCGGTGAGTTCGGCTTCGGCGGGGAGATCGGCATCGCCACCGGCAGGCTGCACGCGCGCGGCCCTGTCGGTGTCGAACAGCTCACCAGTTTCAAGTACCGCATCCGCGGCAGCGGACAGACGCGGCCATGATTTTCGTCCGCCGCCGCGGCATGTAGCGAGCGGCGGTTGGCGGACGACGGGTGTGGAGGGGGTTGTTTCGACGGCCATGAACCGCGAGTTCCCGCCTCCGCGTGCGGCTGCTCCTTCCGTTCCCTCGCGCGCAAGCGTGGGAGCGTCGGGTGGGCTCAAAGCCCGCCCCGTGTTGCCGCCCCATGCGCCCGGCATGCGCATCGGGCTGTTCGGCGGGACGTTCGATCCGGCCCACGCGGCCCATCGCGGGGCCAGTCTGCTCGCCATGAAGCGGATCGGGCTGGATCGCGTGTGGTGGCTGGTCACGCCCGGCAATCCGCTCAAGGACACCCGCGGTCTCGCGCCGCTCGAAGAGCGCGTCGTCGCCGCGCGGGCGCTGGCCAACCATCCGCGCATCGACGTGAGCGATCTCGAAGCGGAGATCGGCACGCACTACACCTACCAGACGCTCCGCTATCTGCTGCGGCGTTGCCCGCACGTGCACTTCGTCTGGATCATGGGGGCCGACAATCTGCGCAGCTTTCATCGCTGGCGCCACTGGCGCGACATTGCGCGGCTGGTGCCGATCGCGGTCGTCGATCGGCTCGGTCCCAGCCTCTATGCTTCGGCCGGCGTCGCCGGTCATGCGCTGGCCTACGCCCGCATGCCCGAATCGGCGGCAAAAGCCCTGCCGGAACGACCGCCGCCGGCTTGGATTTATCTGCATGGCCTCAAATCGCCGCTGTCCTCGACGGCGTTGCGGGCGGCACGGGCTTTGCACGATGAGTGATTACGTCACGTTGGATCAAGACTGTTGAAACTATTAACGCTGCGTGCCTATCTTAGTGCCAGCCCTGGAGTCTCTGACCAGGGTCGAAAATGGAGCGAAAGGATAAGGACCCCTGTCCACACCTGCGATCTTTCGGGCCGACCGTCGCGTGCCCGAACCGGTCTCCAGAATGCGTCCTGACGCCGAGGAGATCCTCCGTCTGGTCCTTTACCGCCTCGACGATATGAAGGCGGAGGACACCCTCACCATCGACCTCCGGGACAAATCTTCGATCGGCGACTACATGGTCGTGGCTTCCGGCCGGTCGCAACGCCATGTCGGCTCGGTCGCCGACAGGGTCGTCGAGGACCTGCACAAATTCGGCGTCGTCGCCCGCGTCGAAGGCGTTCCGCATTGCGACTGGGTGCTGATCGACGCCAGCGATGTGATCGTTCACGTCTTCCGCCCCGAGGTCCGCGCCTTCTACAATCTCGAAGGGATGTGGACGGCTGGGCGTTCGGCACGACGCGTGAGCTGAGCTCGCGTCATAACGTTTCGCCACCCCGAGGTGGCGGCGAACCGGCCCGCAAAGGGCGACGTTGCACTTCGCCTGCGCAGTCAGGTGTGACCGTCCATGCGCCTTGTCGTCGCCGCAATCGGCCGCCTGAAGCAAGGACCCGAGCGCGAGCTCGCCGCCTGGTATCGCAAGCGCGCGGAAGCGACCGGCCGTTCGCTCGGGCTGCGCGACGTGGAAGTCATCGAGATACGCGAAAGTCGCGCCCAGGATGCCGAGCGCCGCTGTGTCGAGGAATCGATCGCGCTCGCCAATGTCATTCCCGACGGCGCGATTGTCGTCGTTCTCGACCAGCGCGGTCAGAGCCTCGACAGCCCGGCGCTGGCGGCGCTGCTGCGCGAATGGCGCGCGGAAGATCGGGCGGCCGTGTGCTTTCTCATCGGCGGTGCCGATGGACTCGCGCCGAGCCTCGCCCAGCGCGCCAAGCTCCGGCTCGCGTTCGGAGCCGCCACTTGGCCGCATCAGCTCGTGCGCATCATGCTGCTGGAACAGCTCTATCGCGCCGGCACCATTCTCGCCGGGCATCCTTATCACCGGGGCTGACCGTCCCCTGAATCTGAATTGTTCTTAATGTCGCCTCACCGATTTGTGACAGATCGCGCCGGCCCGTGTCTTAATCCGGTCGCATCGTGTCTGCTTTGTCTTGCGTTCCCGAACTTGGCGTCTACTTTTGGACAACATGATTCTCCGCCGGTCGAGCCGCACCGATCCGCGCCTTGTGCTCGGGTCGGCCCTGGCTTTGGCACTGCCCTTCGGCGCAAACTTGACCGCGCTCGCTCAAACTCCGTCCGTTCAATCTCCGGGGGCGGCGGAGATTCCGTTCGCCGGGCTCTCCTGGCCGCCGGCCGCCCCGACCGCTCCCACACCCGCGACCTCCGACCCGGATGCCCTCAAACAGCACGATCAGGAACTCGAGGCGGCTCGCGCCAAGGAGCGCGAGTCGGCAGAAATCCAGGCGAAGCTCAAGCGGGAAATCGACGCGATCGGTGATGATCGGCGCGCGCTCAACCAAGAGCTCATCGACACCGCCGCGCGCGTGCGCGACGTCGAGGCCAGCATCGAAGCGACGCGGGCGCGCGCCAAGCAGCTCGACGAGCGGGAAGTGTTTCTTCGCAGATCGCTCGAGGAGCGCCGCGGCATCACCGTCGAGATCCTCGCGGCGCTGCAACGGATTGGCCATCAGCCGCCGCCGGCCCTCCTGGTGCGGCCGGAGGACGCGTTGCAAGCGCTGCGCAGCGCCATCACGCTCGGCGCCGTGGTGCCGGAAATGCGCGCCCAGGCCGACGCGCTCGCCAGCGACCTCGCCGATCTTTCGCGCGTGCGCAAGGATATCGCCAGCGAACGCGAGCGCCTGTCGCGCGATCTCGCCCTGCTTGGGCGCGAGCAGCTGCGCATGAACGTTTTGATCGACGAACGACAGAACAAACAAGCCGCCACCGAACAGGCACTCGATGCCGAACGGGCGCGCGCCGCCGACCTGGCGCATCAGGTCGACAATCTCAAGGATCTCATCGCCAAGCTCGAATCAGGGCTCAATAGTGCCACCCGCGCCGCCCGCGCCGAGAGCCGCTCGATCGAACAGGACGCCACCCGGCCCGACCTCGCCGCGCTCAAGGACCCCGGCCGCATGGCCCCGGCGGTGGCGTTCGCGGCCACACGGGGGCACCTGCGCTTGCCGGTGAATGGGGTGAAAATCCGCGAATTTGGCGCCTCCGACGGCGTCGGAGGCATCCAGAAGGGGCTATCCATCGCCGCCCGTGGCGGCGCCCAGATCACCGCCCCATGCGACGGTTGGGTCGTTTACGCCGGCCCGTTTCGCAGCTATGGGCAACTCTTGATCCTGAATGCCGGCGGCGGGTATCATGTGCTATTGGCAGGGATGGACGGGATTTCCGTCGATCTCGGCCAGTTTGTGCTCACGGGTGAACCCGTAGCGGTGATGGGCGGTGGATCGCCGGAATCCGCGGCCGTAGCGACCAGGTCTATGCAACCTGTGCTTTATGTGGAGTTCCGTAAGGATGGAACTCCCATCGATCCAAGCCCGTGGTGGGCAACAACCGAAGGTGAAAAGGTTCGCGGATGATGCGCAAAACTTCCCTCATGTTCCTCGGCGCAATCGCAGGTGCCGGGCTCACGCTGCTGGTAACGCAGCCACACACCGCGCTGGTCGGATCGGTCGCCAAAGCGGCTTCGTCGGACACCTACCGGCAACTCAATCTGTTCGGCGACGTTTTCGAGCGCGTGCGCGCCGATTACGTCGAGAAGCCGGACGACAGCAAGCTCGTCGAATCGGCGATCAACGGCATGCTGGCCGGCCTCGACCCGCATTCGAGCTACATGGACCCGAAGAGCTTCCGCGACATGCAAGTGCAGACGCGCGGCGAATTCGGCGGCCTCGGCATCGAGGTCACCATGGAAGACGGGCTGGTGAAGGTGGTGGCGCCGATCGACGAGACGCCGGCGGCCAAGGCCGGCGTCATGGCCAACGACATCATCACCAAGCTTGACGACGAGCAGGTGCAAGGCCTGACGCTCAATCAGGCCGTCGATAAGATGCGCGGCCCGGTCAACACCAAGATCAAGCTCACGATCATGCGCAAGGGCGCCGACAAGCCGATCGAAGTGACGATCATGCGCGACGTCATCCGCGTCAAATCGGTGCGTTCGCATAGCGAGGGCGATGATATCGGCTACATCCGCGTCACGCAGTTCAACGAGCAAACCACCGACGGCCTGAAGAAGGCAATCACCGATCTCACCTCGCAGCTCGGCGCCGACAAGATCAAAGGCTTCGTGGTCGATCTGCGCAACAATCCGGGCGGCCTGCTCGACCAGGCGATCTCGGTTTCGGATGCGTTCTTGGAGAAGGGCGAAATCGTCTCCACCCGCGGCCGCAACGCCGAGGAGACGCAACGCTTCAATGCCCGGCCGGGCGATTTGACCAAGGGCAAGCCGGTTATCGTGTTGATCAATGGCGGTTCCGCCTCGGCATCGGAGATCGTCGCCGGCGCCCTGCAGGACCACAAGCGCGCCACCCTCGTCGGCACCCGCTCGTTCGGCAAGGGCTCGGTGCAGACGATCATCCCGCTCGGGTCCGGCAACGGCGCACTGCGGCTGACCACGGCACGCTACTACACGCCGTCGGGCCGCTCGATCCAGGCCAAGGGCATCACGCCCGACATCGAGGTGCTGCAGGACGTGCCGGACGACCTGAAGGCCCGCACCGATACCAAGGGCGAGGCCTCGCTCCGCGGTCATCTCAAGGCCGAGGGGACGGAAGAGTCCGGCTCGCAGTCCTATGTGCCGCCGGATGAAAAGGACGATCGGGCGCTCAAAGAGGCGATCGATCTCCTGCGCGGCACGATCACCGACGCCGCGTTCCCGCCAAATCCGAAGGCCGCCGTCCCCAACTAGACGGCGGGTTCCTCATCCGAATGCGGGGCGGCGACGAGCCGCCCCGCTGTTTTTTCAGTCCCGCCAGGGGCGAGTGGGGCTTCAAGTCTCAGGGTTCCTCCCGTGATAGGCTGTCGGCCTGATTCGCCCGGGCATGATTCGCCGGGAATGTCCCAGGACTTGACCGATGACGGTCGATGATTTCAGCGCCCCGCTCGGCCAGCAGCCGGTAAAGCAGCGGCGTCGCTTGCCCATCGCGGTGCCGCATGTCATCGCCGGCGCGCTCGGGCTGTTTTTCGCGCTGTTCGTGGTGTGGGTCATTGTCGGCGACGGCTCGTTCGGCGGCGAGCCCACAGTCACCGTGCCGATCAATCTGCAGGCGGCAAAGGTCGTCACCAAGCCCGAATTGACGGTCCCGCCGCCAGCCAATGCCGGTGTGCAAGCTCCCGGCGCATCCGACGGGCCGACTGTTGCCGTTGTGCCGGTCTCGAAGCCGCCGGCCAATCAGGCGGCGCCGGAGAGCACCAGGACGGTCACGATCATCGACGGCAAGACCGGGGAGCGGCGGGAGGTGGTGATTCCGACCGCGCCGTCGCCGAACATGGGCGAAGCTGGCGAAAAGCCGCTTCCGGCTTCTCCACCCCGTCGCCGCGGCAGTAATGAAGGCGACGCAAAGCTGAAGGGAAGCGAATAGCGAAACAGCAAAGGCAGCGAATAGAATGGTCGAGGCGCCGGCAATGCGCTAGGCACTCCGGACCACCCACCCTTCACCATTCGCTTATTCCGCATGTCCTTCGAAAGTCTGCCCTATCGCCTCTGTGCCGGCATGATGGTGCTCAATCGCGCCGGGCTCGCCTTCATCGGCCGCCGCGTCAACGGTCCCGAGCATGTCGACAGCACGCATGCGTGGCAGATGCCGCAGGGCGGCATCGACCGGGGCGAGGACCCCTGGCCGGCCGCTTTGCGCGAGCTGCACGAGGAAACCAATATCAGCTCGGTGCAACGCCTCGGCGAGGTCGCGGAGTGGCTGACCTACGATATTCCGCGCGAGCTCGTGGGCCAGGCCTGGAACGGCAAGTACCGCGGCCAAAAACAGAAATGGTTCGCGCTGCGCTTTACCGGGGACGAGAGCGAGATCGATATCGCGCATCCGGCGGGCGGCCACGAACCGGAATTCATGGAATGGCGTTGGGAGAAGCTGCAAAACCTCCCGGATTTAGTCGTGCCCTTCAAGCGCAAGACCTACGAGCGGGTGGTGGCGGAGTTTAAGAGATTCGCGGCACCGCAAAGCTAAAGCATAATCCGGAAAAGTGGAGGCCGGTTTTCCGAAAAGATCATGCGCCACTAGGATATTAGAGCGCCAATCGATTCAATCTGAAGCGATTGCGCTCTAAAGCCGAACGAGGCTGATGAATCGAGCGACGCGCGCTATGGCGTCAGCGCCGCCTGCAAGGTCTTCAGCTGGTCGAGGTGGCGCGCGAGCTTGTCGCGCTGAGCCTCATTCGTCGAGTCGGCGACGTCTTCTTCGGTGTCCTTGATTTCGTTGGCCAACGTCGCGGTGTCGAAATCCTCGCGCGCCACGGCGCGGTCGGCGAGCACGGTCAGCCCGGCGGGGCCGACCTCGGCAAAGCCGCCGGTGACGACCACCGCCTCGCGTGCCCCGCCGCGAAAGATCGTCACGACGCCCGGCCGCAGCGTCGTCACCAGCGGCGCATGGCCGGCGAGAATGCCCATGTCGCCCTCGGCGCCGGGCAGGTCCACCTGGTCGACGTCGCCCGAAAACAGCACGCTTTCCGGCGAGACGAATTCGAGATGAAGTTCAGCCATGGGTGCTTACGCCGTTGTCACGCCGCTTCGGCAAGTTTCTTGCCCTTCTCGACCGCCTGCTCGATGGTGCCGACCATATAGAAGGCGGCTTCGGGCAGGTGATCGTATTTACCCTCGCACAGCCCCTGAAAGCCGCGGATGGTGTCGGCGAGTTCGACGAACACGCCGGGCGACCCGGTGAACACTTCAGCGACGTGGAACGGTTGCGACAAGAAGCGCTCGATTTTACGAGCCCGGGACACCGTCAGCTTGTCCTCTTCGGAGAGCTCGTCCATGCCGAGGATGGCGATGATGTCCTGCAGCGCCTTGTAGCGCTGCAGGATCTGCTGCACCCGGCGGGCGACCGCATAGTGCTCCTCGCCGACCACCGTGGCGGAGAGCATGCGCGAGGTCGAATCGAGCGGATCGACGGCCGGATAGATGCCCTTCTCGGCGATCGAGCGCGACAGCACCGTGGTGGCATCAAGATGCGCGAAGGAGGTCGCCGGCGCCGGATCGGTGAGGTCGTCGGCCGGCACGTAGATCGCCTGCACTGATGTGATCGAGCCTTTGGTCGTGGTGGTGATGCGCTCCTGCAAGGCGCCCATGTCGGTGGCGAGCGTCGGTTGGTAGCCCACCGCCGAGGGAATGCGGCCCAGCAGAGCCGACATTTCCGAGCCGGCCTGGGTGAAGCGGAAGATGTTGTCGACGAAGAACAGCACATCCTGGCCCTGATCGCGGAAATATTCGGCGACGGTCAGGCCGGAAAGACCGACGCGGGCGCGGGCGCCGGGCGGCTCGTTCATCTGGCCGTAGACCAGCGCGCACTTCGATCCCTCGACCGAGCCCTTGCGCGGGTCCTTGTTGACCCCGGATTCGATCATCTCGTGATAAAGGTCGTTGCCTTCGCGGGTACGTTCGCCGACGCCGGCGAACACCGAATAGCCGCCGTGCGCCTTGGCGATATTGTTGATCAGCTCCATGATGATCACGGTCTTGCCGACGCCGGCGCCGCCAAACAGCCCGACCTTGCCGCCCTTGGCATAGGGGGCGAGCAGATCGACCACCTTGATGCCGGTGACCAGGATCGCGGCCTCGGTCGACTGCTCAGTATAGAGGGGCGCGTCCTGATGGATGGGGCGTGTCTCCTTGTGCGGCACCGGGCCCGCCTCATCGACCGGATTGCCGATCACGTTGATGATGCGACCAAGCGTGCCGTCGCCGACCGGCACCGTGATCGGCTGGCCGGTATCGGTGACCTCCTGGCCGCGCACGAGGCCTTCGCTGGTATCCATGGCGATCGTGCGTACCGTCGACTCGCCGAGGTGCTGGGCCACTTCAAGCACGAGGCGGTTGCCCTGGTTCGTGGTCTCTAGCGCGTTGAGGATCGCAGGCAAATGATCGTCGAAGTGCACGTCGACAACGGCGCCGATAACCTGAGTGATATGTCCGACTGTGTTCGCCATCATGGCCCTCTTCACAAGATTGTTTACAGCGCCTCGGCGCCGGAGATGATCTCGATCAGTTCCTTGGTGATCATCGCCTGGCGGGTGCGGTTGTAGGTGAGCGTCTGCTTGCGGATCATCTCGCCGGCGTTGCGGGTCGCGTTGTCCATCGCCGACATCTGCGCGCCGTAGAACGACGCCGAGTTTTCCAGCAATGCCCTAAAGGTTTGCACGGCGACATTGCGCGGTAACAAATCGTGGAGGATGTCTTCGGCTTCCGGCTCGAATTCATAGGCCGCGCCGCCCAGCGCGGCGGTCGCCTTGGCGTCGAACACCGGCGGTATGATCTGCTGCGCGGTCGGGATCTGCGCGATCACCGAACGGAAGCGCGAGTAGAACAGCGTGCAGACTTCGAATTCGAAATTGTCGAAACGCGTGATGATCTTTTCCGCGATCATCTCGGCATGCTCGAAACGCAGCGTCCGTGCCGCGCGCAGGTCGACCATTTCGACGATCTGTTTCTCGTAAAGTCGCTTGAGCTGATCGTAGCCCTTGCGGCCGACGCAGAAGAACTTGACCTCCTTGCCGTCCTTCATCAGCGCGTTGGCGCGCTCGCGGGCGAGTCGCACGATGGCGGTATTGAACGGGCCGCAAAGGCCGCGTTCGGCCGTGCAGACCAGAAGCAGATGTACGCTGTCGCCGCCGGTGCCGCGTAGGAGCCGCGGCGCGGTCTCGAGCCCGCCGACCGAGGCCGCGATGTTGCCGAGCACCTTATCCATGTGCGTCGCGTAGGGCCGTGCCGCCTCGGCCGCAGCTTGTGCACGGCGCAGCTTGGATGCCGCGACCATCTGCATGGCCTTGGTGATCTTCTGCGTCGCCTTGGTGGCGGCGATGCGGTTGCGCAGGTCTTTGAGAGAGGGCATCGGGTTTAGGTCTGTCCCTGCTCAGGCCGCGAACGTCTTGGCATAGGCCTCGACTGCGGCCTTGAGCTTGGCGCCCGTGGCATCGTCGAGATCGCGCGAATCGCGGATCGCGCTGAGAATCTCCGGGTGCTGCGTGCGCAGCGCACCGAGCAGGCCCTCCTCGAAGGGGCGCACGCGTTCGACTGGAAGCGGATCGAGATAACCGTTGACGCCGGCATAGATGACGCAGACTTGCTCCTCCATCTTCAGCGGCGAGAATTGCGGCTGCTTGAGCAGTTCGGTGAGCCGCGAGCCGCGGCTGAGCAGCCGCTGCGTGGTGGCGTCGAGATCGGAGCCGAACTGCGCGAACGCCGCCATTTCGCGGTATTGTGCCAGTTCGCCCTTGATGCGGCCGGCGACCTTCTTCATCGCCTTGGTCTGCGCCGAGGAACCGACCCGCGACACTGATAGTCCGACGTTCACCGCCGGACGGATGCCTTGGTAGAACAAGTCGGTCTCGAGAAAGATCTGGCCGTCGGTGATGGAGATGACGTTGGTCGGGATGTAGGCCGACACGTCGTTGGCTTGGGTTTCGATCACCGGCAGCGCGGTGAGCGAACCGGCCTTGTGGTCGTCGTTCATCTTCGCCGCGCGCTCGAGCAGCCGCGAGTGCAGATAGAACACGTCGCCCGGATAGGCCTCGCGGCCCGGCGGCCGGCGCAACAAGAGCGACATCTGGCGGTAGGCCACGGCCTGCTTGGAGAGATCGTCGTAGATGATCACCGCGTGCATGCCGTTGTCGCGGAAGTACTCGCCCATGGCGCAGCCGGAAAACGGCGCCAGAAACTGCATCGGCGCCGGATCGGACGCGGTCGCCGCGACCACGATCGAATAATCGAGCGCCCCGTTCTCCTCCAGAACCTTGACGAACTGCGCCACCGTCGAACGCTTCTGCCCGACCGCGACATAGACGCAATAGAGCTTGAGCTTCTCGTCGCCGGAGGCATTGATCGACTTCTGATTCAGGATGGTATCGAGGGCGATCGCGGTCTTGCCGGTCTGTCGGTCGCCGATGATAAGCTCGCGCTGGCCGCGCCCGATCGGGATCAAGGCGTCGATCGCTTTCAGCCCCGTCGCCATCGGCTCGTGCACCGACTTGCGCGGAATGATGCCGGGCGCCTTGACGTCGACGCGCGCCCTTTTCTCGGCGTTGATCGGCCCCTTGCCGTCGATCGGATCGCCCAGCGCGTCGACGACGCGCCCGAGCAGTGCCTTGCCGACCGGCACCTCGACGATGGCGCGGGTGCGCTTGACGGTCTGGCCTTCCTTGATCTCGCGGTCGGTGCCGAAGATCACGATGCCGACATTGTCGATTTCGAGGTTAAGCGCCATGCCTTTGACGCCGCTCTCGAATTCGACCATCTCGCCGGCCTGCACGTTGTCGAGGCCATAGACGCGGGCGATGCCGTCGCCGACCGACAGCACCTGGCCGACCTCCGAAACCTCGGCCTCCTGGCCGAAATTCTTGATCTGCTCCTTGAGAATTGCGGAGATTTCCGCGGCGCGGATATCCATTATCGGGCCTCTTTCATCGCATGCCTGATCGCATTGAGCTTGGTGCGCAGTGAAGTGTCGACCATGCGGCTACCGAGCTTGACCACGAGCCCGCCGATGATGGCGGGGTCGATTTTGATAGCGAGGTCGACGTCCTTGCCGCTGACCGCCTTGAGCGCTCTCTTCAGCGCGGCGACGTGATCGTCCTTGAGCCGCTCGGCGACGGTGACCTCGGCCGTGGCCTCGCCTTTGTGCAGCGCCACCAGCTCGCGGTAACCCCTGACCATATCGCGCGCGGCGAACAGGCGGCGGTTCATAGTCACCAGCTTAAGGAATTTTGCCGCGAGGCCGCCAATCCCGGCGCGATCAAGCACCGCCGACAGCGCCTGCAACTGCTCTGCCGCGGAAAATACCGGGCTGCGCACCAGCCGGTTGAGGTCGGGGTTTTCGGCGACCAGCGTGTCGAAGCGCTCGAGGTCGGCCTTGACCGCGTCGATCGCATTGGTCTCGCGCGCCAGCTCGAACAGCGCGGTCGCGTAGCGGCCTGCCATGCCGGATACGATGGGTTGTTCGCCTGCCAAGTGCCTGCTCTCAGCTCGCGTGCTCTCTGCGCGTCGTTCTTTGAGCTTTTCCGCAAGACCCGCAAACGGCGCGAACGGCCGGCGCAAGCCTTTGGGATTCAGGCGGGACTCGGGATATGGAGGCAGCGGGAATGCCCCCGCGGCCCCGCTAAAATCGCGGCGTTGCTAACATACCGCGCCATGCGGTGCAACATAGCGCCCCTCTGCGGCGGGGGCTTCAGCCACGCGTGAGGAACCTTGGTGCCACGGCGCCCGGCAGGCATACTTCGGCGATGATCAAGCGTCCGGGAAAAACCGCGGCAAGACAGCGGCCGCCGAAGCGGCCGATGCTGCCGACGGATCGCCTTGCCTATTCCGCCATCACCGAGCGTGCGCCGCTCAAGCTCCCCGACGGCGCCCGCATGGTGGTGTGGGTCATCGTCAATGTCGAGGAATGGGACCCCACGCAGCCGATGCCGCGCACCGTGCTGACGCCGCCGGCGGGCGGCTCGCCGATGCCCGACGTGCCCAACTGGGCGTGGCACGAATACGGCAACAGGGTCGGCTTCTGGCGCCTGGTCACGGTGCTCGACGAATTCGCCATTCCCGGCGTCCTCGCCATCAACGGCTCGGCGCTTGCCGCCTATCCGGCGATCGTGCGCGCCGCCGCCGGACGCCAGTGGGAATTCATCGGCCACGGCTTCACCCAGCGCAACATGCAGAAGGTGAAGAACGAGGGCGCCGATATCGCCAAGACCCGCGCGGTCATCGCCGAGGCGACCGGAACGCCGCCGCGCGGCTGGCTCGGCCCCGGCCTCACCGAGACCTGGGAAACGCCGGACCTGCTCGCCGAGCAAGGTTATGACTACGTCGCCGATTGGGTGCTTGACGATCAGCCGGTCTGGCTCAAAACCCGCGGCAAACCGATTATCAATGTGCCCTACACGCAGGAATGCAACGACGTCGCCATGATGCTGATCCAGCACCACAAGGCCTGCGAATATTACGACCGCGCGCTCGACCAGTTCGAGCAGATCTATGCCGACGCCGTCGACTCGGCGCGCGTCATGGCGCTGGTCGTGCATCCCTACATCATGGGCGCGCCGCACCGGCTGAAATATTTCCGCCGCGTGTTCGAGACCATTCGCAAAAAGAGCGACGTCAAGTTCTGGACCGGTGCGAAGATCGTCGACTGGTTTCTTGCCGCCGGACTGAAAGCGCCGTGACCGTCGGCGAACACCGCAACGCCAAGCCCGCGGCAATGGGTGTCGGCGACATCCGGGCGAAGCTGACGCTCGTCCTGCTTTGCCTGATTTGGGGCGTCACCTGGCCGGCGATGAAGATCGCGCTCGAGCAGATGCCGCCATTGACCATGCGCGCGATGACTTCAGGCGTCGGCGCGTTGACGCTCTTGGTGGTCTGTCTGGTCAAGCGCCGCAGCTTCCGCCTCGCGACGGCGCGGACGTGGGCGCATGTGGTGATCGCTTCGGTCCTCAACGTCGCGTCGTTCAGCCTGCTCAGCGCTTTTGCGCAAAATGCGACCGCGACCTCACGGGTCGCAGTTTTGACCTATACGATGCCGATCTGGACCGTGTTGCTGGCTTGGCTGATCCTCGGCGAGCGTCCCACGCGTGTGCAGGGGTTTGCGCTCGTTCTGTGTGCGCTAGGTCTCGCCGTCCTCATCCGGCCACTGGCCGCGACCGGGATACCGCTGGGCGTCGTATTGGCTGTCGCCACCGGCCTGAGTTGGGCCGCCGGCACCGTCTATCTGAAATGGGCGCGCATCGAGGCCGATCCCTTGGGGGTGGCGAGCTGGCAGCTCACGATCGCCTTCATCGTTATCGGAGCCTGCCTCCTCGTGTTCGAGGGCGGGCCGCATCTCGCCGCCGCTCACGCCGATGGACTGTTAGCCGCCGCGTTCGTCGGGATCGCCGGCGTGGGGATCGCCTATGCCATGTGGTTCGACATCGTGCGACGGCTGCCTGCGGCAACGGCTTCCCTCGGCATTCTGGCCATTCCCGTGATCGGAGTCGTCTCCTCGATCCTGATCCTCGGCGAACGGCCGACCGGCGCCGACGTCATCGGGTTCGCGTTGATCTTTGCGGCGTCTGCCTGCGTGCTGCTCAGCCACGGTCGGCCTAGCGGCTGACCTCTTTCGCCAGTTCGGCGATGCGCGCGACCATGGCGCTTGATGGATCGGCGAGCGGGTCGATGACCGTGAAGTGGTTGCCGGGGAGTTCCTGGTATCGTGTTTGCGCCGTGCCTTGCCTCCAGGTCTCCGCCATGGTTCGGCTCTGGCGCTTGAACTCGCCGGATTCGAGGTCGCCGACCACGACGTCGAGCATGCCTCCGGGCGCGACCGGCCAGAACAGCGGCGATACGCGGCGTGCCTCGTCGGCGTCGAGCCGCAAATCCTGATTCATGCTCAGCCCGACGAGCGGGGTCAGATCGAAGACGCCGGAAATCGCGTAGCCGGCCGGCACGAGATCGGGCGGCGCCTTGGGATAGAGGGTCGGCCAATCGGTCGCGACCATGGCGGCGGCAAGCTGCCCGCCGGCCGAGTGGCCGTAAATCATGAGGTGACGGCCGAAGCGCAGCCAGAGGAAGACGCAGGCGCGCCGGATTTGCTCGATGATGTCGCCGACGGTGACGATTGGACACAAATCGTAGCCGATCACCGCAACGGCGACGCCGCGCCCGTTCAAGCCGCGCGCCATGTGGCTGAACGAGCAGGGATCGAGCGAGCGCCAATAACCGCCGTGAATGAACAAAGCGAACGGGGCGGCTTCGCCCGCCTCGGGCAGCAACAGATCGATGGTCTGCCGCGGCGTATCGCCATAGGACAGGCCGAGCTCGGCGCGGCCGCGCTTGAGCGCCTCGGCGCGATAATCCTCGGCCGCGCGCGCCCAGCGCGCAAAAATCTCCGCATGGTCCGGCACGCGGGCCCGATTGTTGTACTCTGCCTCGTAATCGATGGCGGCCATTCGGCGTCTCCAGCGCGTGGTACGAGATTGCGGCAAGGGCGTTGCGCGGGCAAGCCGTGCGACATAAGAACGGTTCATGCTCATAAAAGGTTGCTCATGAAGGTCGACGGCAAGGCCATGCGCAGCATCTGGGTCGAAACGGACGGCTGGTCGGTCGGCGTGATCGATCAGACGGCGCTGCCGCATCGTTTCGCCACGGCCCGACTTGAGAAACTGCAGGATGCCGCGCATGCAATCCGCGCCATGGTGATCCGCGGCGCGCCGCTGATCGGCGCCACCGCGGCCTATGGCATGTGCCTGGCGCTGCGCGAGGACGCCTCCGACGAAGCGCTGGAGCGCGCCTACGCCACGCTGATCGCGACGCGGCCGACGGCGATCAATCTGAAATGGGCGCTCGAGGAGATGATGGCGGCGGTGCGCAACCGGCCGCGCGCCGAGCGCACCGCCGCGGCCTATCGGCGCGCGGCCGAGATCTGCGAGGAGGACGTCGCCATCAATAGCGCGATTGCCCGCAACGGCCTGCCGCTGATCGAAGCCGTCGCCGCCCGCAAGAAGCCCGGCGAGCCGGTCAACGTGCTCACCCATTGCAACGCCGGCTGGCTGGCGGCGGTCGATGTCGGCACCGCCACGGCGCCGATCTATCTGGCGCACGACAGGGGCATCGCCATTCACGTATTCGCCGACGAAACGCGGCCGCGCAACCAGGGCGCTTCGCTCACCGCCTGGGAGCTCGGCCAGCACGGCGTGCCGCATACCTTGATCGCCGACAATACCGGCGGCCATCTGATGCAGCACGGCCTGGTGGACCTGGTCATCGTCGGCACCGACCGCGTCACCGCCAATGGCGACGTCTGCAACAAGATCGGAACCTATTTGAAGGCGCTCGCCGCGCGCGACAACAACGTACCGTTCTATGTGGCGCTGCCGTCGCCGACCATCGATTTCACCGTGGCCGACGGCGTCACCGAGATACCGATCGAGAGGCGCGGCGCCGACGAGGTGGCGACCATGACTGGACGCACCGCCGACGGCCGCATCGAGACGGTGCGCATCGCGCCGGAGGGCTCGCCGGTAGCAAATTACGGCTTCGACGTGACCCCGGCACGGCTGGTGACGGGCCTGATCACGGAGCGCGGCGTCATCGCGGCCTCGCGCGCGGCGCTTAAGGGGGCTTTTCCGGAGCGCGCCGGCGCGGCAGAATGAGGGGCTTGCAGGGGCCATTCCCGCGCGGGGACGACACCGCGATTGCGCAGTCGGAGTCCGTGGCGTGCGTAAGCTCGATTTTCGGCGTTCGCCGAACTTGCCGCTTCCTGGAATTTTGACGATGAGCGTCAACCTGCTGCCGGCGGCGATGCCGGTCGATGGACGGCAATCGCAGACCGCGCTCGCTATCGCGCGCGGCACCGCGCGGTTTCTGCATGCGCTCGGCTATTGCGTGGTGAGCGAACTGCCGCTGCCGTCCGGGCGGCGGGCTGATCTCGTCGCGCTCGGCGGCGACGGCGAAATCCTGATTGTGGAAATCAAATCCTCCGTCGCCGACTTCCGCGCCGACCAGAAGTGGATGGACTACCGCTTGCATTGCGACCGGCTGTTCTTCGCCACGATCGTCGATGTGCCGTGCGAGATATTTCCGGCGGACGCCGGCCTGATCGTGGCGGATGCCTTCGGCGCCTCGATCGTTTGCGAGGCGCCCGAGCACCGGCTGGTACCGGCGCGGCGCAAGACGGTGATGCTGCGCTTTGCGCACGCGGCGGCGCTGCGCTTGCAGGCGTTGGCCGATCCGCAAGGACCCTACGGCGGAGAGATGTAACGCAATTGCGCCGCGAGCTGCGCCTCCTTGGACGAGGCCAACCTGTTTCCTGAGCGTGAACGCGTATCGCGCCCGCTGCTATACAGAGCGAGGCTTTTCCGCTTAGATGAATCAGTTGGGACTGCAACTAATCGCCACAGGGGAGGGCTTGATGCGCCGGACGCGCCCAGGAACGCTTTGCGGCCTCGCGATGCTCGGCCTCGCACTCGGAATCGCCGCGGCCGCGGCCGAGGACAAGACCTTCGAGCTCAAGCTGTCGCATTGGGTACCGCCGTCGCATCCGTTGCAGAAGGCGCTGGAGGATTGGGGCGCCTCGGTCGAGAAGGATTCCGGCGGCACCATCAAATACAAGGTCTATCCGGCGCAGCAGCTCGGCAAGGCGTTCGACCATTACGACATGGCGCGCGACGGCATTGCCGACGTGACCTACGTCAATCCCGGCTATCAGCCCGGCCGCTTCCCGATCTTCGATGCCGGCAACCTGCCGTTCATGCTGGCCAACGGCAAGGGCGGCTCCGAGGCGCTCGACGCCTGGTACCGCAAATACGCCGGCAAGGAAATGAAGGACGTCAAGTTCTGCTTCGCCTTCGCCCACGAGCCCGGCTCGCTCCATTCGCGCACCAAGAAGATCGTGGTGCCGGCCGACATTAAAGGCATGAAGATCCGGCCGGCGCACGCGACGATCGCTTCCCTGGTCACCGAGCTCGGCGGCTACAATGTGCAGGCGTCGGCGCCCGAGGTGCGCGATGTCATTGAGAAGGGCGTGGCCGATGCGGTCACTTTCCCATGGGGTTCGCTGGTGCTGTTCGGCATCGACAAGGTGACCAAGTACCATATCGACGCCGCGCTCTACACCACGAGCTTCGTCTGGGTGATGAACAAGTCGACCTACGCGCAGATGTCGCCCTCGCAGCAGATCGTGATCGATGGCCACTGCAACACGCAATGGGCGGAACGGGTCGCCGCGCCCTGGGCGGATTTTGAGCATGCCGGCATCGCCAAGCTCAAAGCCGAGCCAGGCCACGAGGTTTACCCGCTCACGGATGCGCAGCTCGGAGAATGGAAAGCCGCGACGGGTCCCGTGGTGCAGAGTTGGTCCAACGCGGTGAAAAAGACCGGTAACGATCCAGACACGGTGCTCAAGGAGCTCAAGGCGGAGCTGGCCACGTACAATTCCAGTTATTGAAACCTGATTTCGTCACCCTGAGGCGGCCGCCAACGGGTCCGGCCCGAAATGACCGGCCCGATGACAGGCTCCGCGGCCCTCGAAGGGCGACGGCCCGGTCTTGGCCGCATCCTTCGAGGCGCGGCTTTGCCGCGCACCTCAGGATGACGGTTAGAGATTTGGTGGCTTATGGTTGAGCGGCAAGAGCAAACCCTGCAAGGCGCCCGGCCGCCGCGCAATGTCATGGACCGCTTCATCGATGGAATCGAACTGATCGCCGCATTCTTCGCCGGCATCGTCGCCATCGATATCTTCGTCTCGGTTCTGCTGCGTTACTTTTTCGCCGTGCAGATTCCCGACAGCTATGATTTCGGCCGCTTGTTGCTCGGCATCCTGATCTTCTGGGGCATCGCGGCAACGTCGTACCGCGGCACGCACATCACCGTCGATCTACTCTATGCCAATGTCGGCCCGCGGATGCAGCGCTACATCGATGTGTTTGCCACGCTGGTGCTGTTGTTCGTCGTGACGGTGCAGACCTACACCTTGTTCGACAAGGTCGTAAGCACGTGGGCCGAGAACGTATCGACCTTCGACCTGCGCCTGCCGGTCTGGCCGTTTTTCCTGGTCTCCTGGCTCGGCGACGTCTCGGCGGTGCTGTTGATCGCCGTTCGCACCTATCGGCTGATTGTCCATCCGGAGCTGCTGGGCTGGCGCTATCAGATCAAGCCGGTCGAATGAGACCGAATCTGCATCGCGCGTCCGGACGGAAAACCGGTTTCCACTTTTCCTGGACGCGCTCTAAGAGGCGCATGTGAGCACCGACCTGGTCGCCATCCTCGGCTTTGTCGTGCTGTTCGCGCTGATGCTGCTGCGCGTGCCGGTGGGCATGGCGATGGGCCTCGTCGGCGTGAGCGGCTTCGCCTACCTCGTCAACGGCGAGGCGGCGCTGAAAATCGTCGGCCACACCTCGATGCGCACGGTGACCGATTACACCTTCGGCGTTATTCCGATGTTTCTGCTGATGGGCGCGTTCGTGTCCAACTCCGGCATGAGCCGCGAGCTGTTCCGCGCCGCCAATGCGTTTGTCGGGCATTTCAAGGGCGGGCTGGGCATCGCCACCGTCGCGGCCTGCGCCGGCTTTGCCGCGATCTCGGGTTCGTCGGTGGCGACCGCCGCCACCTTCGCCACCGTCGCCTATCCCGAAATGCGGCGCTACGACTATCCGCAATCGTTCGCCACCGGGGTGATCGCCGCCGGCGGCACGCTCGGCGCCATGCTGCCGCCGTCGACGGTGCTCGCCGTCTACGGCATCATCACCGAGCAGGACATCGGCAAACTGTTCATCGCCGGCATCATTCCGGGACTGCTGGCCGCGGCGATGGACATGCTCACCATCGTCATCATCGGCCGCCTACGGCCCAAATTCCTGCCGGCGGCGCCGCGCCATTCCTGGCAGGAGCGCTTCGCCGGATTACGCGACATCTGGGCGATGCTCGCTCTCTTCGTCTTCGTCATCGGCGGGCTCTATGGCGGGCTGTTTACGCCGACGGAAGCCGGCGGCATGGGCGCGATCGGCGCCCTGCTGATCGGTGTGGCGCGTCGCAGGCTGACGCGGCCGGACATCCGCCGCTCGCTGCTGCAGGCCGTGCGCACCGCCGCCGCGGTGCTCACCGTGCTGATCGGCGCGCTGCTGTTCGGTTATTTCCTCACGGTGACGCAGACGCCGCAAAAGGTCACCGCTCTGCTCACCGGGCTCGGGCTCGGCCGCTACGGCGTGCTGGCGCTGATCATGCTGATGTATCTGGTGCTCGGCTGTCTGATGGATGCGCTCGCCATGATCATCCTGACCATTCCGATCATCTTCCCGGTGATCACCCAGCTCGGCTTCGATCCGATCTGGTTCGGCGTCATCATCGTGATGACGGTCGAGCTCGGCCTCATCCATCCGCCGGTCGGCATGAACGTGTTCGTGATCAAGAGCGTGGTGCAGGACGTGACGTTTACAACGATATTCAAGGGCGTGCTGCCGTTCATCGTGACCGATCTCATCCGCCTGGTGATCTTGATCTCGTTCCCTATGCTGGCGCTCTATTTGCCGTCGCACATGTAGCAGTCAACTCGCAAAGAACAGGGAGATTCGCCATGCTTCGCCTGCTCCTCGCCGCCACGCTGATCGCGCTCACCCCTGCCGCCTATGCGGCCGATTGCATTGCCAACGCCACGCAGATGGAAGAGAATAATAAGAAGGTCGTGGCGGAATTTTACGAGCTGGCGCTCAACCGGAAGGACTTCGAGGCAGCTGCCAAATTCCTCGGCCCGCGCTACATCCAGCACAATCCCAACGCCGCCGACGGGCCGGAAGGGCTCAAGGCCTTCATAAACTTCCTGCGAGAGAAATTCCCCGAGTCACGCAGCGAGGTGAAACACGTCTTTGTGGACGGGGATTATGTCATCCAGCACGTTCATAGCGTGCGGGTGCCCGGCAGTCGGGGCTCCGCGATCATCAATATTTTCAAGCTCGAGAACGGCAAAATCGTCGAGCATTGGGACGTCATTCAGGAGATCCCGGAAAAATCCGCTAACGCCAACACGATGTTTTAGCTGGGGCAGTTGCCTAGGTCCGGCCGCCGCCGGCGAGCACGGCGCGCGTGGTCCGGTCGGGGCCAAAATCGTCGACGCTGTCGATCGCCAACAGGTCGGCAAGCCGCGTGCGGGCGCGGTTGACCCGGCTTTTGATGGTGCCGACCGCGCAGCCGCAGATCGCTGCGGCGTCCTCGTAGGAGAAACCCGAGGCGCCGACCAGGATCAGCGCTTCGCGCTGCTCCGACGGCAGCTTGGCAAGCGCGGCGCGGAACTCGCTGAACTCGACACGACCGGTCTGCTCGGGGTGCGATTTGAGGGTCTCGGCGTAGCGGCCATCGGCGTCCTCGACCTCGCGCCGTCGCTTGCGGTATTCGGAGCGGAACAGATTGCGCAGGATGGTGAAGAGCCACGCCGGCATGTTGGTGCCGGGCTGAAACGAGTCGATATGGGCAAGCGCGCGCAGCAAGGTCTCCTGCACCAGATCGTCGGCGCGGTCGATGTTGCCGCACAACGAGATGGCGAAGGCGCGCAGGCTCGGCACCGTCGCAAGCACTTGATCGCGTATGGCAGGATCGAGCTTCATGCCGCCCCATCATCTCGGTCGCTCAACCGGCGAACTAGGTCGGAGATATGCTGCGGCACGCCTTCGCTGACGACTTCGTCATACATGGCGCGCAACTGCTGTCCGATGCGCGCCTGAACCTCGCGCCCAAGGCGAACCTCGCTCTTGCGTTGCGTGACTGGCCTTCCCATGGCGTCCCGGGCTTCCGGCTTGGCTTCGTTCGGTGCCGGGGGCTCGATGATAACTGTCTTACCGGTCTTCATTTTTCGTCATGCCCCCGTTAGCGTCGTCCACCGGAATTCCGCATGGCGCTCCCCTCATCGCTGGCCACCAACGCCTGTCTCTAGCGTTGGTTCCGGCTGCGGGAACTGTTTTTTGGAACCTTGGTTGCGCAGCGACGTTGTAGCCCGTAGCCTCGGGAACTTGGAAGGGGAGGGTTCTTTGTCGACCTCACAAGCGGTACTCCAGCACCTGCCGTTCTTACGGCGGTATGCTCGCGCGCTGACCGGCACCCAGGCATCCGGCGACGCCTACGTCGCGGCCACCCTGGAATCGCTTATTGCCAGCCCCAAGATCATCGATTCCGGCCCCAACCAGCGTGTCGTGCTTTATCGGCTCTTCACCAAGATCTGGAACTCGGTCGCGGTGAACGGCAAAGCCGATGCCGCCGAACCGAATCTCCTGCCCGAACAGCACCTTACGCAGATCACGCCGCGTCCGCGCCAAGCCTTCCTGCTGGTGGCGCTCGAGGGTTTCTCGGAGGAGGATGCCGCGCAAATTCTTGACTGCGATCTTCCCACCTTGCGCGGTCTGGTCGAAGAATCCGGACGGGAGCTCGCTGACGAGATCGCGACCGACGTCCTGATCATCGAGGACGAAACCTTCATCGCCATGGATATCGAGGCGCTGGTGGAGAGCTTGGGCCACAGAATTATTGGCGTCGCCCGCACCCATACCGAGGCGATTGCGCTCGCCCGGAAGAAACGGCCCGGGTTGATCCTGGCGGACATCCAGCTGGCCGACGGCAGCTCGGGTCTTGACGCCGTGAACGAGCTTCTCGACACGTTCGAAGTGCCGGTGATTTTCATCACCGCCTACCCCGAGCGGTTCCTCACGGGCCAGCGTCCGGAGCCGGCGTTCCTCATCGCCAAGCCGTTTCAGCTCGCGGTGGTATCGGCGGTTGCCAGCCAGGCCCTGTTTTTCGGCCGCAAGGCGCGTCAGCGCGAGCGGCAGCCGACGGCCTAGCTTTCTCTCTCACTCATTACTCCTCCGTAGCGTCATGGCCGGGCAACCGGGTCCGGCCCGAAGTGGCCGGCCCGGCTGTAAACTTGTCCCGGCCATCTACGTTTTGCGCTCTTTGCGCCTGGTATGTCTCTAAGCGGAGATGCCCAGCCTGCGGTGGGGCATGACGGCGTGGTGTCTCTCCCACAAAAAAATTAGGGCGCAGCTGATCGGTCCATCAGCTGCGCCCACGATGGCCGGCCAAGCACGGGGGGAGGGGGAAGGGATGGCCGGTCCGCACGATAAAGCGCGGCTCGGGCGTTTGTTCCGCCACCCCGCGGGCGGTGCGGGCATCATCACGCAGGTGTGAGCGGTATCACGACACGGTGAATTTTTCGGCGCATTGCGGAACCGCGCTCGGGTCGCCACGTTTTTTGATGGTGCGTGGCCAAACGGCCTCGCGTATTCGCGGCATGGGGGTTGTCGGGATTTCGGGGGGTTGTCGGGATTTCGGAGACACTCCGATGCGTAGCATGTGGTCATTTCGGGTTGCGGCTGTCGCATTCGCGTTGGTCGCGGCGAGCCTTGTTTCCTTCCCCTCGTTGTCGACCACCGGCGCCGGATTGAGCTCCACGCCTGCCGCCTCGGTGAACCGCGCGCTCAAGGGCGACCGCCTACCCACCGTAACGCCGACGGCTTGGCAGCACGAGTTTTGGCCGCCCGTCACGCCGCTGCAGTCCCGCGCCCGCGTTCCGGTCGGTTGCGATGCCTCCTTCAGCCCGATTTCTTCGCCGCGCTTGGCGAACGTCTTCCAGCGTTGCTTGGTTTGAAATTGCTTGGCTTGAAATCTCAGTTTGACAGGAAACTTGAGCAAAAACGTTGCCGTAGCCTTAGGACTCTTCGTGGAACCTTTCAGCTCCGTCGGCGATTGGATCGTCGGAAGTCATCAGCTGAGGGTGTCATGTCAGCAAACAAGCTGCCGCCTCGCGCCTGCACCGCGGCTCTCTGTGCAGCGCTCGCAATAATTTTCGCCGGCGCCGCTTCGGCTCAATCGTTGTCATACATGCCGATCGATCGCGACAGCGCGGTCCTTCGCCAGCCGGTGACACAAACCGAGGAGCCGAGTGGCGTGCCGGGCGGCGACGAGCTTCCAGCGCCTTTGCAGCGGCAAATCGTATACTACCCGAGCAACGAACCTGCCGGCACCATCATCATCGATACGGCGCACACTTTTCTTTATCTGACGCTCGGCGACGGCAAGGCTATCCGCTACGGCATCGGCGTGGGGCGTGAAGGCTTTACGTGGTCGGGCATCGAGGCGATTTCTCGCAAGTCCGAATGGCCCGACTGGATTCCGCCGGCGGAGATGATCGCTCGGCAGCCGTATCTGCCGCGCTGGGTCGGCGGCGGGCCCGGCAATCCGCTTGGCGCGCGCGCGCTTTACCTTGGCAACTCCGCCTACCGCATCCATGGCACCAACGACCCACGCTCGATCGGCAAGCACGTCTCCAGCGGCTGCATCCGCCTGCGCGACGCCGACGTGATCGACCTTTATGATCGCGTCGGAATCGGCGCCAAAGTCATCGTCCTGCCGAACGATCAACGAAACGCCGCGATCAACGATGGACACTCCGCGTCGAGCGAACGAGGCTCGCGCGTCGTCATGGCGGCGAGGACGCCGGCAAAACCGGTCGTCGCCATCGCCGATCGATCGCCGCCGCACGCAGGGAATACTACTTCCGCACCGGTCGGCCTGTATTGATAAGGGAACTTCGCCGCCCTAAAGCCGCATCGATTCTTCTGGTTTTTCGCCGACCCAGCGAAACTTAAATACGGCTGCGCCGTTTTTTCCCAAAGAGTCCAACGCGTACGGCCTTGACCCGCCGGGCCGGAGGCCGAACTGTAAGAACATGGACAGGCCCGAGCTTAGAAAGAGTGCGACTCCGGAACCAGAGCGGCAGCCGGAGAGCGCAACGGTATTCTTTCCGGATTTTGCCACGGTCAGCGCCGCGCTCGAAGCCGGCCAGATGGGCATCTGGTCCTGGGATGTCGCCACCAATGCAACGACGTGGTCGAGCAACATCGAGTCGATGTGCGGCCTGCCGCCCGGCAGCTTCGACGGCACCTACGCGTTTTTCGAACGCGATATTCACGAGGAGGATCGGCCGTCGGTCTTAGCGGCCATCGATGCAACGCTGCGGACCGGATGCCCTTACCGGGTGCGCTACCGCGTGGCGCCGCGGGCCGACGGCGAGGAGCGTTGGATCGAGGCGGTTGGTACGTTGACGATCGAGGACGGCGCGCCCAAGCGCATGGTCGGCCTCTGCCACGACGTCACCGACCGGATCAATCTGCAGCAGGAGCTGCGCAGTCGCGTCAAACAACAGGAGGCGCTGGCGCAGCTCGGCGAGCGCGCATTGGCGGAAACCGATATCGAACGGCTGCTGAACGATGCGGTGAGCATCGTCGCGCTCACGCTGTCGGTTGAATTCATCAAAATCCTCGAGCTTCTTCCCGGCGGCACCGAACTTATTTTACGAGCCGGCTTCGGCTGGGAGAGGGAGCTGATCGGCTCGGTCCTGACGACGACGGAGCCCAACACGTATGCTCGCTTTACATTGGATACCCCTGCACCGGTCGTCATCGCCGATTTCGCCACCGAAACAAGGTTCGAGGTCGCCCAATATCTCAAGGACCACAACTGCGTCAGCGGCATGCATGCGACGATCGCCGGCCGCGATGGGCGCGCCTACGGTATTCTTGGCGTCGCCACCACCACGAAGCGCCACTTCAGCACGCAGGACGCCTCGTTCGTGACTGCAGTCGGCAATTTGCTTGCCGGCGCCATTCAACGGCGGCAATTGGAGCAACGCCACGAATTGATGATCCGCGAACTGCGCCATCGTTTTGGTAATTTGTTTTCTCAGCTTCTGGCGCTGCTCTCGCAGACGGCGAGAAATTCGAAAAACATGGCCGAGCTCATGAGTAAGTACCAGGCGCGCGTGCTCGCTTTGGCGAATGCGCACCGCCTGATCACCGAAGCCGGCTGGAAATCGACCTCGCTCGCCGAGCTGTTGCGCGTGGTGCTGGGACCGTATCTCGACCGAACGTCTTTCAGCGGGCCCAATGTCGATCTTGAGCCGGACCCAACCTTTAGCCTCAGCGCCGCGCTGCACGAGCTCGCTGCCAACGCTATCAAGCATGGCAGTCTGTCGCGGCCGCAGGGCCGGCTTGAATTGACCTGGTCGGTCGCGCGCTCGCGGCGCGGCCTGACCCTGACCTTTGACTGGATCGAGCGGAATGGCCCGCCGGCGCGGCGGTCGCGGCATACCGGATTCGGCTCGCGACTGATCGGGTTGGTCATCGAACGGCAAATGAACGGCGAGGTGCACACCGCCTATACCCGCGAGGGCTTCTCGATCCGCATGATCGTCCCGCTGACCCATGAACGCTGGCCGACGGAGGCGCTATTGACGGCGAGTCCAACCGAAAACGCATAACGGCCGCAAAAGGGGAAACGCCGGACCATGCGCGGCGTTGATCGGCGGACGCAGGCGACCGCCCAACTATCCAACAGCCGGCGGCATCGCGGGCGCGCCGCTATCGTGTCGCGCGGCGTGATGGCGGCGGTGTTTCTGCTCGGCGCTGTTTCGATCGCGTTCGCCGCGGAAGGAAAGTTGCGTTTTTTTTCGCTGACCTTGGCGTCCTGCTGCTGGTCGGCCGCGGTCTCGGCGAACTGATGCAGCGAATAGGCCAGCCGGCGGTCATGGGACAGCTGCTCGGCGGGCTGCTGCTCGGTCCCTCCGTGTTCGGCCTGATCTGGCCTGACTTGCAGCACGCGCTTTTTCCGCAAACGGCCGCGCAGAACAGCATGCTCGACGCGGTTTCGCAACTCGGCATCCTGATGTTGCTGCTGCTGACCGGCATGGAGACTGATCTGCGGCTGGTGCGGCGGGTCGGGCGGGCGGCGATCACGGTTGCCGCCGCCGGGGTGGTGCTGCCGTTCATCTGCGGTTTCGCGCTCGGCGAAATGCTGCCGGATGCGATCCTGCCAAGCCCGCAGGCGCGCCTCGTCACAGCGCTTTTCCTCGCTACGGCGCTGTCGATCTCCTCGATCAAGATCGTCGCCATGGTGGTGCGCGAGATGAACTTCATGCGCCGCGACATCGGCCAGATCATCGTGGCTTCCGCCATCCTCGAGGATTCGGCCGGATGGATCATCATCGCCGTCGCGTTCGGTTTGGCGTCATCCGGCACCATCGATTTTCGCTCGGTCAGCTTCGCCATCCTCGGCACGTTGCTGTTCCTGGCGGTGAGTTTCACCATTGGGCGGCGCCTCGTATTCGGCTTGATCCGCTGGACCAACGACCATTTCGTCAGCGAATTCGCGGTGATCACCGTGATCCTTCTGATCATGATCGCGATGGCGCTGGCCACTTACCTGATCGGCATGCAGACGGTACTCGGCGCATTTGTCGCCGGAATCCTGATCGGCGAGTCGCCGATCCTCACCCGCCATATCGACGAACAGCTTCGCGGGCTGATCGCGGCATTGTTCATGCCGGTCTTCTTCGGACTGTCGGGCCTGGGCGCCGACCTCACCATCCTCAAAGACCCCCAAATGCTGTTGCTTGCCGGGGGTCTGATCGTGATCGCCAGCGTCGGCAAGTTTGCCGGCGCCTTCGTCGGCGGCACGCTCGGCCGGCTGAGCCGCGGCGAATCCCTGGCGCTTGCCTGCGCCATGAACGCGCGCGGCTCGACCGAGGTAATTGTCGCCTCCATCGGGCTGTCGGCGGCCGTGTTCAGCCGCAATCTGTACACTCTGATCGTGACCATGGCCGTGATCACCACGATGGCGATGCCGCCGATGCTGCGCTGGGCACTTCGCCGGCTGCCGCTGCGCAAGGCTGAGCGGCTGCGGCTCGAGCGCGAAGAACTCGACGCACGCGGCTTCGTGCCCAACCTTGAGCGCCTGCTGTTAGCCGTCGACGGCAGCGCCAACGGCACGTTCGCCGCTCGGCTGGCCGGGGCCATCGCCGGCTCCGGCGACAAGCCGACGACGATCATTAAGCTCGGCCCGGACAAGTGGCCGCATCAGGCGGCGCGCAAGGACCGCGAAGAATCGAAGAAACAGGTGCAAGCCGCGGCCGCCAATACCGTTCCGCTGGCGCATCCCCAGGAGCAAACACGCGGCTCCGTCGAAGTGACCGCACGCTTGAAGAAGGCGGCCAGCGCCGAGGCGATCGCCGATGAGGCGCAGAAGGGTTACGACCTCCTGATCGTCGGCATTGATAAGACACGGGGCCCGCGGGGCGGCTTCGGTCCAGAGATCACGCGCATCGTCAACGGCTTCGACGGGCCGCTCGCCGTCGCGATCGCCGGCGGACCGCTGGCGACCGGCACCGAACCGATCCGCAGAATCCTGATACCCGCCAACGGCACGGATGTCTCGCGTCGCGCCGCCGAGACCGGCTTCGCCTTGGCGCGCTCCTGCGGCTCGCGGGTGAGCGCGCTCTACGTGGCGAGCGGCCGCTCCGACGGTGAGCGTCGCGGCCGCATCCGCCGCGGCGCCGCCATGCGGCGAAACGAAGAAGCGGTGCTCAAGGACATCGCCGAACTCGGCGACCGTTACGATGCCCGCGTGCGCACTGCGTTACGCGTCGATGTCGCCGCCGAGGACGCCATCCTCAAGGAAGCCGCGCGGGGCAGTTACGACCTCATCGTGCTCGGCGTCACCCGGCGCCCGGGCGAAACCCTGTTCTTCGGCAACATGGCCGCCGCGGTGCTCGAACGCGCCGACACCGCGATCCTGTTTGTCGCGAGTTAGTGCCGCGGGCTGCAACGCGCCACCCTTCCCCCTGAGGGATGGGTGAGCTAAAGCAAAGCCGGCTTGGAAACATATTGGTAGCGCATATGGATCGGCAGCCGACATCCGCCGGCACCATCGACGAGGGCGAAGTCGCGCGGTTCTCGCGGCTGGCCGGGCAATGGTGGGACCCGCGCGGGCCGATGGCGCCGCTGCACAGGTTCAATCCGGTGCGGCTCGCTTATGTGCGCGACCGCACCGCCGCGCATTTTGACCGCGATCCGAAGCGGCTCGACAGCCTCGCCGGGCTGCGCATCCTCGATATCGGCTGTGGCGGCGGAGTTCTCTCTGAGCCGCTGGCGCGGCTCGGCGCGGCGGTCACCGGCGCCGATCCGTCGGAGAGCAACATCGCGGTCGCCAAGCTTCACGCCGCGCAGTCGGGTCTGGTGATCGAATACCGCGACACCACCGCCGAGGATCTGGCGGAAGCCGGCGAAGCCTTCGACGTCGTTCTCGCCATGGAAGTGGTCGAGCACGTGACCGACGTCGACCTGTTCGTCGAGCTGGCCGCGGCGATGGTGAAACCCGGCGGGCTTCTGTTCGTCGCCACGCTCAATCGCACGGTAAAAAGTTTCGCGCTGGCGATCGTCGGCGCCGAGTATATCCTGCGCTGGCTGCCGCGCGGCACCCATCAATGGGACAAGTTCGTAACTCCGAACGAGCTTGAGATCGCCATCGAGCAGGCCGGTTCGCATATCATCGACGAGACCGGCGTGATCTATAATCTCCTCGCCGACCGCTGGCAGCTTTCCAACGACATGGATGTGAACTACATGGTCGTCGCGGCGAAGGCGGCGTAATGCTGACCGGCTGGCTTTGGGCCGTTTTCACCGTCATTGCCGCATTCACCCAGACCCTGCGCAACGCCATGCAGCGCGAGCTCACCGGCAGTCTCGGCACCGTCGGCGCGACGCATGTGCGGTTTTTGTTCGGTTTTCCGTTTGCCGTTGTTTTTCTTGCCGGCGTGCTCATTACGACCGGTTCGCCGCTGCCGCGTCCGGGGCTGAGTTTTTGGCCCTGGGTGTTCGATGGCGCGCTGGCGCAAATCGCCGCCACCGCGCTGATGCTCGCCGCCATGGGCGAGCGCTCGTTCGTCGTCACCATTGCCTACATCAAGACCGAACCGATCCAGGTCGCGGTGTTCGGGCTCATTTTTCTCGGCGATATCGTGACCTGGCCGATGATGGCGGCAATCCTGATCGCCACCGCCGGCGTGGTGATCATGTCGACCAAGGCTTCGCTTGTCGGTAAGCGCGAGAGCGAAGGCTCGCGGCTCGGCGGCATCAGACCGACGTTGTTAGGGCTTGCCTCCGGCGGTATGTTCGCGCTGTCGGCAATCGGCTTTCGCGGCGCCATCCTCAGTCTAGGGTTGCCCAATTACGTCGTCGCCGCGACGTTCACGCTTGCGGTCGGCATCGTCCTGCAGGCGGTCTTGCTGTCGCTCTATCTCGGGCTGCGCCATCCCACGGTGCTGTTTGCCATCCTGCGCGCCTGGAACCCCTCGCTGCTCGCCGGTCTCGCCGGCGCGGTCGCCTCGCAGTTCTGGTTCCTGGCATTCGCGCTCGCCACCGCCGCGAGCGTGCGCACGCTGGCTTTGATCGAGGTTTTGTTCGCGCAGCTTGTCGCCCGCCTCGCCTTCGGTCAGCGCACCACCGCGCGCGAAGCTTTCGGCTTGGTGCTGGTCGTCTGCGGTGTCGGTTTATTGCTCTGGGCTTATTGACTGGAGCGCGTCCTAATTAAACTCGTCCGGCAGGATCGGCAGCGGATGAAATTCGATGCCTTCTTCGTGTAATTCTTTGGCTTCCTCCGGCGAGGCTTCGCCATAGATCGAGCGGTGCTCGATCTCGCCGTAATGGATTTTGCGGGCTTGCTCGGGAAAACGCGGTCCGACGTAATCCGCGTTCTTGGTGAGGTGGTCGCGCAGCTCCTTGAGTTTCTTGCGCAGCTCGCGTTCCGGCGGCGACATGATCGCGACCGGCGTCTTGCCAGGCACAAGCGACGGCAGCGGCGGTGTCGGGAGTATCGCGGGCGGCGGCGGTTCGGCGCCTTCAGCCCGCGCCAGCCGCGGCGCCATGATCGCTTTCTCGACTTTCGCGGAGCCGCAGGTCGGGCAGGTCACCAGCGCGCGCTTCGCTTGCTTGTCGTAGGCGGCAGAGCTCTGGAACCAGCTCTCGAACGCATGGCCCTGGTCGCAATGAAGCGCGTAGCGGATCATAGCGGCCCCCGCACCGCGCGCAGGTGGGTCGGCTCGGCCATCGGCTCGACGAGTTCGAAGCGCCGGCCATGGTGCAGCGAGGGAATCCGTGCGCGCGCAGCAGCGACCTGCGCCGGATCGATGTCGGCGAGGATGACGCCAGGCTCGGTGCCGCCCTCGGCGAGGATTTGGCCCCACGGATCGACCACGAGCGAGTGGCCGTAGGTCTCGCGCCCGCTCTCATGCGAGCCGCCCTGGGCGGCGGCGAACACGAAGCAGCCGTTCTCGATGGCGCGGGCGCGGATGAGCACGTGCCAGTGCGCCTCGCCGGTCTGCACGGTAAACGCCGAGGGGATGGAAAAAAACAAGGCGCCCGCCTCGGCGAGGGCGCGATAGAGCGCCGGGAAGCGCAAATCGTAGCAGACCGTTACGCCAAGCCGGCCCCACGGCAGGTCGGCGACCACGGCAAGATCGCCAGGCCGGTAAGTGCGGGATTCGCGGTAACTTTCGCCGTTCGCCAGATCCACATCGAACATGTGGATCTTGTCGTAGCGTGCGATCACCTCGCCGGTGCGGCCGATCAGGAACGAGCGGTTCACCGCTTTGTCGGGCGAAGCCTTGACCGCGAGCGAGCCGATATGGATGTAAATCGAAAGCTGGCGCGCGGCCTCGCGGAGCGCCGCGAGCGTCGGATCGAGTTCCTCGTCCACGATCGTCGCCAAGAGGTGCTCGCGCTTGGCGATGATGTTGGTCATTTCCGGCGTGAGCACGTAGTCGGCGCCGGCGCGCTTGGTCTGTTCGATGGCGGCGAGCGCGACCGCAAGATTAGCCTGCGGATCGAGCCCGGAGCGCATCTGGATGAGCCCGACCTTGAACGCCGAGGGCGATGCCGCGCTCATGCCGGCGGCGCTTCTTGCTGCCCAAGCAGCGGATCGAGCTTGCCGGCGTCCTCGAGCGCGTAGAGTTCGTCGCAGCCGCCGATATGCCGCGAGCCGATGAAGACCTGCGGTACCGTGGTGCGTCCGTCTGCCCGCTCGATCATCTGTTGCCGCATCGTGCGATTCGTCGTGACGTCGATCTCACGAAAGTTGATGCCCTTGCGCGAAAGCAGTTCCTTCGCCCAGTGACAATAGGGGCAGTATTGGGTCGTGTAGATTTCGACAGAAGTCATAACGGTTCGTTAATTCTATCAAACCCTTATATGGAGGTTCGCACGGGATCGGCAACCCTGGCGAACACCAGCACATCGACATTGGCGGCGCCGGCACGAAGGAGCGCCTTGGCGCAGCCCTCGACGGTGGCGCCCGACGTCAGCACGTCGTCGATCAGAGCGAGGCGGCGGCCGACCACGGCCGGCTTTCCCTCCGGCGGCACGCGGAATGCGCCCTGCACGTTGGCGGCGCGTTCGGATCGCGACAGTCCCACCTGTTGGGTGGTCGCCTTCACGCGCTTGAGCGCGCCGGCGGCGATGGGCACGCCGCTTATGGCCGAGACGGCGGCGGCCAACATGGCCGATTGGTTGAACCGCCGCGCCCACTGCCGGTGCCAATGCAGCGGTACCAGCACCAGCGCATCGGCCTCGGCCAGAAGCTCCCGGCCGGCTTGGCCGATCCAGCGTCCCATCATCGGCGCGAGATCGAGCCGGTCGCCATATTTGAGGGCATGCACCAAAGCGCGCGAAATTTCGTCGAAGCGCACCGCGGCGCGGGCGCGATGGTAGGCCGGCGGATCGGCGATCGCTTCCATGGACAGGATGCCCGGACCCGGGTCATAGACGAAGGGATGCCGAGGCGCTCGCAATAGGGCCGGGTGATGAACGAGAGTTTCGACCAGCACGCCGGACAGAGCCCTTCGCCTTCGACCGGCACGCGGCAAGCCGCGCACAGCCGCGGCGGGGCAGCGATGCCCGCCAGTTCCCCGAACACGTCTCCCATGGCGCCACGCTAGCGCTCCGCAACCGACTTGTCATCGCCCCCTGCGTTGCGAGCCTTTTCCTGCCACACGTGAGACAATCGGACGATGGCCGACACTCCGACATTGCCGAGCCCGCTGATCTTCGATCGCCCGCTCATCCGCGCCCGCCGCCGCCGCGCGGCTTTATTGGGCCCGGCGACGTTTTTGCTCGATCGCGTCGCCGACGATCTTGCCGACCGGCTTGGCGCGGTGCTGCGGCGGTTCGATCTGGCCCTCGATCTCGGCACGCCGGGCGAAGCGGTGCGGGCCGCGCTTACCCGCCTCGGCTCGGTGGCGACGATCGTGGCGGCCGATGCGATGCCCGCGACCGGCACCAAGCGCGTGTCTCCGCTGGTGACCGCCGATGAGGAGGTGTTGCCGTTCCGCGACGCTTCGCTCGATCTCGTCGTCTCGGCGCTGGCACTGCAATTCGTCAACGACCTGCCGGGCGTCCTCGTTCAGATACGTCGCGCGCTGAAACCCGACGGATTGTTTCTCGCCGCGCTCATTGGCGGCGACACGCTGACCGAGCTGCGGCAATCCTTCGCTGCGGCAGAAAGCGAGATCGAAGGCGGTGTTTCGCCGCGCGTCGCGCCGTTCGCCGATCTGCGCGATCTCGGCACGCTGTTGCAGCGCGCGGGCTTCGCGCTCCCCGTCACCGACACCGACCGCGTCATCGTACGCTACGACGGTGCTTTCGGGTTGATGCGCGATTTGCGGCGCATGGGCGCGACCAACGCGCTGCTCGACCGCCGCCGCACTCCGCTCAAGCGCGCGACGCTGATGCGCATGGCCGAGATCTATGCGCAGCGGTTTGCCGACAACGACGGGCGCCTGCGCGCGACCTTTGAGATCGTCTGGCTGTCGGGCTGGGCGCCGCATCCGGATCAGCAGCAGCCGCTCAAGCCCGGCTCGGCACGAGCGCGCCTCGCCGACGCGCTTGGCACGCGCGAAATTTCGACGAGGGAGAAAGCTGGACGTTGATGCAGGAGCATGATCCGGAAAAATGGAGGCCGGCTTTCCGAAAAGATCATGCTCCACCAAGGAGCATCAATTCAACGCTGCGGCGACGGTGGTATAAAGACCTTTGACATTGGCGCCGAGCCCGACGATCGTCGCGACGATCGCGATTGAGACGCCGGAAGCAATCATCGCATATTCGATCGCGGTAGCCGCGCGTGCGTCGCGCAGGAAGCGCTGGAACTTGGTCCGGATCGCGCGTGCCGAAAATCGCAGCATGGCCTTCTGCTCTTGGCGTTCACATCATAACAGCGCGATGAGATGCGGGATCAGCGGTTCGTCGGCCGGCGGCATCGGGTAGTTGCGCAGATCGTGCGGTCGCACCCATTTGAGCTTCTGCGCCTCGCGCGCCGCCACGATTCCTTCCCAGCGACGGCAGACCCAGAGAGGCATCAAAAGATGAAAGTCGGGATAAAGGTGACTCGCAAAGGTCAGCGGTGCGAGACACTCTTCCTTGATAACGATTCCCAGTTCCTCCTCGAGCTCGCGGATCAAACTTGATTCCGGCCGCTCGCCGGGCTCGACCTTGCCGCCGGGAAACTCCCAAAGCCCCGCCATTGGCTTGCCGGGCGGACGTTGTGCGATGAGCACGCGGCCGTCGGGGTCGATGAGGGCGCAGGCGGCGACGAGGACAAGTTTGACGCTCACGGCCTGACCTCAAATTAGGCAGCGCATAGTGAAGGCGCCCTTCAACGCTCCCGGTCTGTCGCCCGCTTTCGCCGAATGGTTAAGGAGCTCTCAAGAGCGGTAATCCCCGTTGATCGCCACGTACTCTTTGGTCAGGTCGCAGGTGAGCACACGATCGCGGCATTTGCCGAGGCCGAGCGCCACCTTCAGCGCGATCTCGGGCTTCTTCATCGTGGCGGAGACGGCGGCTTCGTCATAGGCCGGGTCGCGCTCGCCTTTATGGGCGACGCGGATGCCATTGAACCAGATCGAAAGCCGATCGCGGTTGGCCGGCTCGCCGGCCTTGCCCACCGCCATGACCACGCGGCCCCAATTGGCGTCCTCGCCGGCGATTGCGGTCTTGACCAGCGGCGAATTGGCGATCGACAGCGCGATTCGGCGGGCGGATTTCTTCGACACCGCGCCCTCGACCACGATCTCGACGAGCTTGCGCGCGCCTTCGCCATCGCGCGCCACCTGTTCGGCGAGGTTGGCGAGCACGGCGTTGAAGCCCTTGCGAAAGGCGGGGAGCCGCGGATCGGAGAGCCGCGCCATCTTGGCGACGCCGCACGCCGCGGCGGCGCCGGTGGCGAAGGCTAACAGCGTGTCGGACGTCGAGGTATCGCTGTCGATGGTCACGGCATTGAAGGTGTCGCCGACACCCGCGCACAGCAAGGCCTTGAGGACCGCGGGCGCGATCGGCGCGTCGGTGAAAACGAATGACAGCATCGTCGCCATGTCGGGCGCGATCATGCCGGCGCCTTTGGCGATGCCGCAGATGGTCACCGCGCTCGGGCCCATCCGCACGACGGCAGCGGCGCCTTTGGCAAACGTGTCGGTGGTCATGATCGCTTGGGCGGCCTCGTTCCAGCCGCCGGGCGCTGCCTCGGCGGTCAGTCGGTCGATGACGCCGGCGAATTTCGTCGCGTCGAGCGGTTCACCGATGACGCCGGTGGAGGCGAGGAATACCTCGCCGGTTTTGCAATGCGCCGCCTTTGCGGCGATCTCGGCGGTGAGCTTGGTCGCGGCGCGGCCGGACTTGCCGGTGAACGCGTTGGCGTTGCCGGAGTTGACCACAAGCGCGCTCGCAGCGCCGGTCTTGAGCCGCGCGCGGCACCAGTCCACCGGCGCCGACGGGCACTTCGAGCGCGTTAACACTCCGGCCACGGCAGTTCCGGCATCGAACAAGGCGAGCAGCACGTCGGTGCGTCCGGCATAGCGGATGCCGGCTGCGGCCGTTGCCAGCCGCACGCCGGCGATCGGCGGCATTTCGGGAAAGGACGAAGGCGCGAGGGGGGAGATAGCGGTGGGCATTTTTTGTATCACTCGGCGCCGCGCGCCCGGGAATGCCAAGGTAATCAGTAATCTGTCGGCGATGTTATATCTGGCAAGCCCAGCTCATTATCGGCAGCTCTTATCGTGGGGGCAGGCGCTCGAAGCTTGGTAAGCCCTCTGGGATGTGATGGAAAGCCTGCTTGTCGACGGTGTAAATCGCCATCTGCGGGTTGCCAAAAAGACTTGGATCGTCGAGCGTGCCGACTTTCAAAATCACGGCGCGCAGGCCCGGCCGCCGCGTCGTCAGGTGCGTGCCGCATTCGGCGCAGAATTCCCGCGTCACGGCGCCTTCAAGATCGCTGCGTGCAAATTGCCGGGGCGCCCCCTTGGTATAATGGAAGCCGTCGGGCGGCATCAGAAGAAACATGTTGGGAGCGCCGCCGCTGATATATTGGCATTCGCGGCAGTGGCATTGCGCCCTCAGCATCGGCTTGCCTTCGGCGACGTAGCGCACGGCGCCGCAATAGCATCCGCCTTCCAGCTTCATGGCATTCTCCGACGTCATTTCCACGACCGCCACAGGCGGTCGTCTTAGGCATGACGGCAAACTACAGTGTCGGCGTCGGGCTGACTACTTCTTCGCCGGCGCGGCGGGATTGAGCGAAGGATCCGCCGCGGGCGGCGCCGCCGGCTTGTCCAGCCGCTCGATGGTGGCGGTTTTACGCAAATTGTCGACCAACTGCGCCTGGGCGCGGTGCGCGACATAATTTTCGATCTGGGCTTTGACCTGATCGAACGTCGGGGTCGGCTTGATGCGCTTGTCCTCGACCTTGATGATGTGCCAGCCGAATTGCGTCTTCACCGGATCGGAGACCTGGCCCTTGTCGAGCTTGAAGGCGACCGCAGCGAATTCCGGCACCATCTGCTCCTTGGTGAAAAAGCCGAGGTCGCCGCCTTCGGCCGCGCCCGGGTCTTTCGACTTTTCCTTGGCGAGGGTGGCGAAATCGGCGCCGTTCTTCAGTTCCACGAGGATCGCCTTGGCCTCGTCCTCGGTGGGCACGAGGATATGGCGCGCGCGCACCTCCTCCTCGTTGGCCACCTGCTTGATGGCCTCGTCATAGACCTTGTGTTCCGCCTCGTCCGACAGCGCGGCGCGGCCGGCATCCTGCAGCAGCGCCTCCATCAGCAGCCGGTTGTGGTCGAAGGCGAGCCGGCGCTTGACGTCGGGGCGGTCGCCCAGCTTCTGCTGCTCGGCGGCCTGCGACAACACGACCACGTCGGTAAGATAGTTGATGAGATAGTCGCGCTTCTGCTCCGGGGGCATGGCCGGGATGTTGCCGCCGATCTCCTCTTCGGCGAAGGCGATGTCGCTCTGGCGGATATCGACCCCGTTGGCGCGCGCGATCACCGGATCATTATCCTGCGCCCGCAGAGCGCTGATCGGTACGCAGAGAAACGCAGCAATTGTCAGCGCGCCGAGCGCGCGGCAGACGGACAGGCGAGTGCAGGCCATGGAACGCGATCCTTTGGGTCATGGGGCAATTCGCCTTGCTCCGGCGCGGATTGCCGGCGCGGACACTCGCCGAAACGCCCCCGCTTGGCAATGGCAGAATCGACGCGCCGCCTAACGAGCGCGTGAGGGGACGCCTCGCATTGACAACAAAACCACCCCTACCTATGTCTCGCCCATAGTCCGGGCGCCCCCCGTCGCCGTGCAGAAGCCTTAAATAGCGCTGCATTTTCCGCCGGTTGGCCAAACGCCGATCGCGCGGAACTGAGCCAGGAACGAAGCAGCATGATCCCGAAAAGTGGACACCGGTTTTCGGCAAAGATCGTGCTCGACCAAATAGCTCCGCGGCACGGCCGCAGAGTGGAAGGATGACGCGATGATCGGCGCTGTTGCTCGCAAGCTGTTCGGCTCCTCCAACGACCGGCGCATCCGCGCTTACCGGCCTCAGGTCGCCGCCATCAATGCCCTGGAAGCCGAGCTGGAGCAGTTTTCCGACGAGGCACTGCACGCGCGGACCGACGCCTTCAAAAAGCAATTGGCCGAAGGGGCGACGCTTGACGACATCCTGGTGCCGGCGTTCGCCACCGTACGCGAGGCCGGTAAGCGCACGCTGGGCCAGCGGCACTTCGACGTCCAGCTCATCGGCGGCATGGTGCTGCACGAAGGCAAGATCGCCGAGATGAAGACCGGCGAAGGCAAGACCTTGGTCGCCACGCTTGCCGTCTATCTCAACGCGCTGGCCGGCCGCGGCGTGCACGTCGTCACCGTCAACGATTATCTGGCCAAACGCGACTCCGAATGGATGGGGCAGATCTACAAGTTCCTCGGACTCACGGTTGGCGTCATCGTCCACGGTCTCGACGACGAGCAGCGCAAGAAGGAATACGACTGCGATGTCACTTACGGCACCAACAACGAGCTCGGCTTCGACTACCTGCGCGACAACATGAAGTACCGGCTCGAGGACATGGTGCAGCGCGGGCACACCTACGCCATCGTCGACGAGGTCGATTCGATCCTGATCGACGAGGCGCGCACCCCGCTGATCATTTCCGGTCCGCTCGACGACCGTTCCGAGTTCTACAACACCATCGACGCCTACATCCCCAAGCTCGACAAGGCCGACTACGAGGTCGACGAGAAACAGCGCACCGTCAATCTCACCGAAGTCGGCATGGAAAAGATGGAGCAGGGGCTGCGCGAAGCCGGCCAGCTCAAGTCCGATTCGCTCTACGACGTCGAGAACGTCTCGGTGGTGCACCATGTGAATCAGGCCTTGCGCGCGCACAAGCTGTTCCAGCGCGACAAGGACTACATCGTACGCAACGGCGAGGTCGTCATCATCGACGAGTTCACCGGCCGCATGATGCCAGGCCGACGCTACTCGGAGGGCCTGCACCAAGCGCTCGAGGCCAAGGAGCGGCAGCCGATCCAGCCGGAGAACCAGACGCTGGCCTCGATCACCTTCCAGAACTATTTCCGCATGTACGAGAAGCTCGCCGGCATGACCGGCACGGCGACCACCGAGGCGGACGAGTTCTTGGACATCTACAATCTCGAGGTCCTGGAAATTCCCACCAACATGCCGATGATCCGCCTCGACGACGATGACGAGGTCTATCGCACGTCGGTGGAGAAGTACCGCGCCGTCATCGCGCTGATCGAAGATTGCAAGCAACGCGGTCAGCCGGTGCTGGTCGGCACCACTTCGATCGAGAAATCCGAGCAGCTCGCGGAAATGCTGCGCCAGAAGGGCTGGGAGGCGCATGATTTCTCCGACCCAAACGCGTTCGCCGCCCTCTATTCCGGCGACGAGGGCGCCTCCAAGGCCAAGGTGTTCGCCATCCTCAACGCCCGCTACCACGAGCAGGAAGCCTATATCGTCGCCCAGGCCGGCGTGCCCGGCGCCATCACCATCGCCACCAACATGGCCGGCCGCGGCACCGACATTCAGCTCGGTGGCAACGCCGACATGCGCATCGCTCAGGAACTTCGGGATATTCCGGATATTGGAGACTACCAGCGCTCGCCTCAGGCAGCGGAAATCCGCGCCCAGGTCGCACGCTTGAAGGAGAAGGCGCTCGCCGCCGGCGGACTGTTCGTGCTCGGCACCGAGCGCCACGAGAGCCGCCGCATCGACAATCAGTTACGCGGCCGTTCCGGACGCCAGGGCGATCCCGGCCACTCGAAATTCTTTCTGTCGCTCGAAGACGACCTGATGCGCATCTTCGGCACCGACAAGCTCGACGGCATGCTGACCAAATTGGGCTTGAAGGAAAACGAGGCGATCATCCATCCCTGGATCAACAAGGCGCTGGAGAAGGCGCAGCAGAAGGTCGAGGCGCGCAACTTCGATATCCGCAAGAATATCCTCAAGTACGACAACGTCATGAACGACCAGCGCAAGGTCATCTTCGACCAGCGCGTCGAATGGATGCAGGACGCCGCCGTCGCCGAAGTTGTCGCCGACATGCGCCGCAACGCGATCGACGATCTGGTCGCCAAGCACGTGCCGGAAAACGCCTATCCGGAGCAATGGGACACCGCCGGCCTCAAGGAGGAACTCAAGCGGGTGCTCGGCCTCGATCTGCCGGTCGACGAATGGGCGAAGGAAGAGGGTATCGCTGACGAGGAGATTTTCGCCCGCGTCGAGCGCCGCGCCGACGAGCACATGGCCGCGAAGGTCGCGCAATGGGGTGCCGACGTCATCCGTTACATCGAGAAATCGATCCTGCTGCAGACGCTCGACCATCTCTGGCGCGAGCATCTGGTCATGCTCGACCATCTGCGCCAGGTGGTGGGGCTGCGCGGCTACGGCCAGCGCGACCCGCTCAACGAATATAAGTCGGAGGCTTTCAGCCTGTTCGAGGCGATGAGTCAGAGCCTGCGCGAGGCGGTAACGGCGCAGCTCATGCGCGTCGAGATCATGGCATCGCCGCCGCCGGAGCAGTCAATGGCGCCGCTGCCGGCCATGGAGGCGCACAAGATCGATCCGACGACCGGCGAGGACGAGATGGCCCTGGCGCTGGCCGGCGCCGAAACGCTGGCGCGGCACGGCATCGGCGGCGGCGGTACGGCGCTAGCGGCGGCGCGCGAGGCCCAGGCGTTGGCGCGCAATCCGAAAGATCCGACGAGTTGGGGCAAGGTCGGCCGCAACGAGCCCTGCCCGTGCGGCTCAGGCAAGAAATTCAAGCATTGCCACGGAAGATACGCGTAACAGGGATCAGGAATCAGCGGTCAGTAATCGAGGCGTATCTGATTACTGACCACCGACCACTGATTACTGGAGTCCGCCCCAGCGGCTATCGAAGCTGCCGGCCGGCACGACCGGCTGCGCGCCGTTGAGGAGCGGTTTCGCCGGCGGCGCTGCGGCGTTGGCTTCCTGTTGCGGAGCCGGTTTCGGCTTCGCCGCAACAGTCTCGTCGCCCTTGCGCAGCTCGCCGTTGAGCGGCGCGTTGGTCGTCGGTTTGGCGGCCGCGGCGGCCGTCTGACTATGCGCGGCGCTTTGGGTTCGGTGTGCCGTGCCGGTCGAAGCCGGCTCCGAACCGCGCGATCCGGACTCGGTCGAGGCGACTTTCGTTTGCTCGGCGGGCTTCGATCCGAACAGGCCTCCGAACAAGCGGCCGGCGAACGTCGACCCGCCATTGTCGGCCGTCACGGGCTGGGGCTGGGCCGGCAATCCAGTCGGCGGGGGCACCCGCGCCGGGGGTATGTTGCCGTTGGTTTGGGCGAGGAAGACCCTGTTCATGCCGCCGTCGAGGCCGGTCCTGATCGGTGCGGGCGGCATGATTTTGGACAACCGGGCATACTGGACTTCGTCGTTTTGCTGCTTGGCCTGCACCGGTTCGACGATGTCTTGGGCGACAACGTAAGCCGGGCAGCGGCCGGTCGGCGTGAAAACAAGCGGCTTGGCGGATTTAGCCGGCGGCGGCTGGGCGTCGAACACGTAGCGGTGATCGCATACGTCGACCTTGGGCTCCAGATGCGTCACCTCGAAATGGTCGTTGCCTTCCTTGATCATCTTCCAGAACGGCATATTCGGATTGGTGCGGTGGTGCGCGAAATTCGCCGGCGTCATGCGGAACGGATAGGCCTGAATCTGGAACGACTGCTGGCCGCCGAGGAAGGATTCGCGGCCGAGCGAATAGATCTCTCCGATCTGCTCGTCGGTCATGGCATAACAGCCGCGCGAAGAGCAGTCGCCATGGATCATCAGGAAGGCGCCGCTGCGGCCGTTGGCCTTGTCGTAGGCGTTGGGGAAGCCGATGTTGATCGCGAGATAGTAGTTGGAATTGGGATTCATCAGCCCGGGTGTGATCTGATAGAAGCCCTCGGGCGCCTGGCGGTCGCCCTCATGGACCTTCGGTCCGAGGTCGCCCGACCAGCGGCAGATCGGATAGACCTTGAGCAACTCGTAACGACCGGTGGTGTCCTGCTTCCAGACTTCGAGCTCCGACTCCTCCTTGAAAACGCGAACGAGGATCGGCGAGTCCTTCGGCATGTTCTTTTGTTCGAGCAGCGCCACCATCTCCGGCGATAGCGCCTTCATCGCTCTGGTGGGCAGCTGATAGACGCCATCGGTATCGCAGCCGGCAAGCGCCAAGGCACCGGCGAGAACCGCCGACGCCAAAAGGGCACGGCAAATTTGCGCGCGGACCGGGCTGGCGCGGATCAATACGATACTCCCCGACTGATGGAACATCCCCGTGCCATCATGACCCCATCGTTATCCTTCTGGGGTGGCTTTCGCAAGCCAGCCAAGGCGTAGCCCTCAGCTGGAGCATGGCGGTGTTAACGAATGGTTAATTTTACGCAAATTTGACGGAAAAACCAATGCCTTATCCCGTCCCGATCGACCGCGACAGGGTTTCGCTAGTCCCCGCAGCATCATCCGCTCGGGGACAAATCAGGGCGCGATTGTGGCGACAGCAATCGCGGGCGATCGGCCGGGCCGCGAGATCAGCCCAGCATCCGCCCGATCGCCATGAACTTGTCGCGCCGCAGCCGAACAATACCGGCGCGGCCGAGGCCGTGCAGATCGGCTAGCGCGGCGGCGATCGCTGTGCCGACCGCCGCGATGGCCGCGGCGGGATCGCGATGCGCACCGCCGGTCGGCTCCGGCACAACCGTGTCGACAACGCCGAACCGCAGCAGATCCTGCGCGGTGATCCTCATGCTGGCGGCGGCCTCCTGCGCCTTCGTGGTATCGCGCCAGAGAATCGAAGCCGCGCCTTCGGGCGATATCACGCTGTAGATGGCGTGCTCCAGCATGATCACGCGGTTGGCGGTGGCCAGCGCGATCGCGCCACCCGAGCCGCCCTCGCCGATGACGGCCGCGACATTGGGCACGCCGATCCGCAAACAGGCTTCGGTCGAGCGCGCGATAGCCTCGGCTTGGCCGCGCTCTTCCGCGCCGATGCCGGGATAGGCGCCCGCGGTGTCGATCAGCGCAATGACCGGGATGTCGAAATGATCGGCCATGTCCATCAGCCGCACCGCCTTGCGGTAGCCTTCCGGCCGCGCCATGCCGAAATTGTGCTGGAGACGGCTGTCGGTGTCGGTGCCTTTTTCGTGGCCGATGACGCAGACGCTCTCGCCGCGAAAGCGGCCGAAGCCACCGACGATCGCCGCGTCCTCGCCGTATTTGCGATCGCCGGCCAGCGGAACGAAATCGCCGATGAGCTGGGCAATGTAATCGAGGCAATGCGGCCGTTGCGGATGCCGCGCGACTTGCGTCTTCTGCCAGGGCGTCAGCGCGCCATAGAGTTCCTTGAGGGCTTGATCGGCCTTGACTTCGATCCGGTTGATCTCGTCGCCGATGGCAATAGCGTCGCCGGCGGCTTGCAGCGCGCGCATTTCTTCGATCTTGGCCTCGAGCTCGGCCACCGGCTTTTCGAAGTCGAGATATGAACGCATCACGCAAACATTTGTCAGCAGGCTGAACGGTGGACGCCGCACGCGCGGCAAAGTCGCCTGTCGTGCACGCTTAAGTCAAGGAATGGTCTCGGCTTGATTCTGTTTCCCATTCATTCCTGCGCCAACGGATGCAAATCGCGCACCAGGCTTTTCAGGCGCTCCTCCAATACATGGGTATAAATCTGTGTGGTTGAAATATCCGCGTGACCGAGGAGCGTCTGCACCACCCGCAGATCGGCCCCGTTGTGCAGGAGATGACTGGCGAAGGCATGGCGCAGCACGTGCGGGCTCAGCTGTGCGGCACGCAATCCGGCGGCGGCGGCGAGCGCCTTGAGTTCGCGGGCGAAGTGCTGGCGGGTGAGATGGCCGGCCTCGCCGAAGGACGGGAACAGCCATTTCGATCCGGCATCCCGCCCGGTGCGGTGCGCGGCGGCGCTCCCCGCCAATAGCGCGAGATAGTCGGCCATCGCCCGCTTGGCGGCCTCGTTGAGCGGCACCAGCCGCTCCTTGTTGCCTTTGCCGCGCACGATGATGAAGCGGGCGTCGCGGCGGGCCGCCGTTGCCGGCAACGCCACGAGTTCGGAGACGCGCAATCCGGTCGCATAGAGGAGCTCGATGAGACTGGCAAGCCGCGCCGCGCGCAGGCGCACCGGCAGCGGCGCTGCCGGGTCAGAGCGTCCCGCCACCGTCAGCAGGCGATCGACTTCGCCGATGGTGAGCGTTTTCGGGAGCGCGCGGACCCGCTTAGGGCCTTCGAGCACGGCAGCGGGATCGTCCTTGCGCTGCCGCTCGGCATAGAGAAACCGATAAAGCTGCCGGATCGCCGAGAGCCGGCGCGCCACGGTCGCCGGCCGCAGTCCGCGCCGCGCCAGCGTGCCGAGATAGACACGCAGATCGTCGGTCGCAGCCGTCGCCACCGAGCGCCCGGCGCCGGCGAGATAAGCGGTGAAATCGGCAAGGTCGCGGCCATAGGCGGCAAGCGTGTTTTTCTCCGCCCCGCGCTCGGCCGCCAGCATGTCGAGAAAGAGCGCAGTGAGCCGCGCGTCGGCGGGCTTGGCCGCGCGAGCCGTTCCAGGACGCCTGCTGCGAATCCTGCCGCGCGCCATCATAAGAGCCATGGCCGAGGCCTCAGCGGTTCTTGAAGAATTTGTCGGGCGGGATCGTTACGCTGATCTCGCGCGGTTTCGGTTGCACGAAATGCGCCAGCGCATATAGACCGCCATAGACAGCGACGCACAATATAGCGATGACGGCGAGAAACCGGAGCAGGCTCGGCATCGTCCAGTGTCCACCACCGCACTCGTGCGCGCGCTCATCCCATTGGTGCCGGCGAACGGGACCGAGTACGATCATGTTCGGCCCGGCCTGGCAAGTCATTCGGCCCGCTCTGCGGGTATTTTAGCCGCGGGCGGCAGGTACGGGCGATGCTATTGCGGACTTGAACGGCAGATGACTGAAATCGCCTTACAAAACGACGCCGACACCCGGGCCTTGGCGGCCGCCATCCTGACCCGCCTGGGACGCCGCTCGATCGTCCTCATCGGCATGATGGGGTCGGGCAAGTCGTCCATCGGCCGCCGGCTCGCCGCGCGGCTAAGCATCCCTTTTGTCGACGCCGACGCCGAGATCGAGAAGGCTGCCGGTATGAGCATTGCCGATATTTTCGCGCGCCACGGCGAAGCCGATTTCCGCAGCGGCGAGGCGCGCGTCATTGCCCGCCTGCTCGACGGCGGCCCGCAAGTCCTGGCTACCGGCGGCGGTGCATTCGTGAATCCGGCTACGCGCGGCGTCATCCAGGCGAAAGGCATTTCCATTTGGCTCAGCGCCGATGTCGAGGTGCTGATGCGGCGGATTTCCAAGCGCAGGAACGAGCGCCCGCTGTTGCAAACCGCCGATCCGGCGGAGACGCTGCGCCGCCTGATGGCGGAACGCGAGCCGACATATGCGCAAGCCGATCTGACCGTGCAATCGCGCGACCTGCCGCATGACACCATCGTCGCCGACATCATGAAGGCGCTGGCGGCATTCCTGACGCCCGCCGCGGTGCCGGAAGCAAGGGCCGACCCATGACGGCACCGCTTCGCGCCGATCCCACAACCGTCAAGGTCGCGCTCGGCGCCCGCAGCTATGACATCGTCATCGGGCGCGGCCTTATGGCTTCGCTCGGCGCGCGTATCGCGGCGCTGCGCCTGGGCGCCAATGCCGCCATCGTCACCGACGAGAGCGTGGCGCGTTACCATCTTGCCGGCGCCGAATCCGCGCTGGCCGGTTCCGGCGTGGCGACGACCCGCGTCATCGTTACGGCTGGAGAGGGCTCGAAGAGCTTTCGCGTCTTCGAGCAAGTCTGCGAGGCGATCATCGACGCGCGCATCGAGCGCGGCGATATCGTCGTCGCGCTCGGCGGCGGTGTCATCGGCGATCTCGCCGGCTTCGCGGCGTCGGTGGTGCGGCGCGGGCTCGATTACGTGCAGGTCCCGACCACGCTCTTGGCTCAGGTCGATTCCTCGGTCGGCGGCAAGACCGCGATCAATTCCGCCCATGGCAAGAATCTGGTCGGCGCTTTTCATCAGCCGATCCTGGTACTGGCCGATACCGCCGTGCTCGACACCTTGCCGGCGCGCGAATTCCGCGCCGGTTACGCCGAAGTCGCCAAATACGCCCTGCTCGGCGACGCCGCCTTTTTCTCCTGGCTGGAAGCGAACTGGCGCGACGTCTTTGCCGGCGGGCCGGCCAGAGAACACGCCATCGCCGTGAGCTGCCGCGCCAAGGCGGCCATCGTCGCCCGCGACGAGCGCGAGACCGGCGAACGGGCGCTGCTCAATCTCGGCCATACCTTCGGCCATGCGCTCGAGGCCGCCTGCGGCTTCTCCGACCGGCTCTTGCATGGCGAGGCGGTCGCGGCCGGGATGGCGCTGGCTTTCGCCTTTTCGGCGCGGCAGGGGCTTCTGCCCACCGCCGAAGCCGAGCGCGCCGTTCGCCACCTGACGGCCGTCGGATTGCCGACCCGGCCCCGCGATATTCCGGGTGGATTGCCGCCCGTCGACCGGCTGATGGATTTGATCGCGCAGGACAAGAAAGTGAAGCGCGGAATGCCTACATTCATCCTGGCGCGCGGGATCGGCGCCGCTTTTGTCGAGACCGGCGTCGATCGGGAAGACGTGCGCGCATTCCTCGACGAGAAGCTTGCGGAGCGATGAATATCTTTGATTGGTTGACCGTCGCGGCGATTGTCATCTGCCTTTTGGTCTCGGCGTTCTTTTCCGCCGGCGAGACGGCGCTGACGGCATCGTCGCGCGCCGCCATGTTGCGGCTGGAGAAGCAGGGCAACCGCGACGCCGGCATCGTCAACCGGCTGTTAGGGACGCGCGAGCGGCTGCTGGGCGCGATCTTGTTCGCCAACAACGTGACCAATATCGCCGCCTCGACGCTGGCGACCGGCCTGTTGCTCGCGTTCTTCGGCCACGCCGGCGTCATCTACGCCACGCTGGTGATGACCGTGGTCATCTTCGTGGTCGCCGAAGTGCTGCCGAAGACCGCAGCCTTCAACATGCCCGATCGCATCGCACTTGTCGTCGCCCGGCCGGTCGATCGGATGGTGCGCTGGTTCTCCCCGGTCCTGAAGGCGGTCGAATGGCTGGTGCGGTTCATTCTCCGCGGCTTCGGCATGCCGGTCGGCAAGATCCAGTCGATCCTGTCGCCGCGCGAGGAGTTGCGCGGCGCCGTCGATCTCATGCACCGCGCCGGCGTCGTGGAAAAGCTCGACCGCGACATGATGGGCGGCCTGCTCGACCTGCGCGAATTGGTGGTCTCCGACGTGATGGTCCACCGCACCAAGATGGTGATGCTCGATGCCGACGAGAAACCCCGCGAGATCGTCGATGCCGTCCTTGCCGCGGCGGTGACGCGGCTGCCGCTGTGGCGCGGGTCGCCGGACAACGTTGTCGGCGTGTTGCACGTCAAGGATCTGTTGCGCGCCCTGCACGCCGCCGGCGGCGATGCCGGCAAGATCGACATCCTGTCGCTGGCAACGCCGCCGTGGTTTGTGCCGGACACGACCCCGCTCTATGACCAGCTCAAGGCGTTCCTGCACCGCAAGACGGCGTTGGCGCTGGTCGTCGACGAGTACGGCGAGCTCGAGGGGCTGGTGACGCTGGAAGACATCATGGAGGAGATCGTCGGCGACATCACGGACGAGCATGACATCGCGGTTCCCGGCGTGCGCGCGCTGCCGGACGGTTCGGTCCATGTCGACGGCGCGGTGCCGGTGCGCGATCTGAACCGGGCGATGGATTGGAACATCCCCGACGACGAAGCGACCACGATCGCCGGCGTGGTCATCCACGAGGCGCGCTCGATCCCCGAGCCCGGACAGAGCTTCACGTTCCACGGCTTCCGCTTCCATGTCTTGCGCAAGACGCGCAACCGCATCACCGCGTTGCGGGTCACGCCGCTCGCCCGTAAGGTCACGGCGAAAGCGAGCTAGCCACAGTCGCGACAGCCCATCTTGCGCCTAGGTTTGGACAGCTACATCTAGTGCGGTGGATTTGCTTGGAGCATGCGCGATGGCCATAGAGACGAAAGCCGCTGAGCCTGAGACGGTCACCGCACCGATCGAGGCCGGGGTGCGCATCGGCCACGTGCATCTGAAGGTCGCCGATCTCGATCGGGCGCTTGAGTTCTATTGCGGCGTGCTCGGATTTCAGTTGATGCAGAAGCTGGGACCGCAGGCGGCGTTTATTTCCGCCGGCGGCTATCATCATCACATCGGGCTCAACACCTGGGAGAGCCGCGGCGCACCACCGCCGCCGCAAGGCACGACCGGCCTCTATCATCTCGCGATCCTCTATCCGACGCGCACCGCCTTGGCCGACGCGCTGCGGCGGTTGATCGAAGCGAAAATTCCGCTCGACGGCGCCGCCGATCACGGCGTCAGCGAAGCGCTCTATTTGCGCGATCCCGACGACAACGGCGTCGAGCTTTACTGGGATCGGCCGCAGGAGCAGTGGCCGCGCACGCCCGACGGCAAGCTCGCGATGTTCACCCGCCACCTCGATCTGATGGGGCTTCTTGCCGCCGCCGGCGAACCGCCGAAAGCGCAAGTGGCAGACGCGGCCGAGGAAACGGTGCGCGACCTGTAATCAGCCAAGATTCTCCCCCGGCGCCGCGGCACGGATGGCGAGCGCGTGGACGCCGCCGGCCAGCTCGCCAGCCAGCGTGGCATTGATCATCCGGTGGCGTTCGAGCCGGCTCTTCCCGCGAAAGGCTTCCGACACGATATAAAGCCTGAAATGGGTCTCGCCGCCCGGCCGATGCCCGGCATGGCCTTCATGCCGATGCGATTCATCCTCAACATGCAGGCTCTCGGGCGCGAAAGCCTTGCGCAACTTTTCCGTGATCAGATCCTGGGTTCGCATGGACGCAAGGCTTAGGGCATGACCCCGAAAAGTGGAAGCCGGTTTTCGGATAGGGGCACGGGTAAACCAAGGCGAAGGCGGCGCGGCGGGTCAATCCTGCGACGCGCGCTTTTGCCGTCTGTCAAGTCTTGAAGGTGCTATCGTCGCGCCCGCATAATTGGAATCATGAGCATCAATTCGCCGCTGTTTGATCGAATCCGAGTCAAGCCGGACCAGGACCGCCGGCTGCGCGCCGAGCTTCCGCCCTGCCAATGGCCGCGCTGCGACGCGCCGGCGACCCACCGCGCGCCGAAGGGGCGGCTGCGCGCTAGCGAATATTGGCGGTTCTGCCTCGAACACGTCCGCGAATACAACACTGCCTACAATTTCTTCGCCGGCATGAGCGACGACGCCATCGCGAAGTATCAGAAGGACGACGTCACCGGCCACCGCCCGACCTGGAAGATGGGCTCGATCGGCAGCGTCGGCGGCCGGCATCGCGACGGCCGGCGCGGTCCCGGCGGCTCGCGCGCCTCGGGGTGGGCGGCCGACGACCCGTTCGCGCTGTTCGGCGAGACGGGGGCGAGCCGTCCCGGTCATGCGCGGCCGGCTGCCGAGAGCCGCAAAATCCTCAATGCCCAGCGTCGCGCCCTCGACGTGCTTGGCCTTGAAGCCGACGCCAAGCGCGCCGATATCAAGGCCAGGTTCAAGGTCCTGGTGAAGCGGCATCACCCTGACGCCAACGGCGGCGACCGCACCTCCGAGGATCGGCTGCGGGAGATCATCCAGGCCTATAATTACCTGAAATCCGCCGGTTTCTGCTGATCTTTCAAGTGGCTTTTGCGGTGCCGGGCGCTTCTGCTAATTTGGCGCGATATTCGACCGCCGGTGAGGGCCGATTCAGCGCCTCGGAGAATTCTGGGGTCATGGAGGTGCAATGACTCTCGCAACCGAAACGGAATCCGGCTTGCCGGACATGAAGGTTTCGATCCGGCAATTGTTCGGCATCGACAGCGACCTGCAAGTGCCGGCCTACTCCGAGCCGGACGAGCACGTGCCGGACATCGATGCCGACTACCGGTTCGACAAGCCGACCACGCTTGCCATCCTCGCCGGCTTTGCCAGGAACCGCCGGGTCATCGTCACCGGGTATCACGGCACCGGCAAGTCGACTCATATCGAGCAGGTGGCGGCGCGGCTCAACTGGCCGTGCGTGCGCGTCAACCTCGACAGCCATATCAGCCGCGTCGATCTCATCGGCAAGGATGCGATCGTCATTCGCGACGGCATGCAGGTTACCGAGTTCCGCGACGGCATCCTGCCGTGGGCGCTGCAGCACAATATCGCCCTCTGTTTCGACGAGTACGACGCCGGTCGCCCCGACGTGATGTTCGTAATCCAGCGCGTCCTGGAATCATCCGGCCGGCTGACGCTGCTCGACCAGAACAAGGTGATCAAGCCGCATCCCTCGTTCCGCCTGTTCGCCACCGCCAACACGGTCGGCCTCGGCGACACGTCCGGCCTTTATCACGGCACCCAGCAGATCAACCAGGGTCAGATGGACCGCTGGTCGATCGTCACCACGCTGAACTACCTGCCGCACGACAACGAGGTCGAGATCGTGCTCGCCAAGGCCAAGCACTATCGCACGGCCGAAGGCCGCGACATCGTCTCGAAGATGGTGCGGATCGCCGACCTCACGCGCAATGCATTCATGAACGGTGACATCTCCACGGTCATGAGCCCGCGCACGGTCATCACCTGGGCGGAGAATGCCGAAATCTTTGGCGACATCGGCTTCGCCTTCCGGCTGACCTTCGTCAACAAATGCGACGAGCTGGAGCGTCCGCTGGTGGCGGAATTCTATCAGCGCTGCTTCGGGCAGGAATTGCCGGAATCCGCGGTCAACGTCGCGCTGTCGTAACAATCACCTCTCCCCGCTCACGGGGAGAGGGAGCAGAGCGATGACCTCCAACATCAAGCCCAAAAATCCCGCCAAGGATGCGCCGACCGAACCGTTCAAGCGGGCGGTCGGCGTCTGCCTGCGCGCGATCGCCGGCAAGGGCGACATCGAGGTCGCATTCGCCGCCGAGCGCCCCGGGCTGGCCGGCGGCAAGGCGCGGCTGCCGGAGCCGCCGCGCCGGCTCAATGAGGGAGAGGCGGCCATCGTGCGCGGTCACGCCGACTCGATCGCGCTGCGGCTCGCCTGCCATGACCCCGCCGTGCATCGCAGACTCGTGCCCGGCGGCCAGCAGGCGCGCGCGGTGTTTGAGGCGGTCGAGCAGGCCCGCGTCGAGGCGATCGGCTCTCGCCGCATGGGCGGCGTGGCGAAGAACCTTACCGCCATGCTCGATGACCGTTTTCATCGCGGCAAATACGACGAGATCACCGACCGTGCCGATGCGCCGCTCGAAGACGCCGTCGCCATGATTGTCCGCGAACGGCTCACCGGCCAGACGCCGCCGGCGACGGCGCGCAAACTCGTGGAGCTGTGGCGCCCGCTGATCGAGGAGCGTGCCGGCCGCAATCTCGATCGCCTCGAGCGCGTGCTCAATGATCAGCGGCGCTTCGGCGACGTAGTGCACGACCTGCTCGACAGCCTGGACATGGGCGAGGATCGCTCAAGCGAATCCGAGGAGGAGGGCGACGACGACGAGGAAGAGAACCGCAATGACGAATCCGGCCGCGACGGCGAGGCCTCCGATTCCGCCGACTCCGAGCGCATGAGTCTCGAAGAAGCGGAAGCCTCGGCCGAGCAATTGCCCGACAGCGCCTCGGAAGCGATCGACGCGCCGGCCGCCGACATGGCCGACGATGCCGAGATGGGCGATTCGGAGACCGCGGCCGAGCCGTGGCGCCCGCGGCACAATCGCAACGAGCCGCGCGGTCCGGATTACCGGCCCTTCACCACCAAATTCGATGAGATCGTCGGCGCCGAGAATCTCTGCGATCCGGAGGAGCTCGAACGGTTGCGCGGCTATCTCGACAAGCAGCTTTCGCATCTACAGGGCGTGGTCGCGCGGCTCGCCAACCGCTTGCAGCGGCTTCTCCTGGCGCAGCAGAACAGAGCCTGGGAATTCGATCTCGAGGAAGGGCTGCTCGATCCGGCGCGGCTTGCCCGCGTCATTGTCGATCCGCTGCATCCGCTGTCGTTCAAGCGCGAGAAGGACACCGACTTCCGCGACACGGTGGTGACGCTGCTGTTGGACAATTCCGGCTCGATGCGCGGCCGCCCGATCACGGTGGCGGCAACCTGCGCCGACATCCTGGCGCGCACGCTGGAGCGCTGCGGCGTCAAGGTGGAGATTTTGGGCTTTACCACGCGGGCCTGGAAGGGCGGGCAGTCGCGCGAAGCCTGGCTCGCCCAGGGCAAGCCGGCCAATCCGGGACGCCTCAACGATTTGCGCCACATCATCTACAAGGCGGCGGATGCACCGTGGCGGCGCGCGCGCAAGAATCTCGGATTGATGATGCGCGAGGGCCTGCTCAAGGAGAATATCGACGGCGAAGCGCTCGATTGGGCGCACAAGCGCCTGCTCGCACGCGCCGAGACGCGAAAGATCCTGATGATGATCTCCGACGGCGCGCCGGTCGACGATTCCACGCTCTCGGTCAATCCCGGCAATTACCTCGAGCGGCACCTGCGCTGGGTGATCGAGGACATCGAAACCCGCTCGCCGGTCGAGCTCATCGCCATCGGCATCGGTCACGACGTCACGCGCTACTACCGGCGCGCGGTGACCATCGTCGACGCCGAGGAGCTCGGCGGCGTCATGACCGAGAAGCTGGCGGAGCTGTTCGCGGAGCACTCCGGCGAGGAGCGAGAGCGTCCCGCTCGGCCGCGCCGCCTGCACGCGTAAGGCATTATCGGAACCGTCAGTCGCTGCTGGCTTGGCGATTCTCGCGCCAGTGCCACCAGACGACGGCGCCAATTCCGACCACCGCCAAAACGATCAACATCACGATTAACGCCGATTGCTCGACCCATGCGATCGCGGGAACGCCGAGCGCCATGACGAGCCCGAGCAGGCAGACCTGCCACGACATGACATGCACGCCGGCGGTAAAGGTGCCGAGTGCCAACAGCGTGAGAATGGCAAGCCCGGTGGCCCCGGCGCTGAGTATCCTCTGAACTTCGCTCACCAACATCAGCGTCATGACCAGGAGGAACGCGCCCCAGTGCAGCGCCTGCGTCCAGATCAAGTGCACGCGCGCGCTCCTCTCGGGGGCGCGACGCCATCCGGCGCCGATACAGACCAACGCGATCACCGGCGCCAGCAGCTCCCAATATCCGAGGATCGGCTTCTTGGTATAACTCGTGTAGGCAACGCCGAAGATCGTCAGGATGAAGACAAGGATATAAGGCAGCTCTCTGATCCAGAAGCTTGCGCGCAGCGAGCTGTCTCGTGGCGCGGCCTGCGGGCCCGATTCTGCATTGGTCATCGCGGTTCCCCCCGAATGCCGAATGTTATCGCGAATCCGCTAGCCTGTCGTTGAACTTTCTGCCCAAGTCGCCTCCGGCGCGGGTGAGCTTCGGCGGTAGTTCACTCGCGTAACCGCCCATCCCCACAGCCGCTTCGTGGAACATAGGGGGTCGCATTGCGGTTGCGAATTGAAACTTAAGTTCGGCGCCGCTGTTTCGCGCGCGCGAGTGCAGGAGAAATTGCGGCTTATGGAGTCAAACGGCAAAAATCATCGCCCATGGTCGCTAGCTGGGATCGCGAACCGGTTCTTGTTGGGGCGGCCGCTTGCCAATTGGGAAGGCAGCGCCCACGAGATCGGCATTGGCGAAGCGGTCCCGGCGGTGGGGCTCGATGGGCTGAGCTCGTCGGCCTACGGACCGGAAGCGGCGCTGAGCATCCTGGCCGCCGCTGGCGCGGCCGGGGTCGCGGCGCTCGAGCCGGTGATGCTGGTCATTCTCGGATTGCTGGCGATCCTGTTCGTCTCCTACTGGCAGACCGTCAAAGCCTATCCGATCAGCGGCGGCGCTTACACGGTCGCTAAGGAAAACCTCGGCGTGAACGCCAGCCTTTTGGCGTCCGCGGGCATCATGGTCGACTATGTCCTCAACGTCGCGGTCGGCATTTCCGCGGGCGTGGCGGCGCTGATTTCAGCGGTGCCGGCGCTGCATCCGTACACGCTGCCGCTTTGCCTCGGCATCCTTGTCCTGCTGACGCTGGTCAACCTGCGCGGGACGATGGAATCCGGCCGATTGTTTGCTCTGCCGACTTATCTGTTCGTCGGCTGTTTCATGATCGTCCTCCTGATCGGCGCTTATGCCGTCATGACGAGCGGCGGCCATCCGCAGCCGGTGGTGCCGCCGCCATCGCCGCCCAAAGCCGTCGAAGCGCTCGGTCTGTGGCTGTTGTTGCGTGCGTTTGCCAGCGGCTGCACGGCGATGACCGGCGTGGAGGCGGTCAGCAACTGTGTCGACGGATTTCGCGAGCCGCGCGTGGCCAATGCGCGCTGGACGCTGGCGATCATCGTTGTGATTTTAGGCATCCTGCTCGGCGGCATCGCCTATCTCGCCACGTCCTACGGCATCATGGCCATGGACCAGACGCAGCCGGATTACCAAAGCGTGCTGTCGCAGCTCGTCGGCGCGGTCGCGGGACGCGGGGCGTTTTATTACGTGGCGATCGCCAGCGCGCTCGGCATTCTTTGCCTATCCGCGAATACCAGCTTTGTCGGGTTTCCCCGGATGTGCCGACTTGCAGCGCAGGATGAATTCCTGCCGCGGCCGTTTGCGACCGCCGGCCGCCGTTTGGTGTATTCGGTCGGCATCATCTATCTGGCGATTACCGCGGGACTTCTGTTGACCCTTTTTGACGGGGTCACCGATCGCCTGATTCCGCTGTTTGCGATCGGCGCGTTTCTTACCTTCACCATGTCGCAGGCGGGCATGGTGGCTCATTGGCGGCGTGAGTTGGGCAACCCGCGGCGCACGGAAACACGCCGGCGGGTCTTGATCAATCTCGTCATCAATGCCGTCGGCGCGGCGACGACGGCTACGGCGCTGGCGGTCATCGTGATCGCCAAATTTGGCGAGGGCGGCTGGATCACGATCGTTGCCATTCCTTGTGTCATCGTGCTGCACAAGGCGATCAAGCGGTATTACCGGAACATCGAGGAGCATCTCCACGATGACGACGCGCTGGAATTTCGCCGCAGCGAGCCGCCGGCCGTTCTGGTCACGATGCGGGAATGGAATCGCCTGACCGACAAGGCGCTGCGGCTGGCTATGGATCTGTCACCCGACGTCACCGCGGTGCATTTGGCGTCGCTCGAAGGCCGCGACGTCGACAAGGAGGAGCGGGAGCTGCGCGAGCAATGGGCCGTGCACGTCGAGAAGCCGGCGAAAGCCGCGAAGTTTCCAAATCCGCCGCGGCTGGTCTTTCTCAGCGCTCCGTTTCGGCGCATTCATGTGCCGCTGTTGAAACTGATCAAAGAGGTCAAGGAGGAAAATCCCGGCCGTACGGTCGCCGTGCTGATCCCCGAACTCGTCAAGCGCCACTGGTGGGAATACCTGCTGAGCAACCATCGGGCGCGGCAGCTTCGTTCCGCCGTGCTCGACTACGGCGGCTCGGGCGTGGTGGTGATCGGCGTGCCCTGGTATTTGACGGAGCCGCAGATCGAAGAGGGGATGACCGACGAAGAGGCCGCCGAACCCGTCAGGGTGCGGAACGTGCTCGGCTTTCGTCTGCGCGGCGCGCGGCGCAAGCCGGCGTAGCGGCAAGCCGCATTCGCCGCGCGATGTCTTGAACGTGAATGATTAAGCCGTCGCCGCGCGCTTCTTGGTGACCTGGCGCTTGAGCTCGAGCGCCCGCGGCGACAGCTCGGCGTCCTTGGCCTTCAGCAGGAAGGCATCGAACCCGCCGCGATGATCGACGGTCTTGAGCGCATTGGCGGAGATGCGCAGCCGGACCGAACGGCCCAAAGCATCCGACATCAGCGTGACGTTGAGCAGGTTCGGCAAAAACCGCCGTTTGGTCTTACGGTTAGAGTGGCTCACGCGGTGCCCGATCTGGCGGGTTTTTCCGGTGAGCTCGCAGCGCCAGGACATGGTAATTCCTCAATCTTTCGCGCGTCCGGCGCCGGCCGGCGGACGGCTGTGATGGGACAGGATTGCCGGGACTAATAGTGAGCCCCCCGCGGAGCGTCAAGCGCGGGACCTGGCCGGTGTCGCCAGCAGTTTGCTGGGGCGAAGCGGGCAAAACCACAGAAACGACGCATTTTCCGACATTTATCGCTCACACGCGGCGGAAACGGCTCCCGTCCGTGTGGCCGCGCCGTTAGGCCCCATCCGCGGTCGTCGAAGGAACCGTCGCCCCGTGTTCATTTTGCCGAAACGGCTTGTTGGCCCCGCTGGACCCGCCGCGCTGAGCGCGGCGGTTTGCGTCATGGCGGCAGCCTTTGCGGCAGCCTTGGCGGCAGTCCTGGCGGCCGACGCGACCCATGTCGCCGCCGCGCAAGGGCGGCTCGATGCCGAATATACCGCCAGCCTCGCCGGTATTCCGATCGGCCATGGAAATTGGGTCATCGAGATTTTCGAGGATCAATTCACCGCCGCGGCGAGCGGGTCGACGATCGGACTGCTTCGCGTCTTTGCCGGCCGCCACGGCACCGGAGTCTCGCAGGGCACGCTGAGCGGCGGTCAGCCGGTTCCGACGAACTACGCATCCACCATCGTAGACGACAAGCGGGTCGACGATGTGCGCATGGTGTTCTCTGGCGGCAATGTCACGGACTATTCGGTCGAGCCTCCGGTCGGACCGCATCCCGACCGCATTCCCGTGACCGACGCGGATCGCCGCAACGTGCTCGATCCGATGACCTCCACCCTCGACCCGGTCAGCGGCAGCGGCGACCCGGTATCGCCGCAAGCTTGCGATCGCAAGGTCTCGGTGTTCGACGGCCGCTTGCGTTTCGATCTACGCAGCGAATTCAAGCGCATGGAAATGGTCAAGGCCGAGAAGGGCTATCAGGGACCGGTCGTCGTTTGCGCGGTGTATTTCATCCCGGTCTCCGGTTACATTCCGGACCGGCTCACGATCAGATATCTGGCCGCGCTGCGCGATGCCGAGGTGTGGATGGCGCCGATTTCCGGCACGCGGATGCTGGTGCCGTTTCGCTTCTCGCTGCCGACGCCGATCGGCACGGGCGTGCTGCAAGCGACTCGGTTCGACTCGGTCGCGAACCCCCCGCAAGCGGCTGCGAACGTGAAAGCGCAGTGAAACCGGTTGCTCTTGCCGGCGAAAAATCCGGCGGCGATGGCGGCTCGCAAACGCGGCTAGGACAAGGCACACCTGCGAAGTCCCCGTTATCCACAGGAGGGAAGCTCTTGACTCGCCGCAAAAACCTGATTGCGAGACGCGTTAACCCCTTGGGCGCGTCAGCGACGGCAAAGGACGGTCTTCGACACCCGATCTGGTATTACATGAGAATGTCGACGCCATATGTCGCGGTGAACGAAGCCGCACACGCCGGGAGTCGCCGATTCGGCCGCGATTCGTTCCAGACTCGTTCCACACCTTAAGCACAGGACTTTCCCGCGTGTTGTTGTGATACAGATGCAGCTGCCGCGCTAATGCGGCCGCCCGGGCTTTCGATGCCGATTTCCTTCTCGCCCTCGACCAACCGTGATTTGCGCGCCCGCGGCGCCGGCGTTACCGCCGTGCTCGGGCCGACCAATACCGGCAAGACCCATCTCGCCATCGAGCGGATGCTGGCGCACTCCTCCGGCGTGATCGGCCTGCCGCTGCGGCTCCTGGCGCGCGAGGTCTACAACCGCGCGGTGGAACGGGTCGGGGCGGTAGCGGTCGCGCTCGTCACCGGCGAGGAGAAGATCAAGCCGCCGAACCCGCGCTTCTGGGTCGCTACCGTCGAGGCCATGCCGCGCGACCTCGACGTCGCGTTCCTCGCCGTCGATGAAATCCAGCTCGCCGCCGATTTCGAGCGCGGCCACGTCTTCACCGATCGCATGCTGCACCGGCGCGGCCGCGAGGAAACGCTGGTGCTCGGCGCCGCCACCATGCGGCCGATCGTGGAACGGCTGTTGCCCGGCGCCAGCATCGTGAGCCGGCCGCGGTTGTCGCAACTCAGTTTTGCCGGCGAGAAGAAAATCACGCGGCTACCGCGCCGCTCGGCCATCGTCGCCTTCTCGGCCGACGAGGTCTACGCCATCGCCGAGCTCATTCGCCGCCAGCGCGGCGGTGCGGCAGTGGTGCTCGGCGCGCTGTCGCCGCGCACCCGCAACGCCCAGGTCGCGCTCTACCAGGCCGGCGAAGTCGACTACATGGTGGCGACCGACGCCATCGGCATGGGTCTCAATCTCGACGTCGACCACATTGCGTTTGCCTCCGACCGCAAGTTCGACGGCTATCAGTTCCGCAAGCTCAGCCCGGCCGAGCTGGCGCAGATCGCCGGCCGCGCCGGGCGCGCCACCCGCGACGGCACCTTCGGCACCACCGGGCGCTGTCCGCCGTTCGACACCGAGCTGGCGCAGGCGCTGGAGTCGCACACGTTCGAGCCGGTGAAGATCGTGCAGTGGCGCAACACCGATCTCGATTTCTCCTCGATCGGCGCGTTGCAGGCGACGCTCGCGGCGACGCCGACGGAAAACACGCTGACGCGCGCGCCAGTCGCCGAGGACATCCTGGTGCTCGAACATGCCGCGCGCGACGACGAGGTGCGCGCCATGGCGCGGACCCGCACCGAGGTCGAGCGGCTGTGGGAGGTTTGCCAAGTCCCGGATTACCGCAAGATTGCGCCGGCGACGCATGCGGAGCTCGCGGTGACGCTCTACGGCTTTCTCATGCGCGAGGGCGCCATTCCGACCGACTGGTTCGCCCGCCAGATCGAGCAGGCGGATCGCACCGACGGCGATATCGACACGCTCTCGACCCGCATCGCCCACATCCGGACCTGGACGTTCGCGGCCAACCGCCCGGATTGGCTCGCCGATCCCGAGCACTGGCAGGACGTCACGCGCGCCGTCGAGGACAAGCTGTCCGACGCGTTGCACGAGCGGCTGACCGAACGCTTCGTCGATCGCCGCACCAGCGTGCTGATGCGGCGGCTGCGCGAGAATGCGCTGCTCGAACCCGAGATCAACAAGACCGGCGATGTCTTGGTCGAAGGCCATCCCATCGGCCGCCTCGACGGCCTCGTCTTCGTCGCCGACGCACCCTCGGGCGGATCGGAAGCAAAGGCGTTGCAGAACGCCGCGCAGAAGGCGCTCGCCGGCGAGATCGCGACGCGCGCGGCGCGGCTTGCCGAAGCGCCGGACGAGCAATTCGTGCTCGGCAGCGACGGCACCATCCGCTGGACCGGCGCCGCCGTCGGCAAGCTCATCGCCGGCGAGGAGGCTTTGCGGCCGCGGGTGCGGGTCGTCGCCGACGAACATCTGAGCGGCGCGCCGCGTGAGGCGGTCGAGGCGCGGCTCCACGCTTGGGTGAAATCGCACGTCGAAAAACTGCTCGGTCCGCTGTTCGAACTGACGGCGGCTACCGACGTGAGCGGCATCGCGCGCGGCGTCGCTTTTCAATTGGTCGAGGCGCTGGGCGTGCTCGACAGGCAGCGGGTCGCGGAAGAAGTGAAGGGATTGGAGCAGCCGGAACGGGCGAGCTTGCGCAAATACGGCGTGCGCTTCGGCGCCTATCACATCTATCTTCCGATCCTGCTCAAGCCGGCGCCGCGGGCGCTCGCAGTCCAGCTCTGGGCGCTCGCGCATGACGGGCCGCAGAGCAAAGGGCTCGACGATCTGCTGCATCTCGCCGGCAGCGGCCGGACATCGATCCCGGTCAATCGCGAGATCGATGCGGCGCTCTATCGGATGGCGGGTTACCGGGTTTGCGGCGAACGCGCCGTGCGCGTCGACATTCTCGAGCGCCTTGCGGACCTGATCCGGCCGGCGCTGGCCTGGCGCGAAGGCGCCCTGGGCGCGAAGCCGCCCGGTGCGGTCGCCGGCGGCGGCTTCATGGTGGCCAACGCCATGACGTCGCTGACCGGCGCCTCGGGTGAGGATTTCGCCTCGATCCTGCGTTCGCTCGGCTATCGCATGGAGCAGCGGCCGAAACCGGCCGAGCCTGCTCCCCCGGTCGCCGCTGCCGGCCTGCTGGCAGAGGTTGCCGATCTCGCCGCATCGGGTGAAGAGGCGGCCGTGGCGGCGGAATCTGCGGAAGCTGCACCTCACCCGGCGGGCGGGGATGCAGAGACCGATGCCGCCACTCCGCCCGACATCGTCTCGGACGCCCCTCTCGCACCTGTCGATGCGCCGGAGCCAGAAGCCGAGACCGCGACCACCCAAGAAAGTCAGCAAATCGCTGGACCGCCGAGTGCTTCGAACGAAGAAGTTGAGTTGGCGAGCCCCTCCGGCCCTCTCCCGGCGAATGGGGAAAGCGACATCATTGCTGCAGCCGCAACACCGCCGCCACCGGAACCGATTTTGATCGAGGTGTGGCGGCCGGGTCGCCCGGCCCGACCCGAGGGGCGGCGTCGCCCGCGCGACAGGCATCGCGAAGCCGGTAAGAACCGGGCAAAGGGAACCGGGGAGCAGATGCAGGACGCCGGCGCGCCGGCGGTGGCCACCGAAGCCGCGGCAGCCGCTCCGCCGGCGGAACTGACCGCGGCCACGCCGGCCGGGACGGCCGAGCCGGCCAAGCCGGAACGCCAAGCGCGTCACCATCGCCGGCGCGGCCCGGATCAGCGCTTCGAGCGTCCGCGCCGTGAGGGGCAGCGGCCGCCGCATGTGCCGCGGCACGAGCGGCAGGAGCGGCGCGAGAAAGCCCCAGATCCGAATTCGCCGTTCGCCAAGCTCGCGGCACTGAAGGCTCAGCTCGAGGAAGAGGCCAAGGAGCGTCGCTAGGGCAGATCCGGTCCGAAGAGATCATGCCCCACCACACTTCAAAGCCGGCGGCCGAGCCCGACCGCCAGCGCATCGACAGATGGCTGTGGCACGCTCGCCTCATGTCCACGCGTGGCGCCGCGGCGGCACTCGCCGCTTCCGGTCACGTCCGGGTCAACGGCGTGCGCATTCATGCGCCCAGCCGCATGGTGCGAGTCGGCGACGTGATTACGGTCGCGCTCGAACGCCACGTCCGCGTGCTGAGGGTCAGTGGATTGGTCGAGCGCAGGGGTCCCGCCCGAACCGCTCAGCGCCTATATGACGAACTGACCTGAAATATCGGGTGCGAGCGGCCTCTACGGGGCGCGGAACCTTGCGCGGTCGGGAGGCATGCGGTAGGAGCAAAGCTTGCGCGAAGGGCTGGGGTTTAGAGTGAGCCGATGACCTATATCGTCAACGATAATTGCATCAAATGCAAATACATGGACTGCGTCGAGGTCTGCCCCGTGGACTGCTTCTACGAGGGCGAAAACATGCTGGTCATCCACCCCGACGAGTGCATCGATTGCGGCGTCTGCGAACCGGAATGCCCGGTCGACGCGATTAAGCCCGACACCGAACCCGGCGTCGAGAAGTGGCTGACAGTCAACGCGGAATTTGCCAAGCAATGGCCCAACATCACGACCAAGAAAGAGCCGCCTACCGACGCCAAGGAGTTTGAGGGCCTCCCCGACAAGTTTGAAAAGTATTTTTCCCCTAATCCGGGAACTGGGGATTGAGGCGACCGTTCTTAACCATTGTTAGGGTTGCCGGCGGTGCGACCGTTTTGCAACGCTATAAGGCTTTGATTTTGAGCGAAAATGTGTTATAAAGGCGTTACATAATGAAAAACACCCCCGATATGCCGCTCCCCCACCGGGGGCATATTTTTCTGGGGCGTTTCCGAGGAATCGTCAAAAGAGGCGTGAGACCCACGCGAGAGCAGTGGCAGAGAAAACTCGTCGTCATCGTTCGAAGAAGAGCGCGGCCAGGATGAGCCGGAAGACAAGAAAACCGGCCTCCGGCGCCAGCCGAAGGCCATCACAGTCCACGCGGCGAACAACCCAGGCAAGGGTCAGCGCGGCGAAACCCGTCCCCCGGCGCAAGCCGGAGGCGGAAGGAGCAACTTTGGGAATGAACGCGAAGAAGACGACCCAGCGACAAGGCTTCAAGACCAGCGAGTTCATCGTGTATCCGGCTCACGGCGTGGGCCAGATCACCGCGATCGAGGAGCAGGAAGTCGCGGGGGCGCGGCTCGAGCTTTTCGTCATCAACTTCGTCAAGGACAAGATGACGTTGCGGGTGCCGACCTCGAAGATCGCCTCCGTCGGCATGCGCAAGCTTGCCGAAACGCCGATGGTGAAGCGGGCGCTGGAGACGCTCAAGGGCCGCGCGCGCATCAAGCGCACCATGTGGTCGCGCCGGGCGCAGGAATACGAGGCCAAGATCAATTCCGGCGACATCGTCGCCATCGCCGAGGTCGTCCGCGATCTGTTCCGCTCGGAGACGCAACCGGAGCAATCCTATTCCGAGCGCCAGCTCTACGAGGCGGCGCTCGACCGGCTGTCGCGTGAAGTCGCCGCCGTGCAGCGGCTCACGGAGACCGAAGCGGTCAAGGAGATCGAGGCCGCGCTGGCCAAGGGACCGCACCGCGGTCCGAAGTCGGAGGCCGAAGAGGACGCGGTGGTCGAGGAAGAGGCGGCCTAACAGCCCGCTTTTCCGATAAAGATCGCGCTCCACTCAGAATTTAAGGCCCGGCAGCGATGCCGGGCCTTTTTGCGCGTCCGGGAAAAAGCCTGCCCTCGGACTTGATCCGAGGGTGGAAACCGGTTTTCCGTGCGGACGCGCGTTGACACAAGCCTCCGTCAGCAAAATTCCACCGATTAGTCATAAATTAAGCTTCATTTGAAAGGAATTAGCTACACAGTGTTTAGGGGATAAGGGGACCTCGGATGCGGAGGGCGTTGAAGCGCGGCCGGGTGGCGACGATTCTTCTGGTCGGAACCGCCGGCTACCTGCTCGGCAATTGGCACGTCTTAAGCTCACGCAGCGCCGATCCTTCGCCAGGCCTTTCGCCCGCCCAAAGTGTCGCGCTGCGTTTCCCCGAAGTTCAAGCCGTCGCCGCGGCCGCGGATACCGTCTCCGGTGCGACGAGCGCGGTCAGTCCAACGAATCCAACAAGTCCCACGCGCGCCATGGTACTCGGCGGTGCGCAGCTCGCATTGCTGAGCCCGGAGCCCATGGTTGGGCGGGTCGTTGCCCAGCCCGAGCCGCACGTCGCGGTCGCTCCAGCCCCGGCGACGGCGGCGCCGCAGCCGCGCGCCGACACCGAAATAAAGTCGCCGCCGGCAATGCAGCGCCGCAGCGAGCTCAAGTCGCTGACGGAGAGTGCCGTTCGCCATGCCAACCGGCCGGGCTTTGTGCTCAACGATGCGCAGATCGCCAGCATCAAGGGGCGGCTGCACCTGACGCCCGACCAGGAACGCATGTGGCCGTCCGTCGAAGCGGCGCTGCGCAGCATCGCCTACGCCAAAGCCCGCGATGCGAACCAGCGCGGCGCGGCCGCGGTGGTGGCTTCGCTCGATCCCGACAGCGCGGAAGTGCAAGACCTCAAGTCCGCAGCCTTCCCACTGATCCTGAGTTTTTCCGACGAGCAGAAGAACGAGGTTCGCAGCCTCGCCCACGTCATGGGACTGGACCGGCTGGCGTCGGAGTTTTGATCCGGGCAAAGCCGCTCGCGGTCAGGCCATCTTCTGCAACACCGACGCCATCAATTGGTGCACTAGGTTGACCGCTTTGAGCGGCCGCAGCATGACCTTGAACTCCGTGATCTTTTGATCGCTGTTCCAGGTGATGATGTCTACACCGTTGATGGAAATTCCGTCGATCACCGCTTCGAATTCGAGCACCGCGGAGTTGTCGGCAGTCCATTCGCTGCGATAAGCGAAGGTTTCATTGTTTAGCACCCGCAGAGCCGCGCCGAGATATTTCTCAACAATTGGTTTGCCGATCTGCGGCTTGTAGACGACCGGCGACAGGAAGCTGACATCATCGGCTAGAAGATCGTGCAAAGCGGCGGCGTCTTTTCGCGCAACGAGAGCGTGCCATTTTGCAATGACTGGCGATTTTTGCATTTCCGTCCCCATCGCGACGCGCTTTCGTGGCTTCCCCGAATAACCGCGCCGACCGGCTTCGATGGTAGGCGTTCTCGCAACCGCCTGGAAGCCGGAGGACACGCAGCTTATCTCGCAAATGCTTGCGCGGTTGCCGGCCCTATGGCAAGGATCGCCGCGCTTTTATGGCGCTCGCCGTGCGCCGGCCCGCGCGGATTTGTGTCGTGCAAGCCGACAAGGCCGCTGCCGTAGCTCAGTGGTAGAGCACTCCCTTGGTAAGATAATGGTCTACAGATTTATCCATTGATTTCATGGTATTTTTAGGCTTTTATTGCTACGAAGGCTTGTTCACATATAATACACAAGAATGTCTAATCCCAACAAGCGTTTCGAGCTTGAACAGCGCACGTACCGCGACGGTCACGTCGTTCTCTACAAGCGCCCAAATCTCAAAAACCCGAAATGGCAGTGTCGAATATCCGTTCCGAATACGACAGGTTACGTCCGGAGAACGACGGGTCACTCAGACGAGTTTGAGGCACGTCGCTTTGCTGAGGACCTGTATGAGGAACTGCGAACGCAAGTGCGCGGTGGCGGCGGACTTCGCAAGCCGAAGTTCGAAAGTGTATTTGCTCAATTCAAAGAACGCTATCGGAGTGAAGCGGCTTCAGAACGTCGATACAACGAGGTGATCGCGACGATAGCACTTTACGGGCTTCCATTCTTCAAGGGCAAGGCACTCGACAGTATCAACAATGCTGTAATGCAGGAGTTCATGGATTGGCGTCGAAAGAATAGTAAGCGGACGCCCGCATCGAGGGCGACGGTCAATAAGGATTTGGGGTCGCTGAAAGCATTCTTCAAATGGGCTATTCGAAATGGGTTTATTGACCGATCAATTGAGTTCGACAAACCAAGTGTTAAGCAAAATCGCCGACCACACTTCGACGCAAAGGATTGGGCTAAACTTACGAGGTTTCTCAGGGAATGGGTGAAGCAAGGTCGAACTGGAAAAGGAGGTGGAAAAGTCCGCGAGCGGATACTCCTCACCAACTATGTCCTTATCCTCGCGAACACCGGCATTCGCGTTGGCGAAGCTCGCAAGCTACGGTGGCGTGATATTGCGCTCGACAAGGACGGTGCAGGATCACCAATTGTGGTCTTAACGGTCAAAGGGAAAACGGGCGAAAGGGAAGTGATTGCCCGCGATTTTGCGGTAAAGGGCTATTTTGATCACATCCGCGTATCTCGTCAGGAAGAGATTGGACGCGCTGTAAAGCAGGATGAATTCGTCTTTTGCAGTCGTCTGGGCAGACCGATTGGCTCGTTCAAAAAAGGGTTCCAAAACCTAGTGTCAAAAGCCGCCGTTGAGTACGACTCATATGGCGAACGTCGTACCATCTATAGTCTACGGCATACGTATGCGACGTTCCGGCTACGCGAAGGAACGCATCATTTCCATCTTGCCCAAAACATGGGAACCAGTGTTAAGATGCTCGAGGAGTTTTATGGGCATGTGCGGAGCCGAGACGTGGCTGAAGAGTTGACAAAGTCGCGCCACCAGTCGAAAACCCGCCCTGAGAAATCGTAGTCGTTACAGAGCTTGCTGTCGTAGCTCAGTGGTAGAGCACTCCCTTGGTAAAATTGCCCGCTCGGTCGGAAACGGTCGGGAGAGCATTGCCCAAATTCGGGGAAACCGTCCGGGTCATGCCGATGGCAATCCCGAGCCAAGCCCTTCGGGGAAGGTGTAGAGACCAGACGGGCGACACCTACAGTCCGACAAAATCGTTGGACCACGGTGAAGGGATGGTCCAGCGCACGAACGCCAATCTGGCGGACGCGAAAGCGTTAGTGTGATGAAGGGAGAGGTCGTCAGTTCAATCCTGACCGGCAGCACCATTTTCGCTCGATGCCGATTGCCGCCCCACGCCGTTAGGGGGCATGCTGACCCACCATGGGACGCGACCCAGCCGAACGCACCGCGCCTGACCTCCCGACCGCGACCGCTTCAGCGTTGCCTGCCGCAGAGGAGGCAACCGAAAGCGAACCGCAACGGTATGTGCTGCCCAAGAACCTCGATAACGCCGTCAAACATTTGAGTGACGGCGAGTTGGACTTGATGCATGCGGCAACACTTGAAGAGCTGAAGCGCCGAGGCAGGACGCCAAAGAGCGTAGAGACCGACTTACCCGCCCGTCCTGTCTTGACGAAGATACAGTCGCCCCCCACCAAAAAACGATGGCACGTCGATATCGCTGCGGTCCCTTTGACTCGCGGTCAGGTGAACGCCGTTCGCGCTGCCTTCAAGGCGGGCATCACGCCATCACGGATTGCCCGACAGTTCGGGATTTCCCAATCGAATGTGCGGAAGGCGTTGGCGTCGGATGAACCGAGGCGATGAGCCGCCACTCGAAAGGAATGGAACGGTGAAATTTGAGGAAGCAACATGAAGGTAGACCAGCGCCGCCCTCTCGGAGCACAAGATTCCGAACGCCAGACATTCGGATGCAGGCACGCCACTCCGGATAACTGCCGGAACAATGCTACGCCGGGAAAGTGCGCTTTTGTGCGAGGTGACAATATCTGCTTGTTGCCACCGAGATCATGGACGAAAATCTATCGAGAGCTACAGTCAGTATATCCGAAATGATGACGATGTAGTTCCTTGCCGCCAACCGTTGTCGAACCTCCGCAAACATCGCGACCATTGCGTGTCTTTACATTCACGGGGTCCCGCCCGAGCGCTCGATGGTGACGGCGACCTAAACCTCCAGTAATCGACCTGCGCATGGACAAAGTGCACGAGTAGTGGTACAGGAATAGCTGCTATTGCTCTATGACTTAGACTTTCTCGGGAGGAACGTACAAAAAGGCAGGAGGACTGGCTATGTCGCATGCGAAGGACGCTTCTAAGCGAAAACGTTTGAGGAAAGCCGTACCGACGGTGGGAATCGCCGGCATGTCTTTGGCGATGGTCGGCGGCGCATCCGCGGCAACCGCTCCCCCTACGGCGAATCTGCCGTCGCAATATATCCCGCTAAGTCACGAAATTACGCTCGGCGAAGAGGAAATCTCCGACGTCAGCTTGGGGACGTTCTATGTCTTCGACAAGGAAGACATCGCATCCGAGCTCGGCCAAAACGTGCAACTTGCCCGAGGACGCGGCGGCGGCGGCGGACACGGCGGCTGCGGACACGGCGGCGGACACGGCGGCTGCGGACACGGCGGTGGTGCCAGAGGCTGCGGCGGACACGGCGGCTGCGGCGGGCGAGGCTGCGCCAGAGGCTGCGGCGGGCGAGGCTGCGGCGTGGGCGGCTGCGGCTGCTGGGGCGGCGGCTGCGGCTGCGGTTGCTGCTTGGCGTGGCCTCTGCCCTGCATTTAGGCTCTAGCGCCTTCCCATTACGTTGAC
>JBEKJZ010000001.1:0-89673 GCA_050010955.1 Xanthobacteraceae bacterium | reverse complement strand
TTACGGCCGTCGACCACGAGCTTGGCGCCTTCCTTGACACCGAGGTCGACGTAGCTTTTGACCTTGTCGAGATGTGCCTTGGTGATCATCGGACCGTAATCGGCCTGGGTGTCGGTCGACGGTCCGATCTTCAGGCTCTCGACCCGTGGCACCAGTTTCTCCAACAGAATGTCGGCCGTCTTCTTGCCCACCGGCACCGCGACCGAGATTGCCATGCAGCGCTCGCCGGCTGAGCCGTAACCGGCGCCGATCAGCGCATCGACGGCCTGATCCATGTCGGCGTCCGGCATCACGATCATATGGTTCTTGGCGCCGCCGAAACATTGCGCGCGTTTGTTGTTGGCGCAGGCGGTCGTATAGACATATTCGGCGATCACCGACGAGCCGACGAAGCCGATCGCCTTGATGCGCGGATCGGTGAGCAGCGTATCGACCGCCTCCTTGTCGCCGTTGACGACGTTCAGCACGCCCGCGGGTAGGCCGGCCTCGAGCAGCAGCTCGCCAAGCCGCATCGGCACCGACGGATCGCGCTCCGACGGCTTGAGGATGAAGGCGTTGCCGCAGGCCAGCGCCGGTGCGAACTTCCACATCGGGATCATGGCCGGGAAGTTGAATGGCGTGATGCCGGCGACGACGCCGAGCGGCTGGCGCATGGAATAAAGGTCGATGCCGGGACCGGCGCCGTCGCTGAATTCGCCCTTGAGCAGATGCGGAATGCCGCAGGCGAATTCGACCACTTCGAGGCCGCGCTGCACGTCGCCTTTGGCGTCGGCGAAGGTCTTGCCGTGCTCGGAGGAAAGGAGCCGGGCCAGGCTGTCGGCTTCCTTCTGCGCCAATTCGAGAAATTTCATCATCACCCGCGCGCGCCGCTGCGGATTCATGGCCCCCCAGGCCGGCTGCGCCGCTTCGGCGACGGCGATGGCGTGCTCGACCTCGGAATGCTTGGCGAGGGCGACCTTGGCCTGCACCTCGCCGGTATTGGGATTAAAGACGTCGCCGAAGCGCCCCGATGTGCCCTTTACTTCTTTGCCGCCGACGAAATGGCCGATCTCACGCATGAGCTTTCTCCTTGGACAACGGCGGGGGCGGTGGGTTTGAAGTTCCTACAACATAACGGCGAACGCGCATAGGAACTTCACATCAACACCCGCCCCCGGCTGACGATCCGGCCGGTGGCCGGTAGTATGACCGGAAGTTCGCAGACCGCTATACCGCACGGACTTCCGGCGTTCGGAAGCGGGACACCGGGGCTGTTCCGGCTATTGTGCGGCTTTTTTTCGCGCCGGTCACGGGGGCGGCGGGGGTCCTCGATATGCGGTTCCATTACCGCCCTGGACGGGGCCTTGCCGGACCGGCATACCGGTCCCACCCTACGATCCACAGGGAGACGGAAATGTCGAGTCAATCGGGTGGCGGCGTGCGCGATCTGACGCCGCAGGAGGTCGCCCAAGGGCTTAAGGACGGCCGCGTCGTTCTGGTCGACGTGCGCGAGCCGAACGAGACAGCGGTCGAGCGCTTTCCCGCCGCCGTCTTGGTGCCGCTCTCGGCCTTCGATCCTGTCGCGATCCCGGCGCCGCCGGGTTGCGAAGTGGTGTTTGCCTGCCGCTCCGGTCGCCGCTCGGTCACCGCGTCGCTCGCGGCGCAAGAACAAGGCTTCGCCTACGACGCGCACCTCGCCGGCGGGCTTCTGGCGTGGAAAGCCGCCGGACTGCCGACCGAGACCTGAGCCGGTGACGGCCTCTCGCGCAATCTTGGCAATCGTCGCCGCGCTGGCTGTCGCGCTGGTCGCCGTCGTTCCGTCGTCGTCGGCGCAGCCGGAGCGGGTCGTCAATTTCTACAACTGGTCGGACTATATCGATCCGACCGTACTTGACGATTTCACCAAAGAAACCGACATCAAGGTCCGCTACGACACGTTCGACTCCAACGATACGCTGGAGGCCAAGCTTTTGGCCGGCAAATCCGGCTACGATGTCGTGGTGCCGACCGCTTATTTTCTCGCCCGCCAAATTTCCGCCGGCGTCTTTCAGAAGCTCGACAAGTCAAAGCTACCGAACCTCCGCAATGCATGGCCGGAGATCGCGGAGCGGCTGGCGATGTACGATCCCGGCAATCAGTATGCCGTCAACTACATGTGGGGCACGACCGGGATCGGCTACAACGTGAAAGCGGCGAGCGCCATCCTGCGGCCGCAGGCGGCGAGCGGCGCTGCCGGCGACGGTCTTATCAACTCTTGGGACGATGTGTTCAATCCGCAAAGGATCGCCAGGTTCAAGGATTGCGGCGTCTATCTGCTCGATTCGTCCGACGACATCATGTCCGCCGCGCTCCACTATCTTCGCCTCGATCCGAATTCGAGCAATCCGGGCGACCTGCAAAAGGCCGCCGATCTGCTGGCCAGGATTAGGCCGTACGTCCGCAAGTTCCATTCCTCGGAATATCTCAACGCGCTGGCGACCGGCGAGATCTGCTTCGTCGTCGGCTTTTCCGGCGACATCAAGCAGGCGCAGAAGCGCGCCGCCGAGGCCAACGGCGGCGTGGAGATCGCCTATGCGATTCCACAGGAGGGCGCGCAATTGTGGTTCGACAACCTCGCCATCCCCAAGGACGCGCCGAATGTCGCCGCGGCGCACCGCCTTATCGATTATCTGCTGAAACCCGATGTGGCGGCGAAGAACGCCAATTTTATTTCCTACGCCAACGGAAATCTGGCGAGCCAGAAATTTATCGAAAAATCGATCCTCGACGACCGCACGATCTATCCCGACGCCGCCACCGTGGCGAAGCTTTATACCATCATCGCGCACGACCAGAAGACGCAGCGGCTGATCAACCGGCTGTGGACGCGGATCAAGACCGGGCGATGAGGGGATCGGCTCTTTTGTCCCGACCACCCGAAAGGCTACGTAACGGAATTCGCGCCGCGGTGAGTGCGGCAGGAACGTGAGGAGACACTAATGGGCGCGCTAGACGGCAAAGTAGCCATCGTCACCGGCGGTTCGAGCGGCATCGGCGAACGGATCGTCGAAATCTTCGTCGAACAAGGAGCCAAAGTCGTTGTCGCCGCGCGCCGGCAGGAGGAGGGCGCTGCGCTGGAAAAGCGCCTCGGCGTCCGCTTCATCCGCGCCGACGTTTCCAGCGAGTCCGACGTCAAGACAATGGTCGATCAAACCGTTAAGTGGTTTGGCCGCGTGGATTGTCTGGTCAACAACGCGGGCGTGCCGTCACCGATGGTCAGTATCACCGAGATCGACGTGCCGACGATCGATCAGCTGCTGGCGGTCAATGTCCGCGGCGTCTTGCTGGGCATCAAGCACGTGGCACCGGTGATGCTGTCACAAGGCACCGGCAGTATCATCAATATTGGCAGCATTGCCGGTCTGCGCGGCGGCGCTTCCGGGCACATCTACAGCGCGACCAAAGCCGCGGTGCATTCGCTGACGCGCTCGGCCGGTGCCGAGCTCGGCGAAAAGGGCATCCGGGTCAACACCATATCGCCGGGCGCGATTGTCACCGGTATTTTCGCCAAGAACGCAGGCGTTGAGGCTTCCAAGGCCGACCGGCTGACCGATGTCATCAAGGGGGCTTTGGCGGCGCTGCAGCCGATCCCGCGCGCCGGTATGCCCGAAGACATCGCCCAAGCCGCGGTGTTCCTGGCCGGCGATGGATCGAGCTTCATCAATGGCCAGAATATTGTCGTCGATGGCGGGATGACGAGCGTCACCCGCGGCTGGTCAGCTTCTGCGACTGCGCGCGGCGAAATGGGCAAGCGGCTAAAGGAAGCCGCCGCGAAGTTGTAAGGTCACACGCCGCTTCTCACCGCTCCCGCCAGCGGTGATGCAGCCAGAGCCATTGTTCGGGATGCTCGCGCACCCAGCCTTCGACCACCGCGGTGATCGCCTGCATGGTCCCCTTGATGTCGATGCGGCCGTCGGCGTCGCGCGCCGGCTCGACCGGATCGGTGATATCGACCCAAAAGCTATTGCCGTCGGGCTTGCGCACCGCGCGTAACCCGTGAATGGGGGATTCGGTTTGACGGGCCAAGAGCGCGATCAACGGATTGGCCAGGCAGCGCCGGCCGAAAAAAGTCACCTCGACGCCCTTGGTGAAATGCTGGTCGACCAGCATGCCGACATGGGTGCCGGACTGTAACAGCCGCGCCAGCTTCAGCGGCGCCTCGAGACTGGCTGGAACAAGCTCGCCCATCAGTGGCGCACGCAGCTTGACGATGACGTCGCTTATGGGCCGGATATTCGGCCGCCGATAAAGGACGGCGGAATGCTCGACGAGCACTTTCGCTGCGACGGCGGGAAGCTCCCAGTTGGCGAGATGAGCGGCAAAGCCGAGCATCGGCTTGCCGCGGTCCAGCATGCGCCGGTAGCGCTCGGTCGTTTCCGGCGCGTAGGTGATGACGTCCGGCGATTGCCGGCCGACGCCCTCGACGCAGAATCCGTCGAGGTGGGCGAACTCGATCGCGATCCGCCCGAGATTGTCCCAGACGCCGGCGAGGATTTGCTCGATCTCGGCGTCGGATTTTTCCGGAAAGGCGGCACGCAGGTTTTGGCGGGCGAGCCGGTGTTCCTTGAACAGCGAGCCGATCTTGCGCATCGCCGCGCCGGCGAAGTCCGCCGTGCGCTTGCGGTCGAAGCGCTTGACCGCGCCGAGCAGTCCGACGGCGCTGGCGCCGACCGCCGCATCGAGCAGGGCTTTGAGTCTCCGTTCGGCCATCAGAACGTGACGACGATCTTGCCGAAAACCTGACGGCTTTCGAGCCGCGCCAGACCGCGCTCGAAGTCGGCGAGCGCGACCTCCGTGTCGATCACCGGCAGCAGACCGGATGCCATCTTCGCCAGGCTCTCGCGGATGTTGCGCATGGAGGCGCCGAACGAACCGAAGATGCGGTATTGCTGCTGGAAGAGCTGGAACAGATTGATGGTGGTCGACTGACCGGAGGTCGAGCCGCAGGTGACCAGCCGGCCGCCGCGCTTGAGGCAGAACAGCGAGCCGTTGAAGGTATCGGGACCGACGTGCTCGAAGGCGACATCGACGCCCTTTTTGGCGGTCAGCTTACGGACCACGCCTTCGAACCGCTCGGTCCGGTAATTGATGACGTGGTCGGCGCCGAGCGCCTTGGCCTTCGCCGCTTTCGCGTCGTCGCCGACGGTGGTGATGACGGTGCAGCCGATCGCCTTCGCCATTTTGATGGCGACCGTGCCGATGCCGGAACCGCCGGCCTGCACCAGAATGGTTTCGCCCGGCTCGAGCCTGGCATTGTCGAACAGCATATGCTGCACGGTGGCAAACGCTACCGGCGCGCAGGCGGCATCGCGGAAGCTCACCTCCGCCGGCACCTTGATCACCAGCCGCGCCGGCATGTTGAGCCGATCGCGGGCAAAGCCGTCGACATGAAAGCCCATGATGCCGCCGACATTTTCGCAGAGATTGTCGCGGCCCTCGCGGCAGGCTTTGCAGATACCGCAGGTCAGCGCGCCGTAGGCAACGACGCGGTCGCCTGCCTTCAAGCCGGTGACGTCGGGGCCGACGGCGACGACTTCGCCGGCCGCTTCGACGCCGACGACTAGCGGCAGCTCGCGCTTGGCGAACGCCATGCCGCGCCAGCCCCAGACGTCGATGTGATTGAGGCCGACCGCCTTGATGCCGATCTGCACCTGACCGGCCGCCGGCACGGCCGGCGCCACGACGTCGCGCAGCTCGATCGTGCGATCGGCGATGAGCATGAGCGCGCGCATCGACTGCGCCGCAGCCGGACTTTGGCGTACGCCGCTAGTGCCAGCGGCGAGGCTCACGCCGGCTCCCGCGCCATGACCAGGCAGACGTTCTGGCCGCCGAAGCCGAACGAATTGGACATGGCGCGCCGCACCGTCGCGTCGCGCGCCACATTCGGCACCACGTCGAGCGGGATCGCCGGATCCGGAACGGCGTGGTTGATGGTCGGCGGGATGCGCTGATGTTGCAGCGTCAACAGCGTGAACGCCGCTTCGACGGCACCGGCCGCGGTCAAAGTGTGGCCGATCATCGATTTGTTCGACGAGATCGGAATGCCGCGGATGCGCTCGCCGAACACCGCGGAGACGCCGAGATGCTCCATCTTGTCGTTCTCCGGCGTCGAGGTGCCGTGGGCGTTGATGTAGTCGATCTCCTCCGGCGCGACGCCGGCATCGGCCAGCGCATTGCGCATGGAGGCGATGATCGGCTTGCCGTCGGGGCTCGATCGGGTGCGATGGAACGAATCGGACTTTTCGCCATAGCCTTCGAGAATGCCGAGCACGCGCGCGCCGCGTGCGCGCGCGTGATCGAGATTTTCGAGCACCAGGGCTGCGGCGCCTTCGGCCAGCACGAAGCCGTCGCGGTTTTTGGAGAACGGCTTGGAGGCGCGCTCCGGCGGATCGTTTTGGGTCGAGAGCGCGGACAGGAGCGAGAAACGCACCAGCGATTCCGGCGTCAGCGAAGCGTCGGCGCCGATCGCCAGCGCGGCTTCGCAATCGCCGCGGCGGATCGCCTCGATGCCCAGTTGGATGGCGCTGGCGCCGGACGCGCAGGCGGTGTTCAGCGAGATCGGCGAGCCTTCGGTGCCGAAATGCTCGGCGAGATGCTCGCCGATGATGCCGAACTTGAAGGTGCCGTGGCGCGCGGCGAATTCGCGGGCGACGCGCATCAGCTCTGGGTAGCCGGTGCCGGCATTGGCCGTAGCCATCTCGGCCATCCGGATACGGTCGGCCCACTCGACTTCGAGCGGCGGCGGCGCCAGAAACAGCGGCCCGGGGAAACGGCCCTTAGCGCCGAGGCCGGCTTCCGCGATCGCCTCCTCGCCAGCGAGCAGCGCAATGCGCTCGGAAAGCTCGGCCGGCGACATGGCGTCCCGGTACACCTCGTCGACCGTGCCGGCGATCGTGGTTTTCAGACCGTCGGTCGGAAAGCGTGAAATACGGCGGATACCGGAAACGCCGCCGGCCAACTTCGCCCAATTGTCGGTTTTGCCGACGCCAAGCGAGGTAACGACGCCGATTCCGGTGATGGCGACGATCGGGCGGTTAAGCTTGTCCCGTATGGCCGCGGCCATGACGTTCTCCTTCAATCGACCCGTTCAACCAGCGCCAAGCCTTCGCCGCGCCAGTGGCCGACGCTGGTGACCACGACCTGCGAGAGGTCGGACGGGCTCGTCCCGACATCCCCAACTCCGGCTGGTGCAGGCAGCCTACCGTGCTCCAGCGCTGCGCAGGCGATCCCCAGATTGCTCATAAATTGAGCCTCGAGACCATGCCCGATATACGTCCCGGTGGCGCGAACGGGAAGGCCAAAGTCCTTGAGCGCCGCGCGCTCCGCCGATGTCGCCGGTTCAAGCCCGGCGGCGCCGGAGATTATGCCAGCGTGGGCGCGGTCGACCTGCGCGGCGATCGCCTCCCATTGGCGGCGGAGCGTCGCCTCGATGTCTCCCGTCTGACGCCGGTTACGGTCGGAACGAACCGATAAAATCCGCCCCCGGGCGCGGGCGCCGCGGGCCTGCGCGTGGTCGCGGCTTTCGAGCATGAGGAACGCGCCCATGTTGCCCAGCGCGATGCCCCCTTGCGGACCGCGATCCCAGACCGGCGCGAACGAGTCCTGCAGCAGCGCGCCGGACTCCTCGTAGATCAGCAGCGCGTCCCAGCGCGTGGCATGAAAGGCGCCGCCGACCAGCGTCAATTCGCTTTGTCCGGCGGCGATGCGCGCCTGCGCGACGCGCACGGCGTCGACGCCGGCGGGCTCCTCGCCGAGAAACGTTCGCGAGGATCCGACCACGCCGTGCACGATCGAGATATTGCCGGCGAGCAGGTTCGGCAGTTGCGCCAAGAACAAGGTCGGGCGCAGATCGCTCATCAGCCGTTCGTTGAGGAAGGCGCCGGGCTTGTCCGCACTGCGCATGCCGCTGAGGATCGCGGCGTCGGCGGCGATGTCGCGCTCGCCGCCCTCGGCGGCGACGATCATATCGGTGTGGTCGAGCAGATCGGGCTTGCCGGCAATGCCGGCGTCGGCGAGGGCGAGGCCGGCGGCGTAGACGCCGACGCGCTGCCACAGCTCCATCTGCCGCTGATCGCTCTTCTTCGGGATCTGCTTGTCGAAATCGATCGGCGCCAGCGGATGCACGATGTAAGGCGCAAAGCTCTTGTCGTCGTAAGGCGGCGGATCGCCGCGTTGCAAATGACGCCACGCTGCGTCGAGTCCTTCGCCCAGGCAGGTCACAAGTCCGACGCCGGTGATCCACACCTCGCGGCGTTCCGTCACTTGGCAAACTCCTTGACCGCGATGTCGATCCGCTCCGCCCAATCAAACAACACCTGGCGGAATTGCGGAGTGGGATAGGGCATGATGCGATACGTCAAATCCGCCTCGCAGACGACCTTGCCGTCCTGGCGTCCAGCGCATTCGCCGACGGCGTAGCCCGAACCCTCATGCTGCACACGGCCCTCGAATTCGAGCAAGCTGCCGGGAAAGACCGGGCTGCGGAATTTGGCGTCCTTGACGCCGACCAGAATCGGCATGGCGGCGAAGCCGCCGAGCACGCTGACTAGCCAGCCGGTGGTCTGTGCCATGCATTCGATCAGCAGGACGCCCGGCATCAGGGGGTAGCTCGGAAAGTGGCCCTCGAACACGGTGCTCTGCCGCGGAACGGTGCAAACCGCACGAATCCGGCGCTCGCCGACGTCGATCTCGACGACGCGATCGATCATCTGAAAATATTCAAGCTGCATGGGTGGCGCCTCACGCGCCCTTCGCCGCGACCAGCTTGTCGATTTGCTCGCTCAGATTCTTCAGCACGAAGTACTGGTCGGTGGTCGCCTTGCCCTCGTTGACTTCCTGGGTCCATTGCTCGAGCGGCAGCTTGATGCCGAAGGTCTTGTCGATGGCAAAGGCGATATCGAGGAAGTCGAGACTGTCGATCTCGAGGTCGTTGATGGCGTGGCTTTCCAGCTTGATGTTCTCCCTCGGGATGTCGCAGGTTTCCGCAATGATATCAGCCACTTTATCGAACGTACTGGACATCGGGCATGCTCATTTCTGGCAGCAGAATGGCGCCGTCCGCGGGAACGGCGCCGAACAAGCCCGATCGCTGCGGGCCCCTCCGGTCATGAATGCCCGTATAGCGAAGGACATCGTCGAGTTCAACGCCGCCCGGGGATCGCGCATGTCCGCCGTCGTTTGACGCATGGCAACCGGAAGCGATCTGTCCTAAATTCCGGCCAAGGGCGTTGTGGGCGGGTATCCGATACGGAGCAATGCCATGACATATTTTGCGGCCAAGTCTTTTGCATCCAAGTCTATCCGTTACGGCCTCACCGCGGCGTGGGCGCTGGCGGCGGCGCAATTTGCGGCGGCTGGCGCCGAAGCCGCCGATTATGATGTCGGATCGATCCACATCGCCCAGCCTTGGGCGCGAGCCACGCCGAAGGCCGCAAGCTCCGGCGCCGGCTACATGACGGTCACCAACAACGGTACGTCGCCCGATCGCCTGAGCTGCGTCTCCACCGACGCCGCTGCGAAGTGCCAAATCCACACCATGACCATGGAGGGCGGCGTGATGAAGATGCGGCCGGTGGAAGGCGGTCTCGAAATCAAGCCAGGCGAGACCGTCATGCTCAAGCCGTCGAGCCTGCACGTGATGTTCGTCGACCTCAAGCATCCCCTGGAACAAGGCAAGATGGTCGAGGTGACGCTCAAATTCGAGAAGGCCGGTACGGTCGACGTCGAGTTTCCGATCGCGGCCATCGGCGCCGCCATGCCCGGCGCTCCCGCCGGCGGCGGCACGATGATGCAGGGCGGCGGCATGATGCAGATGAAGCATTAGAGGCGCGCGGCGCCGTGCCGGCTATTTGTTCGCCTCGCGGAACGGCGCCGGCGTGCCTTCGGGCACCGGCATGCGGAACACGTTGAGTATCATCGACACCATAGCGTAGTAGCCGAGGATGCCGGCCAGCTCGACCATCCCGGCATCGCCGAGAAGTTTATGCACGCGCTTGTACGTGGCGTCGCTGACTCGCCGCGTCGCGTACAGCTCCCGGACGAAGGCGTAGATCGCCATCTCGTCGCGCGGTGCCGATGTCGGCGTCCGGCCGGCCTGAAGATCGCGGATCGTGGCCGGCTTCACGCCTTGCTTGGCGGCGATCGCCGCGTGCGCCACCCATTCGTATTGCGCCTGCCAAAATCGCGCGGTGCAAAGGATCGCCAGCTCCGACAGCCGCGGCGGCATGCTGGTGCCTAGGCGCACATAGCCGCCAAGCTGCTGCGCCAAATGACCGAAGCCGGGCGCGTGCAGATAGACCGCAAACGGACCGCTGTTGCTGAAGCGGCCGCGCGGGCCGGATGAGATCGCGTCGACCAGCGCCTGCTGCTCGCGGGTCAAGCTCGCCATGTCTAGCACGGGCAGGCGGGGGGCGGGCGATCGGCGCGGTCGGCGCGATTTGTTCGATCGGGAGCGGGGTGATGGCGATTTGGCCATGGTTTCCTCTCGGTTTGCGGAAACGGAACGAAGCGTCGAGCCCGTTATCGTATCGCTCTAGATTCTTGCCGGTCGCATTTTCGAACGGAAAACCGGTGTCCACTTTTCCGGAAAATGCTCTAACCACAGCTTTCGAGCTTAAATACGCGCCGCGCATTTTCGGAAAGGAACATGGCTTTGACCTCATCGTCGAGGCCGAGCGCATCGATCCCTTCCAGCGCCTTGACCGGCATGATCATCGGGTAGTTGGTGCCGAACAGAACCTTGCTGCGGCCATGCGCGCGCAGATAGTCGATCAGCGCGGCCGGATAGCGCTTCACCGTGTAAGCCGAGGTGTCGATGTAGACGTTCGGGTGCTTGGTCGCCACCGCGATCGCCTCGTCGGTCCACGGATAGCCGATATGGCCGCCGACGATGACCAGTTCGGGAAAATCCAGCGCCACCCGATCGAGATAAATCGGGCGCCCGACCTCCGACGGCATCAGCGGGCCGGTATGGCCGATCTGCGTGCAGAACGGCACGCCCAGGTCGCAGCACGCCACATAGACCGGATAGAACCGCCGATCGGTCGGCGGCGCCTCCCACAGCCAGGGCAGAACACGAATGGCCTTGAAGCCCAGCTGTTCGACGCAACGCCTGATTTCGCCGACCGCCTGCATCGGCTTGGAGATGTCGACCGAGCCGACCCCGACCAGACGGTCCGGCGCCTGCGCAACGAAACCGGCGACCTCGTCATTGGAGATCATCACGTTGCGCGGCGCGTACCAGGCGGAGATCAAGCTCTTGCCGACGCCGGCCTGATCCATGGCTGCGATGGTGGCAGAAAGCGGCAGCTCGCTTTGCGGCGCCAGCGCGCCTTTGGTCCATCGCCGCAGTGAATCGAAGATCGGATCTTGCAAATGCCGCGCGGTGGGATGTTGGGCCCAGGCATCGATGATCATCCGACTTATCTCCGCAACCTTGCTCGGCCTTCGTTTTGGCATTTCGGCGGAGCTTGCGCTAGAAGCGAGGCATGGTCGCCGTGAAAGCGCTGTTGTTCGACGTCTTCGGCACGCTGGTCGATTGGCGCGGCGGGGTTGCGCGCGAGGCCGAGGCGGTGCTCAAGCCGCGCGGCTATGCGCTCGACTGGCCGGCCTTGGGGGATGCCTGGCGCGGCGAATATCAGGGCGCCATGGAAGAGGTGCGCTCCGGCCGCATCCGGTTCTGCAAGCTCGACGTGCTGCACCGGCGCAACCTCGATCGCATCCTGCCGCGCTTCGGGCTCGGCGCGCTGGGCGACGAAGAACGCCGCGCTCTCAACCTCGCCTGGCACCGGCTCGACGCCTGGCCCGACGTGACGGCCGGCTTGGCGCGTCTTAGGCGCAATTATCTCTTGGCGCCGCTGTCGAACGGCAATGTTTCCATCATGGTCGATTTAGCGCGGCGCAACGATTTTCCCTGGGATGCCATCCTCGGCGCCGAATTCGCCGGCGACTACAAGCCAAAGCCGCGCGTCTATCTCTCCGCCGCCGACGCCTTCGATCTCGCCCCGCAGGACTGCCTGATGGTGGCGGCGCACAGCAGTGATCTTGCCGCCGCCGCGGCGCTCGGCTTGCGCACCGCCCATATCGCGCGGCCGAACGAGGCCGGACCAGGTCGCGGCGAGACCGCGCCGACTGTCGCGGTCGATATCGCGGCGAACGGCATCGAGGATTTGGCGGCGCAGCTCGGCGTGTGAGCAACGTTACTGCGCCGGTGCCTCGACCCGAAAACCGCCGTTTGCGTCGAGCGCGATAACGCCGTCGGCGACGGTGCGCGCCCAGCGGCTGGTCGCGGCGATGCCGCCGAAGGAAAAGAAATGCGGCATGATGCCGGCGGGCGCCGCCTCTGCCAGCGTCCGCACTAGGTCGTCGGGCGTGGTCAGGGCGAACATCTGGCGCATCAGGCCGGCGCGACGCGCCAACGCTTGCGCGGAGGCGCGCACGCCGCAGCGGCTAGCGTAGCGGAGCAGCGCCGCGAGGCTGGTCGGACCGACCAGCCCGATGCGCAGCCGATGATCGAAGCCGAACGCACGCAGCCGCGCGATGAAGTCGAGAATCGCCGGCGCTTCGAAGGAGAACTGGGTGACGATCTCGACGGTCAGTCCGATCGCCTCCGCGGCCGCGATCTTGTCCGCGAGCGCGCGGTCGAGTTCTTTGTCGCCGATGCGCGGATGGCCTTGCGGATAACCGGCGACGCCGATGGTGAGGATGCCGCGCCGGCGCAGCAGGCCCGAGTCGATGGCGTCGATGGCGCGGCGGAACGGTCCGCATTCGCCGCGGTCGCCGGCAATGACAAGCACGTTGTCGACCCCGGCCTCGCCGGTGAGCCGCGCCAGCACATCGTCGAACGCCGCGACGCTGCCGAAATTGCGCACCGCGAGATGCGGCACCGGCTCGCAGCCGGCCGCCCGCAGCCGAATCGCGGCCGTGACGGATTCGTTCACGGGGCGGTTCGGTGGCGCACTGAGATAGACGCGCGTGCCGCGCCGGAGCGGTGCCAGTGCCGCGATGTCGGCGTCCGAAGGCCGCGTCGCTTCGATCGAAAATCCCGCCATGAGCGCGGCAATGCGCTGAACCGCGGCGGGAAGCATCTCAGTCGGCAAGGTTGCCTGGGCGGCCATGTTCGTCGCTCAGCCCCGGCGGCGGGAGATCACATAGGACTCGTCGAAGAACCACAGTCCGCCGCGCTCGCGCAGCACTGCGCGCGTGGCGTCGATGTAGCGGCCGTCGGAGACTACTTCGCCCAGCCGGTCATCCTCCACCTGCGCCACGTAGATCGCCGCGTTCCACGCCGCGAACAACGTCGAGGTACCAATCGATTCGGAGATTTCCGAAGGCAGCGTGTGCATGACGTAGCGAAACACAGAGCGGTTGTCGGCGTAGGCGTTGAAGTTGAGATCGCGGCCGGCCGGACCAAGTTCGTGCTTGACCGCCCTGAGGATCTGATGACGGTCATGGATGAATGGATGATCGTCCGGCCATACTTTCTGGATGATCTCCATGCCCGGGTCCTGGCCGTGCGAATGAATGGCGATGAGCCGGCCGCCGGGGCCGAGCGCGCGCGCCAGCGGCGCGATCACGCGCTTGGCCTTGAACTCCAGCGGGGCGCGGGCGCGATAGGGCTGCGAGGCGATCACCAGGTCATAATTGGCGGTGGTGCCGCCGGGCCTGGGAATGATCGGGTCGAGCAGGAAGCGGTGGTCTTCGCGATAGATGACGAGCACGACCGGGCGCTCATAGATCGGATTGCCGGTGCGCGGGCTGACGCCGGCTTTCCAGTTGAGTGCCAGGAAACTTTCGAGATCGATGATTTGCTGCTCGAAGCGGTGGGCGGAATTGCCGGTGAGTGGCAGTTCGTGCCAGACCAGACTCGACGCGGCATTGAGGGATTTGACCGCGAGCCACGGCGCATCCGCATAGGCGAGATTCGTCAGCACCAAGACCGTCGCCGGATGCTCGAAGAAGCGATCCGACATTTTCTGCAGCGTGAGCCGCACGTCCTCGAGGCTGATCTCCTTGCCGATCATGTAAAACGGCATGTGGGCGAAGCGGTCGTGCATGGCGCGCATCACCCGCACCAGCACCGTGCCGTCGCCGACGCCGGCGTCGAAGACGCGCACCGCCGGCGGCCGTGGATGAATATGGGTGAGCTCTTCGGAGACGCGGCTCGCCACTTCCCACTTTTCGCTGCAGGTGTTGACGAAGAGGAGATACTTTTGCCGATTGTCGAAGAAGCGGAAATTGCGTTGCGGGTCGCCCAGCTTGACCGGCGCCGCGGCCGCAAGCGGCGGGCGGGTTTCGCGGCTCCGTTCGATGACGATGGGACGTGGCCCATCGGGAGGGTGTGCAGCCATGAAGCCGTGGATGCGGTCGAGCGTATCGGTCGTGATCCGACCGCCATTGCGCAGCCGGGCGGCGAGCTTGCCGTCATTGACGGCGCGGCGCCCGAATGTCGATTCGGCAAGCCCGGTTTGGCGGCAATAATCGCAGATTTCCTGAAGCAGTTGCTGGGCTTTCATGGCACCGCCGCTTCCTAATGGTTTCCTCGACCAAGGCGCGCGGCTGTTTTGGGGTTGCTTTGCGCGCGTTCTTTAGGGGCAAGCGAACCAATTGGGGAGGCGGGGGTCAACCACAAAATTGCCCATCACTAGAGTGGGCAAGATAGTGGGATATATCTCGCGCTGAGCGCCGCAAAGATTGGGAGGTCGGTTCCCCCTCGCCGGCCTCGCACCTCTGGTGCTCGGGCCCCTCTCCCCACTGGGGAGAGGGGAAGGGTCGGCGCGCCGTCAGAAGGATCGGCCGCTGGGCCCGCGAATCGCCATAATTTCTGCGTTTCCGCTCGCGTCGGCGCGCAACGCTTCTGTGGGTCGCGCCTTTGGTGTATCGTGTAAAATGCCAGTTGGACCATGATCTTGCGAAATAGGCTTCCACCCCGAAGCAAATCCGGGGCAGCTTTTCCGGATCATGCTCTGGGGACGCAGATGTGGGGTCGAAAAGCCAAGTCATCGGCGCCGGCGAGCGAGGCGCAACCGCCCTCGCCGCTGAAAGAGGCGATGCATCTGGCGCGGGTCGAGGCGGCTGAGCGCACCAGCGTCGTCGTCGATTTGCGCGATGCGGAAGTGGCCCGCCTTGAACTACTCAACGAGGCGCTCGATCCGCTGTTTGCCGAGATTGCGCCGGAGGTCGAACTGTTCGACCGCGGCTTGAGCCGTGGCGACACGCCGCGGCTGTGGATCGACGCCGTCGCACATGTCGCCATGGCGCGCGACAAGCGCGTCTACCGCTTTTTGCACGATACCCGCGTCGGCCGCCACGTGCTCGCGGAGTCGCACGACATCCCCGACATCGTCCAGGCCGTCACCGGTTATGTGGCGCGCCGCCTGATCGAGCGCGAGCGGGCGCTCGACGAAGATCCCGATTTCATCACCCGCGTCGGACGGCCGGAGGCCGCGCGCGAAAGTCGGCGGCGTCGCCGCCGCGGACTGATCACGCTCGCGCTCGGGTTTGTTTTAGGCGTGGTCACGCTCATTGTCGTCGCACTATTGGTCGCCAGCCGATTTTAGATCGCAGTGACGGGCCGCGGTTTAGGCCGGCGCGACCGGATGCAGGATTTGTCGATTGACTTCGCGGACGCTGCCGTCGTTGCCGCGTTGCCGCGCGATCATCTCGCAGCGCCAGGCGCCGGGCTCGCCGTCGATGCGAAAGAGATTATAGCCGGCGCCGTCTTCGTCGCCGTGCGCTGCGCGTGCAGAGGCCGACGGAGCGCCGACGACGGGAATCGTCTGGCGCGGACCGTCGAGCCAGATGAGCGAGCGGCGGTGGTCGTGGCCGTGGAGGACGAGTTCGGCCCCCTTGGCGGCCAGCACGCGGCAAAACTCGACGCCGTCGGTGAGCCGTCGCAAATAACGGCTGGGCGGGCTCTTCGGCGGATGATGGATAAGCACGACCCGGAACAGATTTCGGGTTTCCTCGAGGGCCGCGGCGAAACGGGCGAGCTGCTGCGCGCCGAGCGAGCCCGTTGCCATGAATGGTCCTGTCGGTAGCGCCGAGGAGAGCGCGATCAGCGCGACCGCGCCGCGCCGGCGCAGGAACGGAAAGGTGCCGCTCCCAGCGCCATCGTCGCCGCGCATGTATTCGCCCCAGTACTTGACCGGCCAGCGCTTTGCCCCCGGAACATAGATGTCATGATTGCCGGGAATGACGGTGACATCGGATGGCGACCCCAGCTCGTTCAGCCACGCTTGCACCCGCACGTATTCCGCCGGTACCGAGAAATTGATGAGGTCGCCGGTCACCGCGATATGGTCGGGGGCGGACGCCTTCAGGTCGCGCGTCAGCGCCTCGATCACCTCGCTGCGGTGTATAAATTTGCGCTTGCGGTGCCAATTGATGAAGCCGAGGCCGCGCTTGCCGGCGAGCTCCATGAGCCACGGCCGTGCGGCAAGATGCAGATCGGAGAGGTGGCCGAGCACGAACATCGCGGCATGATGCTACGCGAATCATGCCGGGAACAATGGCGCCGACAATGCGCCGCGCGCTTCACGAGCTGCCGATGAGGATGCCGACGACGAAGACCAGCACGCCGCCGACGACGACCTGGAAGGCAGCCTGCAAGAACGGCGTGTCCATATAGCGGGTGCGGATCCAGGATATCGTCGCCAATTCCACCGCGACGACGGCGAACGCGACCGCGGTCGCCACGTAGAAATGGGGAATGAGATAGGGCAGGGCGTGGCCGAGCCCGCCGATCGTGGTCATGACCCCGCATACCGCGCCGCGCACCACGGGCGCACCGCGGCCGGTGAGCGAGCCGTCGTCGGATAATGCCTCGGCGAAGCCCATCGAAATGCCGGCGCCTACCGCGGCGGCCATCCCGACCAGGAACGTCGACCAGGTGTTGTGGGTGGCGAAGGCCGCCGCGAACAGCGGGGCGAGGGTCGAGACCGAGCCGTCCATGAGACCGGCGAGCCCGGGCTGCACATATTGCAGGACAAACATCCGCCGTGCGGTCTGCTCTTCGGTGGCTCGCGCGGTCGGGGTGATCTTTTCGCCGAGCTCGTGGGCGAGTTTTTCGTGTTTGTCCTCGGCCACGGCGAGCTTGTTCAGCAGATCGCGCACGGCGTCATCGCGCGCCGCTTCTGCCGCGCGTCGGTAGAATCGCGCGGTCTCATACTCCATTTCTTCGGCGAACTTCCGCGTCGCGTCGATTGCCAGTGGGCGGTTGAGCCAGATTGGGCGGCGCGCGACGAAGCCCTTCACGTCTTGTCGCCTGATTAGCGGCAGAAACTCGCCGAATTTCTTGCGGTAGAGGTCGAGCAACATGTCGCGATGCCCGATCTCCTCCATCGCCATCTTGTCGTACATGGCCGCCGTGTCCGGATAGGAGCCGCGAAGGCCATCCGCGAAGGAGCGGTAGATGCGGTTGTCCTCGTCCTCGTTGGAAATAGCGAGGGCCAGGATTTCTTGCTCACTCAAATCGGCAAAACGCTTCACGGTGTCGCCCCGATGATCCGACGGTCCACAAAGATTGATATTAGAACGTTTCTAAACACCAGACCAGGGCTTGCCCGGCGATTCGGCGGTTTCCCGGAGACTGACGTATCGTCGTGGCGCTATGCAGCTTGAATCGATCCGCCGCCCCGTCGAGCCAATCATCCGCCGCGTCCTGCATTTTTATTGGCGCTTGGCGCGCGGACTGACTGTCGGCGTGCGCGCTCTCGTCCTCGACGCCGAGGGCCGCGTGTTCCTGGTCAAGCACAGCTACATTTCCGGCTGGCACCTGCCGGGCGGCGGCGTCGAGACCGGCGAGACGCTGATGATGGCGCTGGCCCGCGAACTGCGCGAGGAGGGCAACATCGAACTGACCGGCGCGCCGGCTTTGTTTGCAATCTATTTCAATCGTCGCGTCTCGCGGCGTGACCATGTTGCGCTCTACGTCGTGCGTTCGTTCCGGCAAAGCGCCACGCCGCAAGCGAATCATGAAATCGTGGCGCACGGCTTTTTCGCACCCGATGCGCTGCCGCAGGAAACGACAGCGTCGACGCGCCAGCGCATCGCCGAAGTGCTCGCCGGACGTTCTGTCACCGATCTGTGGTGATTGTTACGCGGGATCGGCGCCATGGGCGGTGGGCATTTTGCCGGCGGGCACTTTGGCCACGGCCATTTCGGGCACGGCCGCTTCGCTAAAGGCTATGGTGCTGGCGGTTTGTGGGGCGACTACGATGGCCTCTACGCATACGGAGGCTGGCCGTACTGCTATGACAACGGTCCTTATTACTACGGTTACAACAGCTGTTATTACGACTACGGCTGGTAGCTAAGCCGAATGAAAAAAAGCCGCTCCTGTCTCGGGCGCGGCTTTTTTATTGTCGAGGATTAGAGGCCCGTAATGTGACAATGCACAGCGCGGGTTCAGCCGAACCGCCTGCGATCGTGCAGCAGCGTGAAGTCGAGCAGCGGACCGATCGGCACGATGCCGGTCGGGTTGATGTTGCGGTGGCTGCCGTAATAGTGCCGCTTGATGTGATCGAGACTGACGGTGTCGGCGACGCCCGGCACCTGATAAAGATCGCGCAGATAATTCCACAGATTTGGATAGTCGACGATGCGCCGCAGATTGCATTTGAAGTGGCTGTAATAGACGGCGTCGAAGCGAATGAGCGTCGTGAACAGCCGCCAATCCGCTTCCGTGATCTGCCGCCCGACCAGATAACGCTGCCGTGACAGCCGCTCTTCGAGTTGGTCGAGCGTGGCAAACAGCGCGCGCGCCGCTTCCTCGTAGGCCGCTTGTGCGGTGGCGAAGCCGGCGCGATAGACGCCGTTGTTCACGTTCGCATAGACGATGTCGTTGATGCGATCGATCTCGGCGCGCAGCTCGAGCGGATAATAGTCGGTGCGCACATCCGTGAATGCATCGAATGCGGAATTGAGCATGCGAATGATTTCAGAGGATTCGTTATTGACGATGGTGCGCCGCTTCTTGTCCCAGAGCACCGGCACGGTCACGCGGCCGGTATAGCGGGGATTGGTGAGGAGATAGATTTCGGCAAGCGTCGACTTGCCGTTGACGGCATCGAGCGTCGCGCCCGGCCCTGTGCCGAATTCCCAGCCCAGCTTGCTCAGTATCGGCTCGAACACGGAGACCGAGATTACGTCGTCAAGCCGCCTGAGCTTGCGGAAGATGAGGGTGCGGTGTGCCCACGGGCAGGCGAGCGAGACGTAGAGATGGTAGCGGCCTGCCTCCGCCGGGAAGCCGCCTTCGCCGGTCGGACCGGGGCTGCCGTCGGCAGTGACGAAATTGCGAAACGTCGTCGGCGGCCGAATGAAACGGCCATCCTTATTGCGCCCGGGATCGTCCTGTCGCCAGTCGCCTCGTTCGAGCAATCCCAGTGCCATGTCGCCTAGTTCCAACTGTAATCTCGGGACGTATGTAAGCATGGATCGAGCCCGCGATAGGGTTGCCCGGTTTCATGCAAACGCATGGGTGCCCGCCTGGCTTCGCCTGGATGTGCTAGTTTCCGTTATGATTCCAACCTTCGCGCGGAGTTGCCGCGCCCGTTTGCGGCTTTTGAAATAAGGATCCTAGTGGGCGGTGCGATGACCGAGAGTTCGTTGACCATCCTGCCTGAAACCGAGGGCGACGCGCCGGCGATCGGGCGCCTGCACGAGCGCACGTTCGGTCCGGGCCGCTATGCCAAGACCGCTTACCGGTTGCGCGAGCGCGTCGCTCACAGCATCGATCTGTCGTTCACCGCGCGCGTCGGCACGCTGCTCGTCGGCTCGGTGCGGCTTTCGCCGATCCGCATCGGCGAAACCAAGGCGCTGCTGCTCGGACCGCTAACGGTCGAACCGCCGTTTCGCGAGCGCGGCGTCGGTCAGGCCTTGATCGCGCGCGTTCTGCGGGAGGCGCGTGCCAAGGGTCACCGGCTGGTCATCCTGGTCGGCGACGAGCCGTATTACGGCAAATCCGGCTTCAAGCCCGTTCCGCCGGGCCGTGCCATCATGCCGGGCCCGGTCGATCCGGCACGGCTTTTGGTCGCCGAACTGGTCGATGGCGCCTTCGACAGCGTCTCCGGACCGATCCGGGCGGAATAGCCAAGCGTGCAGGGCTTGGGCGTGGACTCATCGAGGCGAGACTACGCAGTGTCACGTCGGTTCGCCGGCTGATTAACGGGCAGCGTTCATGGCCCGTCCGCTCCAAACGACGGGGAGTTCGTCGGTGTCCTTTCTCGGAAAAGCCAACTCCGAAACGAAGGCAAGGAGGTAACAACCGAACGCGATCAAATATAGGAACCGGAAACCAAAATACATTGAGTTATATTCCAACAAGCCGCCGCAGACGGCCCCTAATAGATTCATCGCCATCATTCCTGAAACGCGTCCCTTGCTTGAGAGCAGAGACGAGAAGCTCGACATGGGCTGCACGCTGTTTGCCGGCGAATGCGAGGACGGGCGAATCGACCAAATCTTGCGGGATGCCGCCATCCGGAGACTCAAACCGATCTACAATTACATGGACGATCTTCCGTCGCTCGAATCCGCGCCCACGCCCTATTTGCCGCGCCAGACGGTTCGTTGGGTGTTTGACAATCACGCGAGCTTCGACGCCGGCCGCGGCTGTCCATTCCAATGCTCGTTCTGCACGATCATAAACGTTCAAGGTCGCAAGTCGCGTCGCCGCTGGCCGGACGATATCGAACAACTCATCAAGCGCCACTGGGCCGAGGGCATTCGACGCTTTTTCATCACCGACGATAATTTTGCCCGCAACAAGGATTGGGAGTTGATTTTCGATCGGCTGATTCAGATTCGCGAGCGGGACAAGATCGATCTGCGGCTGGTTATCCAGGTCGACACGATGTGCCACAAGATCCCGAACTTCATCGCGAAGGCGGCGCGTGCCGGCGTCACCCGCGTCTATATCGGGCGGGAAAACATCAACCCGGAGAACTTGCTGGCGGCCAAGAAGCGGCAGAACAAGATCACCGAATATCGGCAGATGCTGCTGGCGTGGAAGAATGCCGGCGTCCTCATCTACGCCGGCTTCATCATGGGATTCCCCGGCGATACGCCAGAAACGATGCTGCGAGACATCGAGATCATCAAGAAGGAACTGCCGCTCGACATCCTCGAGTTCATGTATTTGACGCCGCTGCCCGGTTCCGAGGATCACAAGGTGCTATGGCAAAAAGGGGTGTGGATGGCCCCCGACATGAACAAATACGACCTCGAGCACGTCACCGCGGCCCATCCCAAGATGACGCGCGAGGAATGGGAGACGGCCTATCACGCCGCCTGGGCCGCCTACTACACGCCTGAGCACAAGATGACCATCCTGCGCCGCGCCGCTGCGTCCGGCATGGGGATGTCGCGGCTGCTCGCGGTGTTGTTCGCGTTTTCCGCTGCCTTCCCGGTCGAGAAGCTGCACCCGCTGCAGGCCGGCGCCTTCCGCCTCAAGTATCGTCTCGATCGCCGGCCGAGCTTTCCGTGTCGAAGCACGCCCGGCTCGCCAAGCATTGGATCGAGCTCGATCGCATGCGCCGACGCGCCGTGCGCGAGCAGAAGATCAAGCCCTATACCGATCTGGCTTTGACGCCGGTCAGCGAAGAAGAAACCGAGACGCTCGAAACGTTCACGCACAACGAGGCGGCGCGCCATGAAGTCGCCCATGTCCGCAAGGTCGACGAGCTGACGCACGGCAACAACGCGCGGGCCGTCGCGTAGCAGACTAGACAATCAGCTTTCGAGCTTACCGCCCCTCGCGCGCCCAGGTGCCGGCGAGACTGCCGAGCAGCAGCAGCAGGCCTAACAGGCCGGCAAAAACCGGCAGCACGCCGATGCCGCGGACGACGCTGGCGTCGCGCATTTTCAGGCCGATCCAGTCGTCGCCGTGGTAAGTGTCGCCGGAACGCACCGCGATGATGCGCGGCACGCTCACGCCGCTGCCGTTATCGAGCCGCCGGGAATCGCCGCCGGTTGCCGCGGCGATGGGCTGCAGCACGTCGGTGGTGGAGGTCACTTCGGCGAACTCGCGCGGATTCGCCGGACCGATGCTGACCAGAGCATTGAGCTTACCGTCGGTCGCGCGCCACAGCCCAAGCTCGTACGCCGGAACGCTGCCTTGCCACGTGCCCGGCTCGACCGGCGCAAGCTTGAGGGTGCGCGTCGTTCCCGAGGGCGAGGTCAGCGTCACGTCGGCGACCTCCTCGGCCATGGTTTGCCGCCGCACCAGGAGTTCATGTCCGCTCGCGGTGAGGCGCAGAGCTTCCTCCTCGAGATCGGGTTCTTTCATCAGCCAATGGGACAGCCGGCGCAGCAGATCGAGATGCGGGCCGCCGCCTTCGAAGCCGCGCGCCCACAGCCAGAGCTGGTCGGACAACAGCAGCGCGACGCGTCCCTCGCCTTCGCGCGAAAGAATGAGCAGCGGCTTCTTGTCGGGTCCCTGCATCACCGCCGTGCCGGTGGGGTTCCTGGTGTCGACAAGGCGGAACCATCGGCTCCAGTGCGGCGGATCGCTGTCGGAACCTTCGAGGTCGCGCGTCACCGGATGGCGCTTGCCGAGCTCGGTGAGGCGGGCGTGAAAGCCGCGCTCGGTGACGTTGCCGCTCGGCTCCGCCGGCAGGATGGCGTCGAGCGGCGTGCGCCAAATGCTCGTCGGGCTGGCGTAATCGGGACCGGCTGCCACCAGCACCGCGCCGCCGTCGCGCACGTAGCGGGTGATGTTGTCGAAATACATGATCGGCAGCACGCCCTGATGCGCGTAACGATCGAAGATGATGAGCTGGAACTCGCCGATCTTCTGTTGGAATAGTTCGCGCGTGGGAAATGCGATCAGCGACAGTTCGTTGATCGGCGTGCCGTCCTGCTTCTCCGGCGGGCGCAGAATGGTGAAATGCACGAGATCGACCGAGGCGTCCGACTTGAGCAAGTTGCGCCAGGTCCGTTCGCCGGCGTTCGGTTCGCCGGAGACCAGAAGCACGCGCAGCTTGTCGCGCACGCCATCGATGCTCACCACGGCGCGGTTGTTGACGGTCGTGAGTTCGTCTTGCAGCGGCGCGGCCTCGATCTCGACGATGTTGGCGCCGGCGTGAGGGATCGGAATGTCGGCTTGTTGCGGCCTGCCGACGGCGACGGTGCGCGTCTCGATGACGTCGCCGTCGCGACGCACCGTGACCTGGGCCGTGCCCCGGTCGGCGCCTTGATCCTCGACTCGGTAGGTGACGGTTTGCGACTGCCCGACGATGCCGAAACGCGGCGCGGCAATCAGCGCGACGCGGCGGTCGCGCTCGTCCCTGCTGCCGGTGATAAGCGCGTGAATGGGCGCGGCGAAGCCGAGCGCGCCGGCGTCGGCTGGTACGTCGTGGACCCGCCCGTCGGTGATCATGATCGCACCGGCGACGCGATCGGAAGGCACGTCGGCGAGCGCCGAACCGAGCGCGGTAAATAAGCGCGTGCCGTCGGTCTCGCCATCCGATTGGCCGGCTTCGATCACGCGCACGTCGAGTCCGGGAATCCGGCTCAGGCGCGAGACGACGGCGGCGCGGGCCTCTATGGTCTGCCGCGCGCGGTCGCCGAAATTCTGGCTCGGGCTTTTATCGACCACGACGACGGCGACCGAGCTGAGCGGGTCGCGATCCTCGCGCGTCAGCGAAGGATTGGCGAGCGCCAGCACGATGAGGGCCAGTGCCAGCGCCCGAACCACGGCGCCGCGGCTGCGCGATACAAACAGCAGCAACGAGAGAATGCAGGCCGCCGCAACGGCGGCCCAGAGGACTTGGATTGTGACGAGCGGGGCAAAGGCGACGCCGAGATTCACGTTCGCCTCCTACTGCCCCAACCGTTCAAGCAGTGCCGGCACGTGCACCTGGTCCGCCTTGTAGTTGCCGGTGAGCGTGTACATAACGATGTTGACGCCGGCGCGGAATGCGAGCTCGCGCTGACGCTGCTCGCCCTCGACCATCGGCAGCATGGGCTGGCCGTCCGGCCGCATGGCCCAGGCGCCGGCGAAGTCGTTCGAGGTGATGATGATCGAGGACACCCCGTCGCCTCCGCGAGCCGGTCGGCGCGATGCCTCGTCGTCCTCGTTCACCGCCGGCAAGGCCTCGACCCAAAGCTGGCCGGAATTGAAGCGGCCGGGGAAGTCGTGCAACAGATAGAACGTCTTGGTCAGGACGTGATCGCGCGGCACCGGCTCGAGCTCGGGGATATCGAGCGACGACAGGATCTTGCGCAACTCGATCATGCCCGGGCCGCGTGTCTCGCCGCCCGAGCCGGGCGGCGCCGCGACCGCATCGCGGGTATCGAACAGCACGGTACCGCCCTGTTTCATGTAGGAGTCGATGCGCTTGAGCGCCTCCTCGGAGGGTCGCGCGGCGCCCGGCACGATCGGCCAATAGATCAGCGGATAGAAGACAAGTTCGTCGCGCGTGAGGTCGAGCCCGATCGGTTCGCCCGCCTCGAGCGCCGTACGCTGGGCGAGGAAGAGCGTGAGGCCGCCAAGGCCGGCCTTGCTGACCGAATCGACATCCTGGTCGCCAGTGACGACGTAGGCGAGCTTGGTTTCGAGCGCCGAGCGGGGGGCCTCTGCATTCGGCGCATCTTCGGCACCGGCGCGCGGCATGGTGAGCGCAAGCGCCGCCAGGATCAGCACCGCCGCGGTCGCGGCGCGCGAAAGCCGAGGCAGCAACCGCGCCATGGCGCCGCCGAGGTAGAGCACGAGCAGCGTGTCCAGCAACAAAAGGCCGAACGCCGCGAGGAGGATCGGCCCGCGCAGATCCTGCGGCTCGTTCTTGCGATAGATTTCATGGCTGGCACGGCTGAGCGGCGAAAAATCGAGCGGTGCCAGGCGGTCGGCGGCGGACAGCGTGTTCACCGCCAGGTTACTCTCCGGCGGGCCGTAAAAGCCGGGCGGATGGTCGGCGCTGGCGCTTCCGGAAAAGTCCGTCGGTATCGGCCGGGCCGTCGATGGCGGCGCGACGAAACTGCCAAAGCCGTCGAGCACGCGGCTCGGCGCCACCGGCTCATGCACGTTCTTCGCCTTCGGATTGCCGATCTCGGCGACGGTCGCGGTGCCGGCGAGCGCGACGATGCGCTTGAGCATGTCCACGAAGGCACCCGAGAGCGGCAAGTTCGACCAGCGCGTGTCGCCGGTGACGTGAAACAGCACGATGAGGCCCTTGCCGCGACGCGCAGCGGTGACGAGCGGCGTGCCGTCGGCCAGCGTCGCCCAGGTATTCTCCGTCAGCGCGGCATCGGGTTCCGCCAGCACCTGCCGGCTGACCGTCACGTCCTCGGGCACGGCCATGCCGTTGAACGGGCTGTCGCGCGAGAACGGGGCCAGCGGTTGCGGTTTGTCCCAGCTCAAACTGCCGCCGAGGGTGCGACCGCCACGCCGCAGCTGCACCGGCACCAGATCGTCGTCGGAGGCGGCGAGTCGCGGGCCGGCGAAGCGCAACAGCACGCCGCCATCCTCGACCCAGCGAGCCAGGCGGTCATGCGCTTCACCGGCGACGTTGCCGACATCGGCGAGGATCAGCATGGGCACGTGCTGATCGAGGAAATGCGTCACCGCCTCCGCCGGCGACTCGGCTTGGGCAAGCCGCACGTCGGCGAACGGGCCGAGCGCGCGGGCGATGTAGTAGCTTGACGACAACAGCGGCTGCGACGTGTCGGCAGTCGCGCCGGAGACGATGCCGATCGTGCGGCGGCTCCAGCGCTTGTCGAGCAGTTGCACGGCTCCCGCGGAGCGCTCGCCGGCGATCTCGATCCGCGCAATATCGTTGCGAATTTCAACCGGCAGATCGAATTGCGCGGCGGTCTCGCGATCGGCCGGCTTGAACGCAAAGGACGCCTCGCCGAGCGGCAGGCCCTTGAGGTCGAGCGCGCGCACCGTGCCGGTCTCGGCCGCGCCAGGAGCGGCACGCAGGACCTTCACGCTCAGCGCGCCTGCCGCATTGTCAGCTGCGGTGAGCGCTCGCGGCCCCGGAATGCCGTCGGTGACGATGGTCATCGCCCGGTTGTCAAACGTCTGCGCCAAGTCCTTGACGAACTCGCCGCGGCCGAGATCGATGCCGTCGGAGAGCCAAATGAGATCGATATCGTGCGCGTCGGCGAGGAAGCGCGAGATCGCCGGCAACGCTTCGGTGCGGTCGACCGTGTGCGGTGCCGGTTTGATCTGGTGCAGCCGCACGCGGGCGGAACCCGCCGTCGCGAAAGAAATGTCGCGAATGCCTTCCGAAAGGGGAATCAGCGCCACTGCGCGATGATCGCTTTCCGCGCGCGCGATGATGTCGTCCGCGGTGCGAAGCCGCGCGTCCCAGGTGGCGGCGGCCGCCCAGCCGTCATCGATCATGATCGCGATCGGCGCACGCGCTTTCATCGTCGCCAGCGGCGGATTCCACTGCGGACCCGCTGCGGCGATAATGACCAGCGCCGCGAGCAGGAGCCGCATCAAAGTGAGCCACCACGGCGTGCGGGCCGGGGTCTCTTCCTTGGGCGAAATCTCGAAGAGCAGCCGGGTCGGCGGGAAGTCGATGCGGCGTGGGCGCGGCGGGATCAGCCGCAGCAGCCACCATAGCACCGGCAGGGTGAGGAGCCCGACCAGGACCAACGGTTCAGCAAAACCGAGCGCTAGTCCGCCGATCATGCCGACACCCTCGGCTCGGCCAGCCTTGGCGGGCGCGTTTTGCCGTTTGCCAGGCCCGCGCCGATGCGGCCATGCAACGCGAGCAGCAGCTCACTGGCCGGCCGATCGGTGCGATGGATCGTGAAGCTCCAGGCGAGGCGGTCGGTCTCGCTGCGGATTTCGGCGCGGTGGCGCGCAACACGCGCCGCATAATCCGTTCGCCAAGTCTGGGCGCGGCCGGCGGTAATGCGGCCGCCGCCCTCCGGCTCGACGAATTCAATGCGGCCCCAATAGGGAAACGTCTCCTCGGCGGGATCGACGATCTGCACGACGTGACCGCGCGCGCCGCGGCCGGCGAGCTGGGTGATCGTGCGGCGCACGTCGCTAATGTCGCTCCACAGATCGGACAAGAGCACGATCTCGGCGAGCGGGAAGGGCGAGAAGTCCGGCGGCAGGCTCGCGCGTTCGCTGCGATCGTGCAGAATCGCCTGCGCCATGCGCTCGATGACATTGCGGCTGCCGGTCGGGCGCATGAGGCCGGGAATTCCCACGCGCTCGCCGCCTTCGACCAGGACCTCGGCGAGCGCCATCGCCACGACCAGCGCGCGGTAGAGCTTGGTGTCGCGCACCAGCGGCGAGGCGAATACCATCGAGGGCGAGCGATCGGGCCAGATCCAGACCGTGTGAGCGGCTTCCCATTCCTGTTCGCGCACATAGAGATGATCGTCCCGCGCCGAGCGCCGCCAATCGACGCGGGCAGCCGGCTCGCCGGAAACGAAGCGGCGGTATTGCCAAAAATTCTCGCCGGGTCCGGCGCGCCGGCGACCGTGGAGGCCGTGCATGACCGTGGTCGCCACACGCCGCGCTTCCAAGATCAACCGCGGCATCGCGGCGGCTAACGTCGCGCCTTCGCCGACCGCGCGCTGCACCACCGGCCGGTCATGATGGGAGGTGCGTCGCGGCTCGACGGCCATCCGCCTATCCGATCCGCGCTTTCAGGCGCGCAATCACCCCCTCGATGCTTTCGCCCTCCGCGCGCGCGGTGAACGTGAGCGCCATACGATGTTTGAGCACCGGCTCGGCGAGATCGAGCACGTCGTCGATCGAGGGCGCGAAGCGCTTCTCCAGCAACGCGCGGGCGCGCACCGCCAGCATCAGCGCCTGGCTCGCGCGCGGAGAAGGTCCCCAGGCGATCAGCTTGGCCGGTTCGCCGCCTTCGGGCCCGGGCCGAGCCGAGCGCACCAGCGCGAGGATGGCCTCGACCACGGATTCGCCGACCGGTAGCCGCCGCACCAGGCGCTGCGCGGCCATCAGGTCCTCGGCGGTCATCGCCGGCTTTGCCCGCGTTTCCTCGGCGCCCGTTGTCTCGAACAGGATTTTTCGCTCGGCGGCGCGGTCGGGATAGCCGACATTAATTTCCATCAGGAAACGGTCGAGCTGGGCTTCCGGCAGCGGGTAGGTGCCTTCCTGCTCGAGCGGGTTCTGCGTGGCGAGCACATGGAAAGGCTTGGGCAAATCGTGGCGTGTGCCGGCGACGGTGACGTGATGCTCTTGCATGGCCTGCAGCAGAGCCGATTGGGTGCGCGGACTGGCGCGGTTGATTTCGTCGGCCATCAAAAGCTGGGCGAAGACCGGACCGGGCAGGAAGCGGAAGCTGCGCTTGCCCGTGGGACTCTCCTCCAGTACCTCGGTGCCGAGAATGTCCGAAGGCATGAGGTCCGGCGTAAACTGGATGCGTCGTGCATCGAGCCCGAGCACGGTGCCCATGGTGTCGACGAGCTTGGTCTTGGCCAGACCGGGCACGCCGAGGAGCAGCGCATGGCCGCCTGAGAGGATGGTCACCAGGGCCTCCTCGATCACCTTATCCTGGCCGAAGATGACGGTTCCGATCGCGGCCTTGGCCGCGCGCACGTGATCGGCGCTCGATTCGGCCGCGCGCACGATCATGTCTTCGAGCTTTTCGAGCCCGTCACCGCCGACAGCAGGCATCGTTGACTCCTTGTCTTGTGCCGCCTTCATCGGATCAGATTCGCGGCCACGGCACGAATCACAGCATCAAGGTTCGCACCGCTATTGCGATGCAATATACGCGCCAGCTCGGTTCAGGCTGACTTGCGACAACTCTTTCATCCACGGGGAACACAACTTAGGTTCGGCGCGGAGGTGATACCGTTCCGGCGATCACGATCCCCCGAGCGAGGTTGCCCGGAGCGACTGTCCGAGGCGTAGGTTCGAGGCAAACCATGGCGAAGGAAGGGCAGCCGGGGCTGGAGACCATCACAGGGGCGCTAAGTCGCGCCGCGGTGAAGGGGCCGCCGCCGGTCGAGCGCTGGAATCCGCCGTTCTGCGGCGATCTCGACATGCGCATCGCCTCGGACGGTACGTGGTTCTACATGAAGACGCCGATCGGCCGGCCGGCACTGGTCAAGCTGTTCGCCTCGGTGCTCAAACGCGAGGGCGACAAGTACTTCCTGGTCACGCCGGTAGAGAAGTGCGGCATCCAGGTGGACGACGCGCCGTTCCTGGCCGTCGAACTCACGATCGAAGAATCATCCTCGGGCCGGGTGCTCAACTTCCGCACCAATGTCGACGATTGGGTTGCTTGTGGGCCTTCGCATGTGTTGCGCTTCGAGCCCGAAGCGGGCAGCGGCGGCCTGAAACCTTATCTTCACGTCCGCCGCGATCTGTGGGCGAAGGTCAAGCGCGCGCTGTTCTTCGACCTTGTCGAACTTGGCGAGGAGCGCGAGGTTGAGGGCAAGATCATGTTCGGCGTCACGTCGATGGGCGTGTTCTTTCCGATGGCGCCGGCCGACCAGGTGAGGGATTGGCGTGAGTGATCAGCGTGCACCGTTGCGGCCGCGCGCGGCGGCGGAGAATTTCTTTGACCGCGCGCGGGTGCGGCTTCGGCTCGATGTGCCGCCGGCGCTGACCGATCCTCTGGCTGAAGGTGCGCGCGGCGATCTCGATCTCAATCCGGCACTATGGGAGCGCGCCGGGGTGAGCGCGACCAGACCGGCGGCGGTCCTGGTTCCGATCGTCGATCGCCGTGAACCGACGGTGCTGCTGACGCTGCGCACGGAAGAACTCGCCAGCCATGCCGGCCAGGTTGCCTTTCCCGGCGGCAAGATCGACCCGGACGACGAGAGTCCGGTCGCGGCGGCGCTGCGCGAGGCTAAGGAGGAAATCGGCCTGGCGCCGAGCTTGGTCGAACCGCTCGGTTATCTCGATCTCTATCTGACCTTTTCCGGATTCCGCATTTTGCCGACGGTCGCGCGCGTCAAGCCGGACTTTACGCTCGTGGTCAATCCGCGCGAAGTCACCGAGACGTTCGAAGTGCCGCTGGCTTTTCTGATGAATCCGGCCAATCACCAGCGCGGCAGCCGCGACTGGAAAGGCGTTATGCGCGATTATTACGCCATACCCTTCGGAGATCGCTACATTTGGGGCATCACCGCGGGTATTGTGCGGAACCTTTACGAACGGGTCTACGGCGCATGATCCGGCCGTTCTTCACCGAGCTTGGGCTGTTTCTCGCCCCCTTCGTTCTCTATGCGGCGTTTCTCTTGGCGACGCGCGCCGGCGTCCTGCAGCCGAGAGCGTGGACGTTGCCGCGGCTTGCCGGCCTCGTCATCGCCTCGCTGGCGCTGATGGCGGCAAGTTTTCTGTTGTTGGCGCAATTCTCCGGCGCGCCGCCGGGCTCGACCTATGTGCCGGCGCATATCGAGGACGGCAAGTTCGTGCCGGGGACGACGCGGTGACGCCAAGACCGCATCTCGGCGACGTCGCCTGGCTCAAACATGGCGAGGTGGCGCGGGTCTTGGCGCTGCTCGATCGCGACGGCGAAGAAGCGCGCGTGGTCGGCGGCGCCGTGCGCAATGCCTTGTTGCGCCTTCCGGTCGACGAAATCGACGTGGCGACGACGGCGGTGCCGGAGGAGGTGATGCGGCGGGTGGCGGCGGCCGGCTGCAAGGCCGTTCCGACCGGCATCGAGCATGGCACCGTCACCGTGGTCATGGACCATCAACCGGTCGAAGTCACGACGCTGCGCCGGGATGTCGAGACGTTCGGACGCAAGGCGCGCGTCGCCTTCGGGCGCGACTGGAAGACGGACGCCGAGCGGCGCGACTTCACCATCAACGCGCTCTCGGCTTCGGCTGACGGAACGGTTTACGATTATGTCGGCGGCGCCGACGACCTTGCCGCCCGCCGCGTGCGTTTCATCGGCGAGCCGCAGCGGCGGATCGAAGAAGACTTTCTGCGTATCCTGCGGTTCTTCCGCTTTCACGCGCATTTCGGCGACGGCCCGCCGGACCCGGCCGGCCTGCATGCCTGCATCAGGGCGCGGGCCGGCCTCGAGACGCTGTCGCGCGAGCGCGTGCGCATGGAATTGCTGAAGCTGTTCGTCGCCGCGCGCGCGACTCCGACGCTCGCGGTGATGGTCGAGAGCGGGCTGCTCGGCGCGGTGCTCGGCGGCGTGGCGTTCATCGCCAGCTTCGAGAATACGGTGAAGGTCGAGGCGGCGCTGGGCGTCAAGCCCGACCCGGTCCGTCGCCTCGGCGCGCTCGGCGTGTGGGTGGCGGAGGATGCGGAGCGGCTGTCGCAGCGGCTTCGCCTCTCCAACGCCGAATCCGAGCGCCTCTTGGCGCTGGAACATTGGTGGCGCATCGCGCCGCAGGCCGATGAGCAGGCCGCCCGCGCGCTGCTCTACCAGCTCGGGCCGCAATCGTTCGCCGACCGCGTGTTTGTCGCCTGGGCGCGGTCAGAGGCGGGGGTCGCCGACCGCGCTTGGCACGCGCTTGCGAGCTTGCCGCAACGTTGGCCGACGCCGGTCTTCCCGCTCAAGGCCGCGGACTTCACCCGCCGCGGCATTGCCGCAGGCCCCGCTCTCGGCACCGCATTGCGCGCTGCCGAAGCGGCATGGATCGCGGCGGATTTTCCGGCCGACCGCGCGGCGCTTGATGCCATTGCCGACAGGGCTGCGAAGTCAGGATATCCTGGCGCGTCGTGAACGCAGGCACCGAAGCGCCACCGGAGCAAGCTCGGCAAGCCTAGGCCGCACCAGCGCTATCATGCCACGAGGCCGCATGCGTTCGACCTGCATTTCATTGCCGCGCCAGACGAAGTCGTCGCCGCGCATCGCGTTGATGAAGAGCACGGGTAACAGGAGGTCGCGCGCCAGGCAGCAGAGCGGGTAGCGCGGCGAAAGGTGCCAGCCGGCGGCCGCGGCGAGCAGCATTTCGCTGCCGTACCAGAGTGCGCCCAGCGCGGCCACGCTGAGGGTGGGCGGCAGATCGAGCGCCAAGGCGACGCCGGCGAGCGTTACCATCGGCAGCACACCGCCGGAGATCGCCTCGGGGAGGAAATAGGCCAGGAAGCTGGCGCGCCGCAGCCGCGCCCAGCGCAATTGCCGACGCCATACTTCGGCGGCGCTGCGATATCCGAGCGGCTGCGCGAATGGCTGGTCGACGAGCCGCACTTTGAGACCGGCGTCGCGCACGATCTTGGTCGAGGCGGCGTCCTCGGCGACTTCCTTGGCAAGCGCCTCGATGCCGCCGGCGCCTTCGAGGTCGGCGCGTCGCCATAGCATGGTCTTGCCCTGGGCGAAGCCAAAGCCGAGGGCGTCGGCGACATACTGCCAGCGGGCCTGATAGGTGTTGAGGAAGGCGCATTCTAGTTCCGCCCAAGCTCCGCGCGGCCGGCAGCCGACCGGCGGCGAGGCGACGAGGCCGGTATCCGCCCGCCAGCTTGCGAATAAGAGCTGGATATAGTCGCGCGGCATCAGCACGTTTGAGTCGGCCAGCACGATCCAATCATGTTTGGCAGCGCGCCAGCCCTTGAGCACATTGTTGAGTTTCGGATTTGAGCTCACTCTCTCGTCGCCGATCAGCAGCCGCGCGCCGGCGTTGGCGTGTTCCGCCATCAACGCTTCGATGAGCGGGACGACGGGATCCTTTGCGGAAGCGACGCAGAAGTAGATTTCGCAGCGCGGATAATCGAGCGCGAACGTCGAACGGAGCGTATCGGCGGCATAATTGTCTATTCCGCATAGCGGGCGCACCAGGCTGACCGGGGGGAATTTTTGGTGAGACAGCGGCTCGCCCGGCGTGCGCCGGCGCAGGCGCACGGCGGCGATCACGATGCTGGCGACATGAATGAAGGTGGCGGTGAAGCAGAACGTCGCTGCGGCGAGAATCGGCGCTGTCATCACCGAATCGCTTAACGCAGCGCCATGACAGCGTTGTGACTCCGGCGCAGCAACGAAACGTTAACGTTTGCTGTCATCCACCTGCAATGAAATCAATTTATATGCTCGGCCATGTCGAACGGACGGAAGATCAAACATCGTGACACTTGAGCACGGCACGCGTCTGTTCCGTACTCTCTTTATTTCTGATGTGCATCTCGGCGCGCGCGGCTGTCAGGCCGAACGCCTGCTCGACTTCCTGCGCTATCACGATGCCGAGACGATCTATCTGGTCGGCGACATCGTCGACGGCTGGCAATTGCGCTCCGGCTGGTATTGGCCGCAGCCGCACAACGACGTGGTGCAGAAGCTCCTGCGCAAGGCGCGCAAGGGCGCGCGCCTCATTTATCTGCCGGGCAATCACGACGAATTCCTGCGCGATTATTACGGCACGCATTTCGGCGGCATCGAGGTGGCGGAGACGGCGACGCACGAAGGCGCCGACGGCCGCCGCTATCTAGTGGTACACGGCGACGTGTTCGACCTCGTGGTCAAGCATGCGCGCTGGCTGGCGCTGCTCGGCGACACCGCCTACGACTTTGCCATCCTGGTGAACCGCTATTTCAACGCTCTGCGCCGCCGGCTCGGCTTTTCCTACTGGTCGCTGTCGCAATGGGCGAAGCACAAGGTCAAGAATGCCGTGAATTATATTGGCGCGTTCGAGCAGACGCTGGCCGCCGAGGCGCAGCGCCGCCATGTTGACGGCGTCATCTGCGGCCACATCCATCATGCCGTGATCCACGAGGATTTCGGCATCCGCTACATCAATTGCGGCGACTGGGTGGAGAGCTGCACCGCGGTCGCCGAGCATGACGACGGCCGGTTCGAGATCATCACCTGGTTCGAAACCGGCAATGAGCGGCCGCTCGCCGAGCCGCCGGACGTCGCAATTGAAGAGAAAACCGGCATCGCGGCGTAAGCTTCACCGGCCGGTTGCCCGCGATCGTGTTCCTGACGAGCCTTCTCAGCGCCCGAAGATCAGCCGACTGGGGTGCTGATCGATGTTCTTGATCGCCTTGTTGAGCTCGGCAAGCGTGCGGCGACCGTCGACTGCAAACGCCTCGAATTGCCTGAGACCCGAATTCGAGAACTGCGCCAGCCCGGTCGATATCTCTTCCGTGCGTTTGTCGAGATTGTCGGCAAGCTTGCGGATCGCCTCGGCGGCTTGGGCGATCTCGCCGTGATTATCGCCGCTGCCGGTGAGGTTTTCGAGCCCGGCCATGACCTTGTTGAGCCGGTCCGAGTTCTGTGCCAACGTCGCCGTTACCGTCTCGATATTGCGCAGCGAGGTCCGCATCGCCGTCTCGTTGTCGGCGACGAGGCCGTCGATGCGGGCGAGCACGTTGCGCGCCGCCTGCGTCACGTCGGCGCCGGCGTTCGGCTCGGCATAAATGGTCGGCGGTCCGCCATCGTTTGCAACAATCAATGCCGCGTCGGCCGCGCCGCCGGCGAGCGAGACTTCGGCCAGGCCCGTCAGTCCCTGGAAATCGAGCGTCACCTTGGTGTCGGCGCGCACGGGCACCGTGCGATCGACCGAGATCGAGGCCTCGACCTTGCGCGGATCGTGCGCGTCGAGCGCCAGCGCGGTCACTTCGCCGACGCGGACGCCATCGAACAGCACCGGTGCGCCGGTGCGCAGGCCAGACACCGAACCGGCGAACACCACGCGGTAAACGGCGCGCTCGCCGCCGCCGCCGCTGTTCTGGAACCAATAGATGAAGCCGAACACGCCGACGATGACGGCGAGCGTGAACAGGCCGGTGACGATGTAGTTGGCCTTGGTTTCCATGAATGGCCTATCTGCGCGGTCGTTAGTGGTGGACGAGGCGCTGACTTTGGCGCCCGCGTTTGCCCCGGAAATAGGATTTGAGCCACGGATGCTCGGATGCGAGCATGGTCTCGATCGGACCTGAGGCGATCACCCGGCCTTCGGACAGCACCGCGATGCGGTCGCAGACCGCGTGCAGGCTGTCGAGATCGTGGGTGACCATGAACACGCTCAGTCCGAGCGTGCGCTGCAATGTGCGGATCAACTCGTCGAACTCGGCGGCGCCGATCGGATCGAGGCCGGAGGTTGGCTCATCGAGGAAGACGATATCGGGATCGAGCGCCAGCGCGCGCGCCAGCGCAACCCGCTTGATCATGCCGCCGGAGAGTTCGGCGGGATATTTGCCACGCACGTCCGCGCTCAGACCGACCATTTCCAGCTTGGCGAGCGCGATCTCCTCGGTCATGCGCGGCGACAGATCGAGATATTCGCGGATCGGGAACTGAACATTCTGCAGCGCGGTGAGCGAGGAAAACAGCGCCCCTTGCTGGAACAGCACGCCCCAGCGCTGCTCGATCGTGCGGCGCTCGCGCTCGCCGAGCGCCGCGAGGTCGGCGCCGAAGACTTCGATCGTGCCCTGGCGCTTCGGCAGCAGCCCGATGATAGTGCGCATCAACACCGATTTGCCGGCGCCGGAACCGCCGACAAAGCCGAGAATCTCGCCTTCGAAGACGTCGAGCGCCGCATGATCGAGCACAGTGACGTCGCCGAAGCCGACGACCAGGTCGCGCACGCTGATTACCGCTGCGTTATTCGTCATGCCTTACATCCCAATGCCGGCGAAGAACATGGCGAACACGCCGTCGAGTGCGATAACAAGAAAAATCGATTTGACCACGGAAGAGGTGGTCCTGAGGCCGAGCGAGGCGGCGCTGCCGTCCACCTCGAACCCTTCGACGCAGGCAACGAGCCCGATCATGAGCGCCATGAACGGGGCCTTGATCATGCCGACCTCGAATGTCGGCAGCCAGATCGCTTCGCGCAGCCGCGCCAGGAAAATCTCAGGCGCCATGCCGCCGTAGAGCCAGCAGACAAGGCCAGCGCCATAGAGCGCCGCCATTGAGCCGAGAAACGTCAGCAACGGCACGGCAACGACGAGCGCCACGATACGCGGCAGCACCAGCACCTCGATGGGATCAAGGCCCATGGTTCGCAGCGCGTCGATCTCCTCGCGCATCTTCATCGCGCCGAGCTCGGCGGTATAGGCGCTGCCGGAGCGGCCAGCGACCATCACGCAGACGATAAGCACGCCGACTTCGCGCAATACCAGGACGCTGACCATGTCGACGACATAGACGTCGGCGCCGAAAGTGCGGAAACGGAAAATGCCCTGCTGAGCAAGAATGGCGCCAATCACGAACGTGCTCAGCAGAATGATCGGCACCGCGCGCCAGCCGACCCGTTCCAAATGATGCACCACCGAGGTCAAACGCAGTCGCATCGGATGCGCGATCGTTCGCAGCACGGCAGTGGTCAGCGCACCGAGCAGATGGGCAAGTCGGACGAGCGACCAGCCGATTTCGGCCACGGCGCGGCCGAGTGAGTCGAGCGCAATCGCGATGCGGTTAGCCCCGGCGTTGTCTTGCCCCGGCGCATGATTGGCAAGTTGCAGTTCCTCCATGAGGCCGCGATCGGCGTCCGAGAGGCCGATGACGCGCGCAGTCGAGCCGCGCCCGGTGAAGGCGCGCTTAAGGCGCTCAATCAACCACGCGCCGAAGGTATCCAGCCGTTCAAGCTTGGCGAGGTCGATGACGACGTCGCTCGCGCCCTGGTAGCGTCGGACGGTCTGGTCGATGATTTCTTCAAGCTCGGCGGCGCGCTCGGCCGTCCAGGCGCCGGTCGCGGCGAGCGCTACGCGTTCGCCCTCGGCCGTGGCGGTCAGCGAGGCCGCGCTCAAGCTTTTATACTCCGCGCCGGGCCGGAAGCGCTTTGCGACCCTTGAGCCCGCGAGATATCCCCGGTCATATTGCCCCTTGCATGGAACTCTCCGTCCGGATCGAGCGGTGGCCGCTGGCCGGTGTCTTCGCCATCAGCCGCGGTAGCAAGACCGAAGCCGTCGTGGTGGTGGCCGAACTGAGCGATGGCACCCACCGCGGCCGCGGCGAGTCCGTCCCCTACGCACGCTACGGCGAAACTTCGGACGGCATTGTGGCAGCGATCGAAGCCGAACGCCCGGTGCTGGGGCGGGGCCTCGACCGCGGCGCCCTGCAGCGCGCCATGCCAGCCGGTGCTGCCCGTAATGCACTCGATTGTGCTTACTGGGACGTTAAGGCGAAGCGGGCCGGCCGGCAGGTCCACGAATTGGCCGGTCTGGGCGTACCTGGGCCGCTGACCACCGCCTACACCATCTCGCTCGGCTCGGCGGCGGCGATGGCGGCGGCGGCCGAGCAGGCCGCATGGCGGCCCTTGCTCAAGGTGAAGCTCGGCGGCGACGACGATGGCACGCGGATCGGGGCGGTGCGCCGCGCCGCGCCCCGGGCGCAACTGATCGTCGACGCCAACGAGGGCTGGAACCTGGACAATTTCAAGGCAAACCTCGCCGCCTGCGCCGATGCCGGCGTCACGCTCATCGAACAGCCTCTCCCGGAGGGCCGCGACGAGGCGCTCGCGCGCATCAAGCACCCGGTTCCAGTCTGCGCCGACGAGAGCGTGCACGACCGCGCTTCGCTCGATGCGCTCACCGGTAAGTACGACGTCGTCAATATCAAGCTGGACAAGGCCGGCGGCCTCACCGAGGCGCTGGCGCTCGCCGCCGAGGCGGAGCGGCGCGGCTTTGCCGTCATGGTCGGCTGCATGGTCGCAACGTCGCTAGCGATGGCGCCGGCGATGCTTGTGGCGCAGCGTGCGCGTTGGGTCGATCTCGACGGTCCGTTGCTGCTCGCCTCGGATCGCGCCGACGGCTTGCGCTATGAGGGCAGCCTTGTTTATCCGCCCGACCCAGTACTGTGGGGCTGAGCCGGCCCAATGCCCTCCGAGGGCGGCGATCCTACGGGTTCTCCGGATCACGATACCTCGATCCGATTGCCGTCGCGGCCATTGTGCCGTTTGAATTGCCGTCAGCCGGGGCACCATGACCAACGATCCTTATTTGTCGAAAGTTGAGCGACCGTGCGACATCGCCTGTCCTTGTAGATCCGCCGTCGCCTTTGCCACGCGCCGCGGCAAACGATTCGCTCGCGGCCTTGCGCGCCCTGAGCGAGGAAGAACTCATCGCCCTCTGCAGCCAGCACTCCGCCGTTACCACCTGTGCCGGATCGGGCGTGCTCAACGCGCGCCGGCCTGCTCGCTTGTGCGCCGCGATTTTCGCATGCGTTCATACTCTGTTAACGAAAGATGTTCTCCCATTGGCGTGATTCGGTAAACGGCACGGAAGTTGCTTTCCATGAGTCGATGCGGATCAACAACAACGCGCAGGCAAGTTCGTTCTCTCCAGGTCTGCCGGACCTTCTCGTTGTCAGTCCGCATAAAGCGATCATCTGGAGGCCACGATGCACAGACTCACCGGTCCTGCTTTGGCGGTTGTGGCGTTGTGCGTGAGTGCTTTTGTTCCGAGCAGCGTGTCCGCGCGCGATGACGGCCGCTATGCCAACTCACCGCTCCATGCGTGGTTCGATCAACTCGCGAGCGGGAAAGGCTTGTGCTGTTCCTTTGCCGACGGCGTGAGTATCCAGGACGTCGACTGGGACACGCAAGAGGGCCGCTATCGGGTGCGGCTTCACGGCGAATGGATATTTGTTCCTGAATCGGCGGTCGTGACCGAGCCGAATCGCTTCGGCCCGGCCGTGGTGTGGCCCTATATGGATGCGGAAGGGGCGACACAAATCCGCTGCTTCTTGCCGGGCGCCGGCGCCTAGAATTTGTTCCGCCGATATTGCGCGGGGCGGAACTTACGGCGGCGCGTTTTGCGATGGCTCCTTCGTCCGCTGGCGCAACGGTGGGTGAGTAGCGGCGACGATGGGAGAACCGTTCGCTAGGCGACCAGCCGCGAGAACAGTTCCGGATCGATGTTGCCGCCGGATAGGACGGCCACCGCGATTTTGCCGGTGACGTCGACCTTGCCGGTCATCAGCGCGGCAAGCGCCACGGCGCCGCCCGGCTCGACCACCAGCTTCAATTCTGAAAATGCAAAGGCGACGGCGGCAACGACCTCCTCGTCGCTGGCGACAACGCCGGCGCCGACCAGCGATCGGTTGATGGCGAAGGTGAGCTTGCCCGGCGTGCGCGCCATGAGCGCGTCGCAGATTGTCCCGCTCAATGCCGCGTTCTGCTCGCGCTGGCCGCTGCGAAACGAGCGCGCGTGGTCGTCAAAATTCTGCGGCTCGGCGGTGTAGATCGCCGCCTTCGGCACGCGCGCCCGCACTGCCAGTGCAATGCCGGCCGTCAGCCCGCCGCCCGACGCGGTGACCACGACTACATCGGGCACCAGCCCGAGCGCGCTCAAATCCTCGACGATCTCGCGGCCGGCCGTGCCCTGGCCGGCGATGATCAGCGCGTCGTCGTAGGGTGGCACTAGAACGGCGCCGCGCCGCGCCGCGATGTCGCTGGCGATCGCCTCGCGGTCGTCGCGCGCGCGGTCGTAGAACACGAGCTCGGCGCCGAGTGCCGCAGTGCGCTCGCGTTTGCCGCGCGGCGCGTCGTGCGGCATGACGATCACGCAAGGCATGCCGAGGAGCCGCGCCGCCGCCGCCACGCCCTGCGCGTGATTGCCGGATGAGAACGCCACGACGCCGGTGGCCCGCCGCTCGGGCGGAATCGCAGCGAGCTTGTTGTAGGCACCGCGGAACTTGAATGAGCCGGTGTGCTGTAAGGTCTCGGCCTTGAGAAAAACGCGGCCCCCGGTCATGGCATCGAGCATTGCCGAGGTGAGCAGCGGCGTGTGCAAGGCAACCCCGGCGAGCCGACGGGCGGCCTCATCGATATCCGCGGCGGTGGGTAAGGAAACCGGGGCTTCCATGGGGCGAACGGTAACGCCGCGGTCGCTCGGCAAGCAAGACCGTCATTGACCGTTTTCGGCGCAGGTGCGCAAATCCAGCGGTCCGCTGCGGCATGCTCGTCATGCGCCCGCGCGATGCGCTCGGCGCACCAACGGCGGGCGCCACACGCAACGGCGCTTACTGTTCGAACCGTCCGGCGGCGTGCGCCAGCATGGTGTAGACCTTGCCGGTGTCCGACGTAAGGTAATTGCGTACCACCGCCGCGCCGCGGTCGCCGCGCGAAACATCCTCCAGGAGCCGCTCGAATTCGTTGATGTACTGCTCGACGGTCTGCCGGAATTCGGGATCGGCGCGGTACTTGCGGCGAATTTCATCGAACGCCTTTTGACCCTGGGCCGTGTAGAGGCGACGGGTGAATAGGCCGCGTTCGCCAAGGTTATAACGCTCCCACAGTTCGGCGGCTGCTTCGTGGTCGATCATGCGGGCGACGTCGACCGCGAGCGAATCGAGCGAGTCGATACCCTCGCGCGGCGGGCGCTCTTCACCGCGCGCAGCTTCGCGCGGGGAGGGCGGGGCAATGGGCGGGCTCTCCTCGCGCGAGGCGCGCGACAACAGATCGCTGAGCCAGCCGCCGTTACGGCCGCTGCCGGCATTCTGAGCGGGGTTGAGCGGGGGTTGCTCAGGCCGTCGCGGTGGCGCGCCGGTAATGTCGGCACGCACCGCCGTCTGCGGGGTCGCCGCGATATCCCCGCGCATCGGCCGCGCCGGCGTGCGTCCGCCGCCGCCGGCATAGGCCGGCTCCGGCTCGCGCCGCACCGGCTCGGCGGTGTCGAGGGTGCGGCCGTGACGGGCGACAATGCGATTGAGTTCGGCCAAGGCCTCGATCTGGTCGACGATGACGCGCCGCATTTGCGCCGCGCTCTCGGCGGTCTCCTGCGGCAGTTCGAAGACGCCGCGGCGCAACTCGGCGCGCGTCGTCTCCAGCTCCTGCTGCATTTCCGCCGCCATTTGCTTCATGCCCTGCATGATCTCGGTGAAACGCGCGGCGGATTGATCGAACATCGCATGCACCTGAGTCGCGGCTTCGTCGTAGACCGCGTTCAAGGTCTCGCTGGTGCGCTTGCGCTCATCCTCCGAGGTCGCGCGCACCAACGCGAAGCTCTGCTCGATTGAGTTCACGCTTTCATTGCTCGTCTCGGCGACGACACTGGCGATTTCCCGTGCCCGCATGGTCGCCGCATCGAGCGATTCGTCCAGCAGACTGGAAAAGCGCTGCAGACGCTGCCCGAAATCCTCGGTGCGCGCATCGAGCGTCGAAACCATGGTCTCGATGCTGGCACGCCGGCTGGCGACCGATTCCTCGGAGCGGCGGTTGCTCTTGTCCAGAAGCTCCACCGCATCGGCCAGCGTGCGCCCGTGCGTGCTGAACTGGGTCGCCAGTTCACCGAGCTCCTGCAACGCCTTGCCGGTCGCGGCGGTGAAATGGCCGAGGTGTTGCTCCACCGCGCCGGTGGAGGTCGCGCTCTTGGCGTTGAGGTCGCTCATGGCGGTGACGAATTCGGAAACGCGCGTCACCATCGTGCGTTCCAGCGAACTCATATTGTCGTGGGCGCCGCTAAGCACCTCTTGCAGCAGGATGTTGGCTTCGCGCAGGCGCTCGAACAGCGCCGTGGTGTCGGAGCGCAGCATGTTGTGCGTCTCCACCATCTCGGCGACGGTCGCGGCGGCTGTCTGCTTCGACTCCTCGACGACGAGCCTGGTCGCGCCTTGCAAGTCGTCGAGCGTCCGGGTGATCGTCGACTTCGCTGCTTCGGTGACGCCCTGAGCGCCTTCCTGCAATTGGCCGAGAGTTCGCGTCATCGCCATGGTAGCGGTCTGGCTCGCTTCATTGATGAGCCGCGCGATCTCCTCGCTATTGTCCATCATGGCCTGGGTGAAGACGAAGCTCTTCGCCTCGATCGATTTGACGGCCTGATCGGTGATGCGGTCGACCTCGCCGGCGAACTCCTGGCCCTTGCCGGAAAGTGCGGCGAGCAGCCCATTCGATTTCTCGTCGAGCAGGCGCGTCATGTCGCCGACGCGCTGCGATACGGCGGCCGTGATCTCACCGGCCTTGTCGGTGACGTTGCGGGCAACCTCGGTGCTGACGCCGCTGAGCATGCGTTCGGCCGCGCTGGCGCTGCGGCCGATCGCTTCGGTCGTGGCCTCGGCGCTTCGCGCCACCTCAACGCTGATACCGCTCAGCGTGTGTTCGGCGTCGCTGGCGCTGCGCCCGATCGCCTCAGTCGCCGCGGTGGCGCTTCGCGCCACCTCGCTGCTGATGCCGCTGAGCGTCCGTTCGGCCTCGCTGGCGGTGCGCCCGATTGTCCCGCTCGTGGCGGCGGCGCTTCGCGCAATGAGGTCGGTGGCGGTGGCAGTCGTCTTGCTGATGACGTCACTGGCGGCGGCAGCACTCTTACCGAGGGCTTCTCCGGCGGCCGCGACGCTCTTACCAATGACGTCATTGGCGGTTGCGGCGCTCTTGCCGATGACTTCCTCGGCGGTTGCGGCGCTCTTGCCGATGACTTCCTCGGCGGTTGCGGCGCTCTTGCCGATGACTTCCTCGGCGGTTGCGGCGGTCTTGCCGATGGTGTTGCTCAGCGCGCCGGCGCTGCGATTGAGCGACACCGTCGCCTCGACCGCACTGCGGTTTAAGGCTTCGGTCGCGGCCGCGCCCGCCGCCGCGCTCTTGCCGAGCGCTTCGACCGTCCTGGCGGCAAGCTGACCGAGCGCCTGCTCGGCGTTGCCGGAATTGACCTTGATCGATTCCGAAAGTTCTTCGAGCCGGGCGTTGAGCAGGTCCGCGGCGGCGCGGCTACGCACCTCGATCTGCTGGGTGACGGCTTCGGCCCGTCCCACCAGGAGCTGTTCGAGTTGGCTGATGCGGCTGTCGAGCGTGTTAGCGACCCGCAGCGCTTGGCCGCCCAGAGTCTTGTCGATTTCGGCGGCGCGTTCACCGATGGTTTCGGCGACTTTTGCGCCACGCGCGTCGATGACTGCGGTGACCTCGGCAATGCGCTTGTCGACCGCGGTAACGACTTCCCGGCCGCCCTCGGTGAGCGTCTTGGCAATGTCCATGACGCGATTGGACAGCGCCTCGGTGAGTGTCTGCGAGCGGCTGTCGAGTGCTTCCTGGAAGTTTGACAGACGCTGGTCTAGCGCCGTAGTGACTTCGGTAGCCTTGGCGGTGACGCGATTGTCGAAACTGTCGACATAACTGCGCATCGACTCCGAGACGTCCTGGGTGCGGGCGCCGAGCCGTTCGACGAGTTCGGAGCCGTAGGTCTTTACCGTTCGGTCGAATTCGGCGAGATGCCGAGTGATGAGATTGCCGAGGGTCGACGAATCGCGCGAAATCCTCTCGCCGAGCTCGGCGCCTGAATGGTCGAACATCTCCTCGAACGCGGCCAGCCGTGTCGCCAGCATCTGCTTTATTTCGTCGCCGCGCGCGGCGACGGCCTCGGCCACCTGCTCGGCGCTCTGGCGAAGCGCATCCGTCACCGTGGTACCGCGCGACATGAGGGTCTCGGTGACCTGCTCGGCGCTCTGGCGCAGCGTGTCGGTCATGGCCGTGCCGCGCGAAATCAGGGCCTCGGTGACACGCGCTCCGGCCTGCTCGAGCTTCTGCGCCACATCGCTGCCGCGCAAATTGAGGTCGAGGATGATCGATTCGCCGGAAGCTTTGATGGTGCTGTTAACCTCGTCGGCGCGCGTGGCGATGGTCTCGGCAATCTGGCTCGACGTGTTGACGATCGCGTCGGTGAGCTCCTGCGAGCGTCCGACCATGGTGTCGACGATCGCCAAAGATTTTTCGGAAAAGTCGTCGGTGACCCGATCGAGCCGCGATGATACCATATCTTCGAGACCGCGGGCGATTTCAGCAAATTCCTCGCCGATATGGTCGGTCTTGAAGTTCAAGCCCGAGGTCAGCTGGTCGCTTGCCAAGGCGATCGCGCGCGAGGTCTCGTCGCTCGCCGTCTCCAGCCGCGCCAGCAGATCTTCGCCGCGCTCGCTGAGCTGCTGGATCATGGTGTCGCTGATCTGACCGAGCGTTAGCGTGATGTTCTCGCCCTTCTCGGCCAGCGAATGGGTGATGCGCTCGGCGGCTTCATTGACCTGCTGCCCGACGAGATCACTGATCGTTGAAAGGTCCTGCGTCAGATCGACGTGGACGTTGTTGATGGCGGAACGCACCTGCTCGGCTTGTCCCACAAGAGTGTCGCGCTGAGTGGCGAGTTCCTGCAACAGGCCGCGGATGCGCACCTCGTTGTCGCTGTAAGTGCGTTCAAGAGCTGCAACCTCATTGCGCACCAGCGCTTCGAGCTCGCTGGCGCGCGCAAGCGCGCGCTCGACGCCGTCGCCCATCGCTGCCACTTCGCGGCGTATCGCCTGTCCGACGGTAACCATGGAATCCTGCGCCATCCCCTCGGGCTCGGCGAGCCGCATGGCTACTTTCGCCATCGATTGCGCAACCAGCCGCAATTCCTGTGCGCGCCCAGCCATATGCGCCAGGCCGAAGAAGAAGATGATCGGCAACAGCGCCGCGGCCCCGAGGCCGATCATGATGGCGGCCGGCGAGCGGCCAGGGCCAAGCGCCGCGTTGAGATCGCCCAGATAGGCCCAGGACAACGCGACGCAGCCCATCACCCAGACGAAGGAGAACACGGCGGCGACAACATAGGACGCGTGCGCAGGTCGATGCTGCAGCGCGTGCAGGATTTGTCCGATGGATTGCTGATCGTCATTGGCGGCGCGAAGGGCTTGAGCATCGCCGCTGCGGGCGGCGGTCTCGCCGGAGTCGAAGGGCACGTCGGCGGCCGGCGCCGGCGGGACGTCGGGCCAGCGGTCGGTGGCGGCGCTGCCAAGCGTCTGGGGGGTGGCTTCGGGCTCGCTATCCGGCTGGTCGTCGTCGCGGACTTTAAGCGCTTCCTGGATCGCCGACAGCGCGGCTTCGGTCGGATCCACGATCTTCTTGGGGTTATTGGCCATATCGGTCGTCGCCTCGCCTGTTACGCCGGACTGGGACGGCCCGAGGAAACTCAAGCCGCGCCACGAGCGCGTGATGGTCGCAATCACTAATCACCACACAGGGCTCCCCCGCCCTCACGTCACATTTCCGTAGCCGATCCTATCGGTCTGGCGGATCGAAGGAAACCGGGATTGGTAACGATGTTTTAATCATCGTTAACGGTTTAGTCACCATGATCGCGCCGGCTGACCGCGAGCGATTGGCGCGTCATTACTGTGGCCAACAATGCGGCCGGTCTGGGGCCGACAACGGCCCTATGGCGGGGCGTGACCTGTTCCGGGCCGCGGGGGCAAGCACGTTCCATCCAGCACTCTAGCTTCGCAGCCGGCCGAAACAGGGCAGCCGGCCGAAACAGGCGGATTGAGCGATTCGGGGTAAGAGGTTCCTTACCCATCGCCTTGAAATAAGCCGCCTGAATCTCTTTGCGGAAGCGAGATTTACCGGCTTTTCGTCGCTCCGCGCGCATCGTGGCGGCCGTTTGAAAGAAGCCGCGATGAGGAGGCCATGATTGCAGCGCGCCCGTTGGCCTTGCCTGACCAAGAGCAAGAGCTGGCCACCCTTGACGAAAATCACCTTGGGCGCATGACGCTTGGCGACCATCGCCTCGAGCATGAGGTCTTGGAGATTTTCGCGCGCCAAAACAGCCTCATTCTGAAGCGTATCGTGGGCGCGGAACCCGGCCTCGTAGCCGCTGCGGCCCACACCCTCAAAGGCTCCGCCCGCGGGGTCGGCGCGTGGCGCGTGGCGCGGGCTGCTGAACGATTGGAGCAAGCCGCTACGCAAGCCGATGAAGACGCCATGAAGGCGGCGCTTGTGGAACTTGAGGCGGCGAGTTTTGAGGTCTGCGCGGCGATTGCGGTGCGCTTGGGCGCTCACCCGCATAAGTCTGGATCCGAAGCGTTCCGCCACCCGGCGCGCGCCTGTTGATGCGATCTCTGGCCTCTGGCGCCACGCGACGTGAGCCGTTAGAAGAGGCGAGCCCGCGTCCGGCTTGTTGAATTTTGCTTCTCCCTCGCGACTGTAATCCTTCGATTCCATTCCGCCATTTCATTCCGCCATGGTCAAAATCACCTTCATCGACGCCGCGGGGACGGCTCGCACGGTCGAAGGCGAGGTCGGCTCGACCGTCATGGAGACGGCGATCAAGCACGGCGTGCCTGGCATCGAGGCGGAATGCGGCGGCGCTTGTGCTTGCTCGACCTGCCACGTCTATATCGATCAGGCCTGGCGGGAGAAGGTCGGCGAGCCATCGCCGATGGAAGAGGATATGCTCGATTTCGCCTATGGCGTACAGCCTAACTCGCGGCTGTCATGCCAGATCAAAGTGCGCGAGCAGCTCGACGGCCTCATTCTGCGAACGCCGGAGCGCCAGGCCTAGCCGGAACGAATCCGGCGCCGGCGCCTTGGCGCCAAGCGCCGCTCTTCCCCTGCCGCGGCGACCACGCTAGACACTCGCGACTTCACACCATCAGACGCCATCAATTAGGCACGAGTACGGATACGACATGGACGAACCTATCAAGACCGACGTTGTCATTATCGGTGCGGGCCCGATCGGCCTGTTTGCCGTGTTCGAGCTGGGTCTGCTCGACATGAAGGCGCACCTCATCGACATTCTCGACAAGATCGGCGGGCAGTGCGCGGAGCTTTATCCGGAGAAGCCGATCTACGACATTCCCGGCATTCCCTACACCAGCGCACATGGCCTGGTCGACGCGCTGCTGCAGCAGATCAGGCCGTTCAACGCCCAATTCCATCTCAACGAGATGGTAGAGAAGGTGGAGAAGATCGGCGATCCGTTGTTCCGCGTGACAACCGACCAGGGCAAGCAATTCGAGAGTAAGGTCGTCGTCATCGCCGCGGGCGGCGGCTCGTTTCAGCCCAAGCGTCCGCCGATCCCCGGCATCGAGCCGTACGAAGGCACGTCGGTGTTCTATGCCGTGCGCAAGATGGAAGCATTTCGTGGCCAGCGCGTTCTCATCGTCGGCGGTGGCGACAGCGCGCTCGATTGGACGCTCAACCTCGCGCCCATCGCCAAGCACCTGACGCTCTTGCACCGGCGAAGCGAATTCCGCGCCGCGCCGGACAGCGTCAACAAGATGATGAGCTTGGTGGGCGAGGGCAAGATCGACTTCGTGCAAGGCCAAGTGACCGCACTGCAAGGCGACCAAGGTCAGATCAGCAAGGCGATGGTCAAGACCGGCGACGGCTCCACCATGGAGCTCGCCTGCGACGCGTTGCTGCCGTTCTTCGGCCTGACCATGAAGCTCGGCCCGGTCGCCAATTGGGGTTTTGAGCTCAAGAACAACGAGCTCCTTCCGGTCGACACGGCGGCCTTCGAGACCAGCACGCCCGGCATCTTCGCCATCGGCGACATCAACTGGTACCCCGGCAAACTCAAGCTCATCCTGTCCGGCTTCCACGAGGCGGCGCTGATGGCGCAGAAAGCGTACCACTACGTCTATCCGGAGAAGCGGCTGGTGTTCCAGTACACGACGTCGTCCACCAACCTGCAAAAGAAGCTCGGCGTAGCGCCGCAGACGCCGCGGCGGGCTTGAACGTCTTCCGCGTGACTGCGCGCGCGGAGCAGCGGCCGCGGGAACGGTGATGCCGAAGTCGCCAATCACCACGCAGTGCTGCATCGCCGGCGGCGGGCCGGCGGGGATGATGTTCGGCTTCCTCCTGGCACGCGCCGGCGTCGATGTCGTGGTGCTGGAGAAGCATGCCGATTTCTTTCGCGACTTTCGCGGCGACACCATCCATCCTTCGACGCTGGAGCTGATGTACGAGCTTGGTCTGCTCGAGGAGTTCCTCAAGCTGCCGCATCAGAAGGTCGAGCGGCTGAGCGCCCAGGTTGGCGACCAGCGGCTGCGCTTGATCGATCTGACGCATCTGCCGACCTACTGCAAATACATCGCGCTGATGCCGCAGTGGGATTTTCTCAATTTCCTCGCCGAGCACGGCAAGCGCTACGAGCCTTTCCATCTGCACATGCGGACGGAAGCGACCGATCTGGTCGAGCAAGGCGGCCGCGTCGTCGGGCTCCGCGCCAAGATGCCGGATGGCGAGCTAACGATCCGCGCCGACCTCGTCGTCGGTGCCGACGGCCGGCACTCGACGGTGCGCGACAAGGCCGGGTTCAAGGGCGACGATTACGGCGCGCCGATGGATGTGCTGTGGTTTCGGCTGCCGCGTGAACCAACCGACGAGACCGAGACGTTCGGCCACGTCGAGGCCGGCGCGATGATGATCATGCTCAACCGTGGCGACTACTGGCAGTGCGCCTTTGTCATTCCGAAAGGCGGCATCGACCGCGTGCAAGCAGCGGGTCTCGACACATTCCGCAAGCGGGTGGTGATGATGTCGCCGTTTCTTGCCGACCGCGCCGGCGAACTAAGAAGCTGGGACGATATCAAGCTGTTGAGCGTCACCGTCGACCGGCTGCGGCAATGGTGGCGGCCGGGCCTTCTCTGCGTCGGCGACGCGGCCCACGCGATGTCGCCGATCGGCGGCGTCGGCGTCAACCTTGCCGTTCAGGACGCGGTCGCCGCCGCCAACCGCCTCGCCGCTCCACTCAAGGCCGGCACGGTGAGCGATGAAGACCTGCGCGCGATCCAGGCGCGCCGTACATTCCCGGTGCGCTTTACGCAAGCGCTGCAACTCACCATGCAAAATCGGATCATCCGCCGGACGCTCGCCGGCACGCAGCGGCCGAAGCCGCCGCTGCTGTTGAAGTTGCTCGATAGAATTCCGCTGCTACGCCGCATCCCCGGCCGGCTCTTAGCCGTGGGGGTGCGGCCCGAGCACATCCACACCCCGGACGTGAAGTCCGCGCCCTAGCGATTTGGTGACGTTGCAAGCCGGTGGTGGCCGGACGCCGCGAGGTCTTGACCTGGCGGCGTCCTCTCGCCATTTCGGAGCCAACAATCGTCGTAAAAAACCTAGCCAATACGCCGGGGATCCATCATGACCGTGACAGAGGAGTACCAATCGGAAAGCCGCCCGTTCGAAGCGGACGTCGCCAAGCTGCTGCACCTGATGGTGCACTCGGTCTATGCCGACAAGTCGGTGTTTCTGCGCGAGCTGATCGCCAACGCCGCCGACGCTTGCGAGCGGCTGCGTTACGAATCCATCGCCGTGCCGGCGCTGCTCGGCGATGACCCAAAGCCGCGCATCACGCTGACGATCGATGCCGACAAACGGCAGCTGACCGTGGAAGACAACGGCATCGGCATGAGCCGCGACGAGATGGTCGAGGCGCTCGGCACCATCGCGCGCTCCGGCACCAAGGCGTTTCTCGATCGCTTGGAAGCCGGGCAGGGCGGCGGCGAGGACACCGCGCTGATCGGCCGGTTCGGTGTCGGCTTCTATTCGGCGTTCATGGTCGCGGAACGTGTCGATGTGATCTCCCGCCGCGCCGGGACGGACGCGGCCTGGCTCTGGTCGTCCGACGGCAAGGGCGCCTTCGCCGTATCGCCCGCGGACCCTGCCGAGGCCCCGCGCCGGGGCACCCGCGTGGTGCTCAATCTGATGCAAGACGCCAAGTCCTACACCGAGCGCTTCACCGTCGAGCGCCTGGTCAAGGCCCAATCGGGTCACGTGCCGGTGCCGATCGCGGTCGTCGAGAACGCCGGCGCCGAGCCTGCCGAAATCACCGACGGTGCGGCTTTGTGGGCGAAGCCGAAGTCCGAGATCACGGCCGCGGATTACACCGACTTTTATCGCAGCATCGCCGGCCAGTTCGACGAACCGACGCTGACGATCCATTTCCATGCCGAAGGACGGCAGGACTATACGACGCTGCTGTTTGTTCCGAGCTCGCGGCCCTTCGACCTGTTCGATCCCGACCGCAAGGGCCGCATCAAGCTTTACGTCAAGCGCGTCTTCATCACCGACGACGCGGAGATCCTGCCGCGCTATCTGCGTTTCGTTCGCGGGTTGGTCGACAGCGCCGATCTGCCGCTCAACGTCTCCCGCGAAAAAATCCAGGAAAGCCCGCTGCTTGCCGCGATTAGGAAAGGCGCCACCAGCCGCGTGCTCGGCGAGTTGGAACGGCTCGCCGACAGGGAGCCGCAAACTTATGAGAAAATCTGGCGGACCTTCGGCGCGGTGCTGAAGGAAGGGATCTATGAGGACTTCGAGCGTCGCGACGCGCTGCTGGCGCTGGCGCGCTTCAAGACCACGGCGGCCGCTGACGGCTGGCGCAGCCTCAAGGATTACGTCGCCGCGCTCAAGCCCAATCAAACGGCGATCTTTTATCTCGCCGGCGACGATCTCGCGCGCCTGCAGTCGTCGCCGCATCTCGAAGGCTTCCGCGCCCGCGGCATCGAGGTTCTGTTGCTGCCCGACCCGGTGGACAGTTTCTGGGTCATGGCTGGCCTTGGGTTCGAGGGCAAATCTTTTAAATCGGTGACCCAAGGCGCGGCCGATCTGGCGCTCATTCCGCTGCTCGACGCGCAACAAGCGCCGGCACCGCAATTGCATGATGCGGTCAAAGACTTTCTGGCCTTCATGAAAGTTACGCTCGGCGACACGGTGGCCGAGGTGCGCGCCTCGGAGAGGCTCACAGATAGCGCAGTCTGTCTGGTCGCCGCCGATTCAGGTCCCGACCGGGCGCTGGAAAAAATCCTAGCGGGCGCCGGGCGGCTGAGCGCGGCGTCGAAGCCGATCCTGGAGGTCAATCCGCGGCACCAGCTTGTGGTCGCGCTCGCGGCGCTTGGCGAAGACGAGCGGACGCTCAAGGAGGATGCGGCGCATCTGCTGCTCGACGAGGCTCGGGTGCTGGAGGGCGACCGGCCAGCGGATGCAAAATTGTTTTCCGATCGCCTCGCGCGCGTGCTGGGAAAGTGCGTGGGCAAAGGTGCTCAATGAAAGTTGCGGCTCTTGATAAGTGGGGAAGCCGACACCGGATGCGGTGCGCGGGAAGGATCCGCTGAATAAAGGTCGCCGTCGCGCAGCGATGACAATTCGGCGCTGAGATCAATAAAGTTTTCCGCGACAACATGGATCACGAGGCCGGCGCGTTGCAGGCGTCCGCGCACCGCGAGGAACCGCGCCGTCATCACCACCCGGCGATTTTTTTCAAAAGCCTTCGGCCAGACGATGATGTTGGCGATGTCGGTCTCGTCCTCCAGCGTCATGAAGATCACGCCTTTCGCCGTTCCCGGCCGCTGTCGCACTAGGACGAGACCGGCGACGGTGACCATCGAATCTTGCCGCAAACCGTCGCCGCGAAGCTCCGTGTTGCGCATGACGCCGCGCGTGGTGAGCCGATCGCGGAAGAAACGCACCGGATGCTCTTTCAGCGACAGTCCGGTGGCCACGTAGTCTTCCACGACGTGCTCGCAGAGCGGCATGGCCGGAAGCGCGACGGACGGTTCCGGGAAAAGCTCGTCGCTCAAGTGCGGCGCCAGCAGGGGAAGTGCGTCCTCGACCGTGGCGGAGGCATTTTGCCGCGCCGTGCGAATGCCGATCACGTCGAGCCGCCGCGCCGCCCATAAGGCCGCGCGCCGGTCATGCCCGAGCGAACGGAATGCATCCGCCTCGGCCAGCCGTTCGATGGTGAAGCGGTAAATGCCGGCGATCGCCGCCAGCCGCTCGATCGAGGAAAAGCCGTTGCCGCGCGCGGCGATGAGCTTTTTCAGCTCGTCTTCGTTGATCCCATGGATAAGACGGAAGCCGAGACGCACCGCATGCCGGCCGTCCGCGCCCGGTTCCAGCGTGCAGTCCCAATCGCTGAAATTCACGTCCACGGCGCGAATCTCGACGCCGTGCTGACGCGCATCGCGCACGAGCTGCGCCGGTTGATAAAAACCCATCGGCTGGCTGTTGAGGATGGCGGCACAGAATACGTCCGGATAGCGGCATTTGATCCACGCCGAGGCATAGACCAGCAGCGCAAAACTCGCCGCGTGGCTTTCCGGAAAGCCATATTCGCCGAACCCTTCGATCTGGCCGAAGCAATTTTCCGCGAAATCACGGTCATAGCCGCGGGCGGTCATGCCGGTGATGAACTTGTCGCGGAACAGATGGACGTTGCCGGTATGGCGGAACGTGGCCATGGCGCGGCGGAGCCCATCCGCTTCGTCGGGCGTGAATTTTGCCGCGGTGATGGCGATCTGCATCGCTTGCTCCTGGAACAGCGGCACGCCGAGGGTTCGTTTGAGAACGTCCTTCAATTCGTCGGCCGGCCCGTGCGCCGGATGCGGGGAGGGATAATGTTCCCGGTCGATGCCGTCGCGCCGGCGCAGATAGGGATGCACCATGTCGCCCTGGATCGGCCCGGGCCGCACGATCGCCACTTCGATGACGAGATCGTAGAAGCATCGCGGCTTCAATCGCGGCAGCATCGACATCTGGGCGCGGCTCTCGACCTGGAACACGCCGACGGAATCCGCGCGCGAAAGCATCTCGTAGACCGCGCCGTCGTCCTGCGGCAGCGTGGCGAGCGAATACGCCTTGCCGTAATGCTGCTGGATGAGATCGAGCCCGCGCCGCAGGCAGCTCAGCATGCCGAGCGCGAGCACATCGACCTTCATCAGGCCGAGCGTGTCGATGTCGTCCTTGTCCCATTCGATGAAGGTGCGTTCGTCCATGGCGGCATTGCCGATGGGCACCGTCTCGTCGAGCGGCGCGCGCGTGAGCACGAAGCCGCCGACGTGCTGCGAGAGGTGGCGCGGGAAGCCGATCAGCTCGTCGGCAAGCTCGACGGCCTGCCGGATCGCCGGGTTTAAGGGATCGAGCCCGGCCTGGCGAATGTGTTCATTCGGCAATCCGTCGCCATAGCCCCACACGGTCTTCGCGAGCGCGGCGGTCACGTCCTCCGTCAAGCCAAGAGCCTTGCCGACTTCGCGGATGGCGCGGCGCGAGCGGTAGTGCACGACGGTTGAGCAGATCGCCGCGCGGTCGCGCCCGTAGCGTTTATAGATGTACTGGATCACCTCCTCGCGCCGCTCGTGCTCGAAATCGACGTCGATATCGGGCGGCTCGCCGCGATTCTCGGAAATGAAGCGGGCGAACAGGAGATTGCTCTTGTCCGGATCGACCGACGTGATGCCGAGGCAATAGCAAACGGCGCTGTTCGCCGCCGAGCCGCGGCCCTGGCAGAGGATTTCCTTTTGCTGCCGGCGCGCGAAGGCGACGACATCATGGACGGTGAGGAAATAGCGCGCATAGTCGAGCTTGGCGATGAGCGTGAGTTCATCGTGAAGCCGCTGCTTGATATTTTCAGGAATCCCGTCCGGGTATTGGTCTAGCGGGTAGCGCTCCTGCGCTCCCGCCCAGGTGAGATCCTCAAGATGCTGCTGGGCGGTTTTTCCTTCCGGCACCGGCTCGTCGGGATATTCGTATGTGAGTTCTCCGAGCGAGAAGCGGCACGCTTCGGCAATCTTGACGGTGCGGGCGATGGCCGCGGGAAAACCGACGAACAGCCGCGCCATCTCCGCCGCCGGCTTGAGGTGGCGTTCGGCATTGACGGCAAGTTTTAGGCCCGCTTGGGAAAGAGTGCATTTCTCGCGGATGCAAGTGAGCACGTCGGCGAGCGGCCGGCGTTCCGGCACGTGATAGGAGACGTCATTGACGGCGGCGAGCGGCGCGTTCATGCGCTCGCCGAGCTCGATCAAAAATCCGAGGCGGCGCGGCTCGTCGCCGCGATGATAATGAACGCCGGCGAGGAAGGTGCGGCCTGGCGCCGCGCGCGCCAAGGCGGAGAGCCGCTCGGTAAAAACATCCGAAAGTGTTTGCGGCGGCAAGGCGATGAGTATCTGGCCTTCGCTCGCGGCGAGGATCTCCTCGAAGGTCAGATGGCATTCGCCTTTCTTGGCCTTGAGATTACCTTGCGTCAGGAGTCGGCAGAGACGGCCATAAGCTTGGCGATCCGTGGGATAGGCGAGAACCTCGAAACCATCGATAGAGACGAGGCGCACGCCGACGAGGAGCTTGATGCTTTTTCTTTTTTTCCATTCGTCATAGGCGCGCACCACGCCGGCAAACGAGTTACGGTCGGCAATGCCGATGGCGGCAAGGCCAAGTTTCTCGGCGGTCGCGACCATCTCCTGCGGGTGAGCCGCGCCGCGAAGGAATGAAAAATTAGTAGTTACAGCAAGTTCGGCATACGCGCTCATCTGCTTTCTCATACAAAAGCTCACGCAAACAGCCCGTGCACGAACCAGCGCGCCGCAGTCGTCTCGCGCTCGTAGAGTCCTTCGCGATAGAGCCAGAAGCGGTGGCCGTCGGCGTCCTCGACGAGGTAGTAATCGCGCGTCGGCGCCCCCTTCTTATCCTCCCCCGCAAGCAGGGGAGGAAAAGGGAGGGGGTCGCGCCACCATTCGCTGGCGATGCGTTCTGGGCCCTGCGAGCCGGCGACCTCATAGGTCACGCCGCGCCAGCGGAAACGCCGCGGCGGGCCGTCGGGAACGAGCGCGGTGACCTCGGTCGGCTCGGCACGGGGCAACAAAAGCAGCGGGCGCGTTGTTTGCTCCGGCGCCGGCCATGCGGAAGCCTCGCCGTTTGCCGGAGACAGCGCCTCGGCGCGCTCAGGCAGGTGACTGGCTATCGCCGCGAACTGCCGCACGCTCTGCGGGCCAAGCCGCTGGCGCAGCGTATCGATCAAGGTCGCGCGGCGCTCGGTTCTATCGGCGTCGCCGATATCCTCGGCGACGGCCGCAAGTTCCGCCTGCCGTGCCGGGATGGGTTCGGCGAGCGTGACGGCAAGCCCGATCGCCTCGAAGCCGAAGCCCGCCTCCTGCGTCGCTGCCACTGCATCGAGCTTGAGATTGATGAGGCGCGCGACGTGGGCGACATTGCGCGTCGGTAACGTCAGCCCGATATCGACCGCCGCCACCGCGCCATCGACGCGGTAGAGGCAAAGCCGCAGCGCGCGCGCGCCGACATCGTCGCGCTCGAGCACGTGCACGAGGGTCTGCATGAGGCGTCTGGCGTGGGCAACGACCGCCTCCTGCGTCAGGATCGGCTCGAGCAAATAACGCAGGCTGTGATAGACCGGCGGCGCAATAATGGGGACGAGCGGTTCCTCGACGCGGCCGAGCGCCTGGTCGAGACGGCGAAGCAGCTCGGCCGGGAAACGCGCGGCAAACGGCGCGCGCGGCTGGTCGAGCAGCGCGCCGACGGATTTGAAGCCGAGTCGGCGCAGCGTCGTGCAGGTTTCCGGCGAAAGCCGCAACGCTTCGACGGGGAGCGGCGCCAGCGCCTCGGCTTCCCGCCCCGAGGACAGGACAGGTGAGGGGGCGGCGTGAAACCGCGCCAGCGCCCAGGCCGTGCCGGGCGTATCGGCGACGGCAAGCCGCGCCGGCAGGCCGAAATTATTTTCGAGCCGGTCAGATAGATCGGCCATGAGCCTTTCCTCGCCGCCGAACAGATGCGCGGCGCCTTCGATGTCGAGGAAAAAACCGTCGGCGCCGTTCTCGGCGTTCCAGGCCGAGGCGGTCGGCGTATAGCGCGTCGCCCACAACGCCAGACGGCGCAGCGCCGCATCATCGGCGGCGGCATCGACGGCGCTCGCCTGCAGCTCGCCCGCTTTGGCGCGCGCGTCGGCCAACGGCTCGCCGAGCACAAGACCTGCGGCCTCTGCCGCCTCGTTCAAGGCGGCGAGGCGCGGCCCTCCGGCGGCGGTCATGGCAAGGACGAATGGCCGTTCAGGATCAACCGGCTTGTCTGACGAATTTTTCGCCTGTGCTGCGAGAAAACGCAGGATCGGCCAGCGCGGCATCCAGACTGAAACGATGCGCGACATGATCGTACTCCACCATCCATTCGCCCGCTCGCCCGTTGCGGCAGCGTTCCAGCAGGAGATGCCAGCGCGCGCGCGCGAACAGGCCGAAGCGGTCGCGCGCAGCCGCCGCCGGACCGACGCGCCAGCGCGTCGCCGCCGCGCTCGATTCCAGAAGCTGCGCCGGCCGCAGCAGAAAGAGCGGCAAGCCGGCATCCGCCGCGGCGAGCTGCAGCCTTTGGCTCAATTTCAGATCGAGCTTGTCGATGACGCCGGCGACGGCGGCAGGCGCGCCCGAACGCAGCGCCTCCTCCAGCGCCCATAGGGTGTCCCGCCGGTGCGCCGTCTCGACCAGGATCAGCCGGGCCGGATCGAGACCCAGCGCGCTCAAACCATGCCCGTAAAGCCGGCCGTATTGACCGAGCCCATAGCCCGGGATGACGAAGAAGAGCGGTCGCGCCCGCGCTACGCGGGCCAGGAGCGCCACGATAAAGCCGAAGGCGGCGGCGGTGCCGCCGTCGTCGGGCACGACCTCGTGCAGGGAACCGCAGGCGAGGCCGCCCTGCGGCAGATGGCGATCAACGGCGGAAAGCCCGAAGGGAAGGGTTTTGGGGGACGCAAACCCCTCTATTTTGGGCAATAGACGACGTAATTCCGCCGCGACAGCAGCGCGGTTTTTTTGCATCGCGGAGAGGACGGCAGGCTGTCTCATGGCCAGGTTTCTGAGCGAACGGGCATACTAGAACAAAACAGGAACATTGCCAAGGGTTCCCTTCTGGGTTTCTTCGCCCGCTACCCGAAGGAGCCCGCGCTTGCTGGCCTGAAAGTGATGGCGCATAGGTTCATTCCCCGACCGCGGCACGGCGGTCGGAGAGTGCGGGAAAACGAGGCGCGCCATGCCGGAAGTCGACAAGGAAGGGGAACGGTATTCGGCCGATCGGCCGCAGCCGACCCCGGGCTTTTATCTCAAGGGCTCCCACCAGCTCGACTGGGGAATGAAGAACCGTCTCGCCCGCGTTTTTGCCCCGGCAACCGGCCGCACCGTGATGCTGGCAATCGACCACGGTTACTTCCAGGGCCCGACCACCGGGCTCGAGCGTATCGACCTCTCCATCGTGCCGCTATTGCCGTTCTGCGATGCACTCTTTTGCACCCGCGGCATTTTGCGCTCCGTCATTCCGGCGGATTCGACCAAGCCGATGGTGCTGCGGGCGAGCGGCGGTCCCAGCATTTTGCGCGAAGAATTGTCGGACGAGCAGATCGCCATGGACATGGACGACGCGGTGCGATTGAACGCCGCCGGCGTCGGCATCCAGGTCTTCATCGGCGGCGAATTCGAGACGCGGTCCGTCCACAACATGACCAAGCTGGTCGATGCCGGCTTGCGCGTCGGCATTCCGGTCATGGGCGTCACCGCGGTCGGCAAGAATATGGTGCGCGACGCCAAGTATTTCCGTCTCGCCTGCCGCATCATCGCCGAGCTCGGCGCGCAATACGTCAAGACTTATTACGTGGACGACGGCTTCGAGACCGTTACCGCGTCATGTCCGGTGCCGACCGTGATGGCGGGTGGCAAGAAACTTGCCGAGCTCGATGCTCTCGCCATGGCCTATAACGCCGTGCAGCAGGGCGCCGCCGGCGTCGACATGGGACGCAACATTTTCCAATCGGATGCGCCGAAGGCGATGATCGCCGCCGTCAACGCCGTCGTGCACAACAACGCCAAGCCGAAAGAGGCGTACGAGCTGTTCAGCTCGCTCAAGGCGAAGGGGTGATGCTTGGTCATTCCGGGCGCCGCAAGGCGGCTAGCCCGGAATGACGATTGCTAACTACCCGTAAGTCCGCTGCGGCGCCGATCCCATCAATAACCAGGCGGCGGCACCGGCCGCGACCGCGCCACCGAGCGCCGCCAAGATCTGCGCGATCCAGGACGCGGTGCCGACATTGCTCGTCTGCTCGTGCGCCAGGGCAATGGTTGCGGTATCCGCCGCCGGCACTGCCGGAGCGACAGCGCTCTGCTTTGCCGTAACTGACGGAATAATCTGCGCGTCGGCAGCGCGATCGATTTCGTTGGCATCGTCCGGGGAAACGACGTGCACGGTTTGGCCTCCGACCACGAGTTCGCTCGGCGTTGGCTCGACGGCGAGGGCCGGCGTGGCCGGCGGTTCCGGTGCGGTCGACGGGACGGTAGCAGGCGCGGTAACGGGAGTTGCGTTTGTCCACACATCAGCAGGCGCCGCTGCAGGGGCTGCCGGTGCTGCGGGCTTGGCGGCCTCAGCGACGTGGATCGGCCTTTCAGCTGCAAGGCGGTGCCGTCTGCCGGTCCGTTTGGCCGCGGTCCTAATCTTCATAATCCTCTTAGCGTGGGGCCTCGATTTGGTCTTGTCCGGCTGGGTAGCGACTTGCAGCAGCTGAATAGGCTTGCCGGCTCCGGTGTCGGTCGCGGTCTGCGCCATAGCGCTGCCCGCCGTTATGACCGAAATCAACGCGCCCGCCGCGACGATGCGAATACTCAGCATTGCGTCCTCCACTGCTGGACTTGCCGGTGCATTCGGGACAGGTCGGCGTGACCTCACGGTGACGCAATTGGGGATTTTTTGGCGCAAAACGCGGACGAAAAGCGGCCATTCTTAACCAAGCTTGTGAGGCCGGCCACTCCCTGGCACCATCGACACAAGCTGGGGCGTTTAGGGCTGGACCGATCATGATCGATCTGAAAATCGACAACGGCATTGCCGTCGTGACCATGACGCACGGCAAGGCGAATGCACTCGACATCGAGCTCTGCGAGGCGCTGGCGAAGTGCTTCGACGAGCTTCGCCGGCTCGACGCGCGCGCGGTGGTGGTGACCGGGCAGGGCCGGATGTTTTCGGCCGGCGTCGATCTCTTACGGGTCGGTTCGGGCGGTGCGGCCTATGTGCGAGAATTCCTTCCGGCCTTGCATCGGCTTTATGACGCGGCGTTCTTCCATCCCAAGCCGGTGGTGGCGGCGATCAACGGGCATGCCATCGCCGGCGGCTGCGTGCTCGCCTGCTGCGCCGACCGGCGGATCATGGCGCGCGGAGGCGGGCGTATCGGCGTGACCGAGCTGCTGGTGGGCGTGCCATTTCCCGCGCTCGCCTTCGAGATCGTGCGTTTCGCCGTGCCGCCGCGCCATCTGCCGGAGTTCACCTTCGGCGGCGCGACCTATGATACCGAGACCGCCTTGCAGCGCGGTTGGGTCGACGAAGTGGCGGACGCGGACGCGCTCATGGGGCAGGCGATGGCCGCCGCGCAAAAACTTGCGCGGCTCTCGCCACCGGCCTTCGCGCAGGCCAAGAAGCAGCTCCGCCTGCCCGTGGCCGAGCGCTTGGAGCGCAGCGGGGCGGCGACCGACAAGATCGTCGCCGATATCTGGACCGCCCCGGAAACGCTGGGTTATATCCGCGATTACGTCGCGCGCACGCTGAGCAAGGCGTAGCTGACCATTATCGGCGCCAAGCCATCGCGCAGGGATGGAAGCTCGGTTAGACTGGGCGCGGATGGTCGTTCAGGACCCTTGGCCAGGAGCACACAATGTCTTCTCTCGACTTGTCGACTGTAAATTGGGTCTTCGTTGCGTTGATGGCGGTTTTTGCATTTGTCGCGGCTTTGCTCGGCAGTCTCATTGCGTTCAGAAGCCGCTTCCTGGGAGCCATCATTGCCGGAATTCTGTTCGCCATATTCTTCGTCTTATGGAACACCTATCCGCACCCGACGATCCCGCTGCCCATCGTCACGACCTACACCGTTCCGAACGGTTGACCTTTCCGCGCGCCTCGTTATGCGTAGGTGAAAGCTTACCGGAACGAATGGAGCGGTCATGAACAAGGTCTATGCGGACGCGCGCGCCGCGTTGGCCGGGGCGCTCAAGGATGGCATGACCATCATGGCCGGCGGCTTCGGCCTGTGCGGCATCCCCGAGACGTTGATCCTTGCGATCCGCGATTCCGGGATCAAGAACCTGACCGTCGTCTCCAATAATTGCGGGGTTGACGGCAAGGGCCTCGGCATCCTGCTCGACACGAGGCAGATCAAGAAAATGGTCGCCTCCTATGTCGGGGAGAACAAGACCTTTGCGCAGCAATATCTCGCCGGCGAGCTTGAGATCGAATTCAACCCGCAAGGCACGCTCGCCGAGCGCATCCGCGCCGGCGGCGCCGGTATCCCGGCTTTCTTCACCAGGACCGGGGTCGGTACGCTGATTGCGAAAGACAAGTACGAGCACGAGTTCGACGGCGCGCGCTACGTCATGGAGCGCGGTCTGGTCGCCGATCTTTCGATTGTCCATGCTTACATGGGCGATACCGAGGGCAACCTGGCCTACCGCAAGACAGCGCGCAATTTTAATCCGATTATGGCGACCGCGGGCAGGCTCACGGTGGTCGAAGTCGAGCACCTGGTGCAGCCCGGCGATATCGATCCCGACCACATCGTCACCCCCGGGATCTACGTGCAGCGCATCATCCATGTGCCCAACGCGACGAAACACATCGAGCAACGCACCGTGCGCAAGCGCACAAAGGCGGATGCGCCGGCCGGAACCGGGGAGGAAGTCTGATGCCTTGGACCCGCGATCAGATGGCGGCGCGCGCCGCCAAGGAATTGCGCGACGGCTTCTACGTCAATCTCGGCATCGGCATTCCGACGCTGGTGTCGAATTTCATCCCGGAGGGGATGAGCGTGCAGCTGCAATCCGAGAACGGCATGCTCGGCACCGGCCCATTCCCGTTCGAGGGCGAGGAAGACGCGGATCTGATCAATGCCGGCAAGCAGACCGTCACCGAGCTGCCGACAACGAGCTATTTCAGTTCCGCGGATTCGTTCGCCATGATCCGCGGCGGTCACATCGACATCGCGATCCTCGGCGCCATGCAGGTGGCGGAGAACGGCGATCTCGCCAACTGGATGATTCCGGGAAAAATGGTCAAAGGCATGGGCGGTGCCATGGATTTGGTCGGCGGCGTCAAGAAGGTTGTCGTGGTCATGGAGCACTCCGCCAAGAATGAGGCAAAGTTGTTGCACCAGTGCACGCTGCCGCTCACCGGCGCCGGCGTGGTCGACATGGTGATCACCGATCTCGGTGTGTTTACGATCGACAGGAACGGCGGCGGCATGACCCTGATCGAAGTCGCGCCCGACGTGACGCTCGACCAGATCAAGGCCCAGACCGAGGCAAGCTTCAAGGTCGCCAATACGCTGAAGCGGTGAGAGAGTGCCGGGCTGACCTAAACGCCTGAGACCTCGACTGAGGTCGGCTCGGCCGGGCTCAGCCAGCGATAAACAAGGCCACCGAGAGCTCCGCCGACCAAGGGTGCGAGCCAGAACAACCAGAGCTGTTCCAATGCCCAGCCGCCGACGAACAGAGCCGGTCCCGTGCTGCGCGCAGGGTTGACCGAGGTGTTTGTGACAGGAATGCTGATCAGATGGATCAACGTGAGGCACAGACCGATGGCGAGCGGCGCGAAGCCCCGCGGTGCGTGGCCGTGGGTTGCCCCCATGATGACGAATAAGAAGGCGAAGGTCATCACGACTTCACACGCGAGCCCGGCGACCATCGTGTAGCCGCCGGGGGAATGCTGCCCGTAACCATTGCTGGCGAACCCGCCGGCAAGACTAAAATCGGTTTTGCCGCTGGCGATGAAGTAGAGGACAGCCGCCGCGACGATGGCGCCCAAAACCTGAGCGATGATGTAACCCGGGAGTTCTCCTGCTTTGAAGCGTCCTCCAGCCCACAGCCCGACCGAGACCGCCGGATTGAGATGGCATCCAGACACGTGGCCGATCGCGTAAGCCATGGTCAGCACCGTCAGCCCGAAGGCCAGCGCCACCCCGACAAAACCGATCCCAAGGTGCGGAAAGCCCGCAGCCAGAACAGCCGAACCGCATCCCCCGAGAACGAGCCAAAACGTCCCGATGAATTCCGCCGCAAGCTTCTTGGTCATTGTCGTCCCCCCAAAGGCCTAGTGAAATAAGCCAGCCACCGCCAGATGGGTCAAGCCGATTTGTCGCACCGACTTCACCCCTGGTTACGCCTGATGAACGTCGTCGCGGAGCCGTACTGCCTTTACGTTCGCGCCGAACTTGCCGACAATGGTCCTATGAGGGGACGACGTGCCTGAAAATCCGATCCTCGAGACGGAAGATCTGACCAAGGAATTTGCCGGCTTCATCGCGGTGCGTTCGGTGAACCTGCAGGTGACGCGCGGCAGCATTCACGCGCTGATCGGGCCGAACGGCGCCGGCAAGACCACATGTTTCAATCTCCTCACCAAGTTCATATCGCCGACGCGCGGGCGCATCGTGTTCGATGGCCGCGACATTACGGCGCTCAAGCCGGCCGATGTTGCGCGGCTGGGGCTGGGCCGCTCGTTTCAAATCTCGGCGGTCTTTCCGCACCTGACCGTGCTCGAGAACGTCCGCATCGCGCTGCAACGCCGGCGCGGCCATTCCTTCGATTTCTGGCGCTCCAAGCGCGTGCTGGACGCCCTCGACGACCGCGCGATAGCACTCATCGCCGATGTCGGGCTCGCGCCCTACGCAGATGCGCTGGCGGTCGAGCTGCCTTATGGCCGCAAGCGGGCGCTCGAGATCGCGACCACGCTGGCGCTCGAGCCCGAACTGCTGCTGCTCGACGAGCCGATGGCGGGCATGGGGCGCGAGGACATCGTTCGCATCAGTGCGCTGATCAAGGCGGTCGCCGTCGATCGCACGGTGCTCATGGTCGAGCACAATCTCGGCGTTGTCGCCGATCTTTGCGACCGCATCACGGTGCTCACCCGCGGCCAGGTATTGGCGGAGGGCGATTATAAGACCGTCTCAGCTAACCCGGCCGTGCGTGAGGCCTATCTCGGAACCGGCCATGTCTGACGCGCGCCCCCTGCTGTCCGTGAAGGACCTCGAGGCTTGGTACGGCGAATCGCACATCCTGCACGGCGTCACCTTCGAGGTGCAGCCGGGGGAGGTGGTCACTCTGCTCGGACGCAATGGTGTCGGCAAGACGACGACGCTTAAAGCCATCATGGGCATTATCGAGCAGCGCACCGGCTCGGTGCGCTTCGAAGGCAAAGAGCTGATCGGCCTTCCCTCCGACGCGATTGCGCGCTGCGGGATCGCCTTCTGTCCGGAAGAACGCGGCATCTTCGCCAGCCTCGACGTCAAGGAGAACCTGCTGCTGCCGCCGCAGGTACGCCCGGGTGGGCTGGATCTCGACCGTATTTTCGAGCTGTTCCCCAATCTGCGCGAACGGCTCCGCAGCCAGGGCACCAAGCTCTCGGGCGGCGAGCAGCAGATGCTGGCGATCGGGCGCATTCTGCGCACTGGCGCCCGGCTGTTGCTGCTCGACGAGCCAACCGAGGGACTGGCTCCGGTCATCATCGAGCAGATCGGCCGCACGATCGGCATCCTCAAGGCGCAGGGCTTCACGATTCTCCTGGTCGAGCAGAACTTTCGTTTCGCCGCTACCCTTGCCGACCGTTACTACGTCATGGAACATGGCCGCATCATCGACCACTTCGTGGCCGCCGAACTCGAGGCTAACACGGAAAAGCTGCACGATTATCTCGGGGTTTGACAGCGCAGAGCCGCCCGACGCGGTGCGACTTCCGCGTCGAAGGAGGGTAGGGGAAAACAATCCGCATGTTCGAAATCTTCGGCATCCCTTCGCAGGCGCTGTTCGGGCAGTTGCTGCTCGGCCTGATCAACGGCTCGTTCTATGCGCTATTGAGCCTGGGGCTCGCCGTCATCTTCGGCATGCTCAATATCATCAATTTTGCCCACGGCGCGCAGTATATGATGGGTGCGTTCGCCGCCTATCTGTTGCTGCAACATGCCGGCATCGGTTATTGGGCAGCGTTGGTGATCGCCCCGATCGTGGTCGGCGCGACCGGAATTCTTGTCGAGCGGCTGTTTCTTAAGCATTTGCGCAAGCTCGATCCGCTGTACGGGCTTCTGCTCACGTTCGGGCTGGCGATCGTCATCGAGGGTGTGTTCCGCAACTCTTACGGTTCGTCCGGCTTGCCCTATCAGGTGCCGGAATCGCTGCAGGGCGGCCGTAACCTCGGTTTCATGTTCCTGCCGAATTATCGCGCCTGGGTCATCGTGCTGTCGCTCGCGGTATGTCTGGCGACCTGGTTTGCGATCGAGCGCACGCGGCTGGGTTCTTATCTGCGCGCTGCCACGGAAAATCCGGTTCTGGTGCGCGCCTTCGGCATCAATGTGCCGCGTATGGTGACGCTGACCTATGGCTTCGGGGTCGGGCTGGCGGCGCTCGCCGGGGTCATGGCCGCGCCGATCTACAACGTCTCGCCGCAGATGGGCTCCGATCTGATCATCGTCGTGTTCGCGGTCGTGGTGATCGGCGGGATGGGCTCGATCCTGGGCGCCATCCTCACCGGTTTTACCCTGGGTATCGTCGAGGGCCTGACCAAGGTGTTCTTTCCCGAAGCCTCGAACACGGTGATCTTCGTCATCATGGCCATCGTGCTGCTGCTTCGACCGGCCGGCTTCTTTGGACGGACCGCATGACGGAACGCGTGCTCGAGCAGCTGGTGCCGGCGCGCCGTCGGGAGACGGCGCGGAGTCTGGGTGTGGCGTTCGCGGTGACGGTGGCGTTGCTGATCGTGGCGCCGTTCGCGATCTACCCGATCTTTCTGATGAAGGCGCTGTGCTTTGCCTTGTTCGCCTGCGCCTTCAATCTGCTGATCGGCTATGTCGGCCTGGTGTCGTTTGGCCACGCCATGTTCTTCGGTTGGGCCAGCTATCTCACCGCGCACGCCGCCAAGGTCTGGGGCTTGCCGCCGGAACTTGCGATCCTCATCGGTACGGCGACGGCTGCGGTCCTCGGCCTGGTCGCCGGTGGCCTCGCCATTCGCCGCCAGGGCATCTATTTCGCGATGATTACGCTGGCGCTCGCGCAGATGATGTTTTTCTTCGCCTTGCAGGCGAAATTCACCGGCGGCGAGGACGGCATCCAAGGAGTGCCACGCGGCCGCCTGTTCGGGATTTTCGATCTCAATGGCGAAATGACAATGTACCTGTTCATTCTGGTCGTCGTGCTCGCCGGTCTGCTGCTGATCTACCGGATCATCAACTCGCCGTTCGGCGAGGTTCTCAAGGCGATCCGCGAGAATGAGCAGCGCACCGTCTCGCTCGGCTACAACGTCGAACGCTATAAGCTCGTTGCTTTCGTGCTCTCCGCGACGCTGGCGGGACTGGCCGGTTCGCTGAAGGCGCTGGTCTTTCAGCTCGCCTCGCTCACCGACGTGCACTGGACCATGTCGGGCGACGTCATATTGATGACGCTCCTGGGCGGCCTCGGCACGGTGTTCGGGCCGGTCGCCGGCGCATTCCTGGTCGTCGCCATGCAGAGCTATCTCGCCCCGTTCGGCCAGTGGGTACTGGTGATTCAGGGCGCGGTCTTCGTGGTCTGCGTGCTGGCGTTCCGCCGCGGTATTGTCGGCGAGCTCGCCCATGCCTTGCGCGTACAACTGTAAGTTTCATCGGTTGGATTGAACTGCATCGCCCTTCCCCTTACATCCTGGCCTCCTCGGGTAAGCGTGACGTTCCATGACGAGTGCTCTGTTTTCGCCCTTGCGGCTCGCCGACCTCAACCTCGCGAACCGCATCGTTGTCGCGCCGATGTGCCAGTACAGCGCCAATGACGGCGTCGCTGATGACTGGCACATGACCCATCTCGGCATGCTGGCGAATTCCGGGGCGGGGTTGCTGGTGGTCGAGGCGACCCATGTCGAGCGTTCTGGCCGCATCACCCATGGCTGCCTCGGGCTATATTCCGATGCCTGCGAGGCGGCGCTGGCGCGGGTCGTTGCCCATTGCCGGCGGATTGGCGGCGCCAAGCTCGCCATTCAGCTCGCCCATGCCGGCCGCAAGGCTTCATCGCAACGCCCCTGGGAAGGCGGCAAGGCGTTGCCGGAGGGCGAGGATCCCTGGCCGACGATTGCTCCCTCGGCACTGCCGTTTGGTCCGGGCTGGCATATGCCACGCGCCATGACCGAGGACGACATGGCGCACGTGCGCGCAGCTTTTGTCGAGGCGGCAAGGCGCGCCGTGCGCATCGGTTTCGATGCCATCGAATTGCATATGGCTCACGGGTATTTGCTGCACAGCTTCCTCTCGCCCATTTCCAACTTGCGCAATGACACGTGGGGCGGCTCGCTCGACGGCCGCATGCGGTTTCCGCTCGATGTGGCCCGCGCGGTCCGCACCGTCGTTCCGCGCGGCACGCCGCTCGGCGCGCGCATCACCGGAAGCGATTGGATGGACGGCGGCCTCACCGCGGCGGATGCGGTGGTCGTTACCAAAGCGCTCAAGAAGGCCGGACTCGATTACGTTGATATCTCCTCCGGCGGTGTCGGCGTTGGCGGAGGGTCGCTGCCGAACGAACCCGGCTACAATGTTTCGATTGCCGAACAGGTCCGTCGCGAGACCGGCATTCCCACGCGCGTGGTCGGTCGGATCGTCAGCCCCAAACAGGCGGAAGCCATTGTCGCCGAAGGCCGAGCGGATATGGTCGCACTGGCGCGCGCCTTTCTCGACGATCCGCATTGGGCATGGCATGCCGCGCAGGTCCTCGGCGGGGACGTCAGCCGCCCGCCGCAATACCACCGTGTCAGTCCGGCGGTTTGGCCAGGAACGGCATTACGCGCCTGATAATGAGCGATCCGGTTCTTGTCGAAGTGACGCGCGGAGGCTTGGTGGAGAGCCGGCATCACGGTGCGCTCGTCGTTACCGATGCCGATGGGGCGACGGTGCTTGGCGTCGGCGAGGTGACGAAGCCGGTCTTCCCGCGTTCGGCGGTGAAGGCGCTGCAGGCGCTTGCGCTCGTCGAGTCGGGGGCGGCCGACCGCTACGCGCTTGGTGACGAAGAGCTTGCGCTCGCCTGCGCTTCGCATAGCGGCGAGCCGGCACATGTTGAAGGCGTCGCGCGCATGCTGGCCAAGGCGGGGCTCGACGTATCCGCGCTCTGCTGCGGGACGCATTGGCCGGTCTCGCAACCGGCGGCCTTCGCGCTGGCGCGAACGGGCGCGCCCTCGGCCCTGCACAACAACTGCTCGGGCAAGCACGCCGGCTTTCTTTGCCTTGCCTGCGCGATGGGAGTGGATCACGTCGGCTACTGGCGGCCGGAGCATGCGGTGCAGCGCCAGGTGCACGCCGTGCTCGAAGACATGACCGGCGCCGTTCTGTCGGAGGATCGCCGCGCGATCGATGGCTGCTCGGTCCCGACCTGGGCGGTGCCGCTGCAAAATCTTGCGCACGCCTTCGCCAAATTCGGCACCGGCCAAGGCCTTGCGCCGGAGCGTGCCCGCGCCGCCGCGCGGCTGCGGGCGGCCTGCGCGCAAAAGCCTTGGTACGTCGCCGGCACCGGACGATTCTGCACCGAGATCATGCGGATATTGGCGGCACGGGCTTACGTGAAGACCGGCGCCGAAGGGGTTTTCTGCGGTGCGCTTCCCGAGCTCGGGTTTGGCATCGCGATCAAGTGCGACGACGGGGCCGGCCGCGCCGCGGAGGCGATCATGGCGGCGGTGATCGCGCGATTTCTCCCGCTCGCGACAGAGGATCGCGCGGCACTCGCGCCTTTCCTGCAGCCGACGCTGCGCAACTGGAACGGCATCGCGGTCGGCGCATTGCGCGTGACCGAGACGCTCGGGTAACGCGTTCGAGCTTTGCTTAGCGTACGCGATTGCCGCCGATCGACAATTGCGCGTAGCGGGCGGCGGTGCCGTCCTTGGCAAGATCGCCGGTGACCGGCGTCTTCCCTTCCATGCCGACGATGGCACCGCGGCGGATGTCGGCGATGAGATTGTCGGAAATAACCGCGGCGCCGGCGCCTGATGCGACGGAAACCGTGATGCCGAAATCGGCGCCCCGGATCACATTCGAGGTGACGGTGACATCGCGCAGGTAGGCTTCCCAGCCGGCGGTGATTCCGGCATTCGGCGCGTTTTCCACGACATTGCCGGTCACCACCGTGTCGGCTTCGACGCCGATGCCGATGCCGGCGCTGTCGTTCGGGTCGGTGCCGGGCGGGCGCCGGTCCGCGAGGTTGCGGATCAGATTGCCCTGCACCACGGCGAGCCGGCCACCCTGCTTGAAGTTGGTAACCGACACGCCCACCGCCGCGCCGTCGACAATGTTGTTGGCGATCAAGGCGCCTTCGAAACCGAATTCGGCATAGAGCGCGACCTCGCCGAGGCTGCTGCAGGTGTTGCCGACGATCTGCAAGTTGGACGCCTCGTTGCCGCGCACGGCGGAGAAAGCCGCGTTGCGGATACGGTTGCCGCGCACGATGACGTTGTCGGCGCGGAACACGTTGATGGCGTTGCCATACTGGCCGGAGCCGCCGGACTTGTTCATGACGCCTTCGATGCGGTTGTCGACGACGATCGTGCCGTCATCGCCGGGCTCGCTGCGCCAGATCAGGATGCCGCCATTGCCGGCACCGCGCACGGTATTGCCAGCGATGCGCAGCCCGCGCGCATCGACAGAGAAGATCGCGGCATCAGCCGCATTGATTGTGTTCCCGGTGACGTCGCCCGCGATGGCCTCGAGCGCGATGCCGTTGCTGCCGGCATTGATAATCTCACAATCGACGATGCGCACGGAACGGCCTTGCGCCAAATGCAACAGCCCACGCCGCTCCGGAAGCGGGATGCCAGCGCCGTCGAGTACAAGGCCGCTGATGCCGAGGTGGTCGCTGCCGGTGGCCGACATCATCGACGGTCCTCCTGACATGACGATGCGTGTTGCCCCCACGACGCCGGCGATGGCGGCGAAGGGCGGCAGCTGCAACGATCCGGCGCGATAGAAGCCCGGCGGCAGCCGCAACACCGCGCGAGCTGCTGCTGCTCGCTCGATCGCGCGCTGAAATGCTTCTGTCTGATCTTCGGAAGCATTCGGCCGAAGGCCGAGCGATACCGCGTCGAGCTCGGCGCGCGATTCCACATCGCGGACCGGCATGGATTGCGCCTCGGTGGTGGCGCCTGCGGCGCCGGCACCGGCGATGGCCGCGAACAGGCGGCGGCGATCGATGCTCATTGCGGCGACTCCTCGTGAAGCGCAAAAGGCGCATCACGCCGCGTGCATAAGACCGCGCGGTCCAGCACAGGCGACTATTTCACGCGGACGGTTAACGGCGGCTTGCGGCCATGAGTGCGATGACGAGCGCTTCGCCGGCACGGACAAGCGCCGTCAACGACGGGCCGCAATGTCTATTTTGTGGCCGCGCCCGCGGCTTCAAGCTGACAGGCGGAATATGAACGAATTGAACCAATGGCCGGTCGCCGCGAGCGCTCTCCAATGCGCGCCAATAGGCGTAGTTGCACAAGTATCGTCCGGCATCCCGCGACAAGCGGGCCGGGACCCGGTGCCCGCGTATCGCTCCCAGCAACCCGGCAAATGGCGCGGCCGCTAGGAGCGCCGCTTCGCCACCGGGCGCAATGACGTCGCGCTGAGGGCGATATCCGCTGGCATCGGGAAACAGGACAGAGACCGCATTGCGCGCCCGCGTCTCGATGCAGAGCTGACGTCGGCGCCCGGCGAGGCCAAACATCAGAATGATATCCGGCTTCAGTGCGAATAGCCTCGGCAAGTCATGATCGACGGCCGCGTATGTCGTTGCAAAGACGTGGGTCGTGCAAACGATTGCGGCGAAAGCCGGCCGGCGCCGGCGGGCGAGAGCCTTGACCAAAGCCGCGCTGGGATTGAACGGCGCGCCGGGAAACGGGCCGAAGCCGATCAAGAGGACCCGCATCGCGTCAGCGCCCAAGCATGTCGGCAATCTCCTCGACGGCGGCGTTGGCCGCCAAGCGTCCCGCCGCGACGTCGGCCTCGATCCGCGGCAACGCGGCCTTGAGCGCTCGGTCGCAACGCAACGGCGCGAACAGACGCTCTTCGAGCATCGCCCACATCCATTTCACCTGCTGCTCGCCGCGGCGCGAACCAAGCTCGCCAGATGCGGTGAGCCGTTCGCGGTGCTCGAGGACCCGCGTCCACAGCTCGGCGACGCCGTCGCCGGTCAGCGCCGAATAGGTGACGACCGGCGGCGACCAGTTCGGCGAGTGCGGCGAGAGAATATGCAGCGCGGCGCGATATTCGGCCGCCGCGGCCTTGGCGCGGGCGATATTGTCGCCATCGGCCTTGTTGATGGCGATCATGTCGGCAAGCTCGACCACGCCCTTCTTCAAGCCCTGCAGCTCATCGCCGGCGCCCGGCAGCATGAGCACCAGAAAAAAGTCGGTCATGTCGGCGACCGCGATTTCCGACTGGCCGACCCCGACCGTCTCGACCAGCACCACGTCATAGCCTGCAGCCTCGCAGAGCAGCATGGTCTCGCGGGTTTTTGCCGCCACGCCGCCGAGGGTGCCGGAAGCGGGGGAGGGGCGGATGAAGGCGTTGGCCTCGTTGGCGAGGTGGGCCATGCGGGTTTTGTCGGCGAGGATCGATCCGCCGGTGCGCCGCGACGAAGGATCGACCGCGAGCACCGCAACCTTGCGACTCTGTTTGGTCAGCATGGTGCCCAGCGCATCGATGGTGGTCGATTTGCCGACGCCCGGCGCGCCGGTGATGCCGACCCGCACCGCGTTGCCGGTCGCCGGCAAAAGCGCCTGGGTCAGCGCGGCGGCGGTGCGGCGGTGATCGGCGCGTTTGCTTTCGATCAGCGTAATGGCGCGCGAAAGCAGGGCACGATCGCCGGCACGGATGTCGCGCGCCAGGCGGTCCATATCGGAAAGCGGGATGGAAGACGCCATGATTTGTCTTCGGCGAGCATGCGCCTGCCGTCAAGCATTGCGCAGGCGCAGGCATTTACATTTTTCCATTGTCGCCCACCCGCCCGACCGGATTTTTTCGCCGAATGACCCCGATGTCGTCGAATTGCAGCCGCATCGGCGGGCTGTCATCCGCATGTTACCCGTACCGGGCGCCGCGGCGTTCGTCAGTCCTCAACAGGGAGACATCGATGAACTGGGATCAGATTCAGGTCGATTGGGTGCAATTCAAGGGCAAGGTTCGCAGCAACTGGATCAAACTCACCGACGAAGATCTTACCCGCATCGGTGGCCGCCGCTACGAGCTGGTCCGGCGCTTGCAGGCGCGTTACGGCTTTGCCAAAGCCGAAGCCGAGCGCGAGATCGAGGCGTGGATGAAGGCGCAACGGTGCGCCGCGTGAGACCACGCGCCGCCGCTTATGCCGGCGGCGCTCTCACTCGTTAGCGCCAAAGCTCGCGGCTCGCCAGAGCCGCGCCCTGCGCCAGCGCCTCGAGCTTGGCCCAGGCGATCATCGGGTGGACGCGGCCGCCGAGGCCGCAATCGGTCGAGGCAATGACGCGCTCGCGGCCGACGCCTTCGGCGAACCGGAAAATGCGCTGGGCGACGAGTTCGGGGTGCTCCACTACGTTGGTGGCGTGGCTGACGACGCCGGGCAGAATGAGTTTGCCCTCGGGCAGCTTGACGTCCTGCCACACATTCCACTCGTGTTCGTGGCGGACGTTGCCGGCTTCGAATGAGTAGGCTTGGCAGTTCACCGCCAGCATGACATCGACAATGTCGCGCATCGGGATATCGGTGGTGTGCGGCCCGTGCCAGCTGCCCCAGCACAAGTGAAAACGGATGCGGTCTTGCGGCAGACCCCGGATGGCATGGTTGAGCGCCTCGATCCGGACCATGGTGAACTTCTGATAGCCCGCTACCGAAGGTTCGGGATTGATCATGTCCCAATTCTCGGCGATGGCGGGATCGTCGAGCTGGAGGATCAATCCTGCGTCGACGATGGCCTTGTATTCCTCGCGCATGGCTTCGCCGACGGCGAACATGAACTCTTCGTCGGTCTTGTAGTAGACGTTCTTGAACCGCGCGGCGCTCGCCGGAGCGACCGACGTCATAAAGCCCTCCTCGACCCCGCCGGCCTTCAGCGCCGCCTTGAAATGGGCAATGTCGGCTTTGATCGCTTCCTGGCCTTTGTAGAAGACCGGGCCGGTACACACCGGCCAATGCGCCATCGGCGGCCCGGTTGTCACTTCGTCCTTGTAAACCGCCATGAATTTGGTTCGGTCGCGGCGGTCGGCGAAGCTGGTCAGCACGACCTCGCCGGAACGCGCGCGCTTCGGCGGACCTTCGTAAAGGTTGGGTCCCGCCAGGTCGAGGCCACCGAGACGATTGAAGCAGTAGCTCCACCACGCCCGGTAGTTCACCTTGTGACCCATCGACTTGCCGAATTCGCCGTCGCCCGGCACGTCGATGCCGGCCTCCTTTTGCCGGCGGACGACGTCGACGACGGCCGCTTGGAGCGTCTCCTGGTAGGCGCGTTCGTCGGTGGTTTCCCCCGCCTCGCGGGCGCGGTTGGCTTCAATCAAATCGTCCGGACGCGGCAGGCTCCCGGCGTGACTCGTTAGAATATGATCACGGCTCATTCTCATGTGCTTATCGGACGACGGACGACGGATGACGGAGGGCGAACAAGAAATCCGTCCTCGTCATCTGTCAGTCCATCGTCTGTCCTCTCTTCTTGGATTGAAAGGAACTTCCTTCGGATGGGCGGGCGAGCCGATCTTATCGGCGACGTATGAGGGCGCCTAAGCCCGTGTTGCTATTTTTTCTGCGACTTCACATAGGCAATATAGCCGCGCACGTCGGCAGCGGGTTCAGAATAGGCCTTGCCTAAGGAACTCTCCATGGCAGCCGTGTAGTTTTTTGCCCAAGACGGCAGCGGATAATCGACAACGGCAAGAAATTCCAGGGTCGCTGCAAGCCTTATGTCGGCGATTGAGGGCGTGGCGTCGCCGATGAAGGGCTTCCCGTCCATGTAGAACTTGTGGAACACGTCGAGCGGCTCAGCGATGGCCGCAATCGCGGCCTTCTGCGCCGCCGCCTTTGCCGAAGCGTCGGCGTCGCTGGCGCCTACCTCGCCGGGATATTGCGGGAAGCCGAGCGCCGGGTAAGTGGCACGCGCGACCAGAGGATACAGCGTGCCAATGATATAAAACATGGCGCTGTCGATTGTGGCGCGCTGCTCGGCGTTCTTCGGATAGAATTTGCTGATGTCATGCTTGTTGCACAGGTACTGCATGATGGCACAGCTCTCCCACAGGCCACCCTTCGGCAATTCTGTTGTTTCCAGCATCGGCGTCAGGTGCGCCGGGTTTTTCGCCAGGAAATCTGCTGTGCGCGTCTTGCCGTACACATCGTCTTCCGTGAAATCCAGATTGGCCGCACGCATAAAGACCCGCACAGCCATGTTGTTCACGCTTGGCTTCAGCACATTCAGTTTCATAGCGTCCCTCCCCTTTGTGTTTCTCATGCCATCAGCTGCGCTCAATGGCGGTTCTTCGGCGACCTATCGGTGGAGAGCATCGCAAATCCGCCCATAGGCGCCATCCGTCGCCGTACTCTAGAGCATCTTTGCGGCTCGTGAAATGCGGAGTCCTGCCCACTCTGGGTGGACGACCGGCGCGATGGGCACAAGCCGGCCGATCACGACCGGTCAGCACCGCGGCCAGGTGCCATCGCGCCCGAGGATCGTTCATCACTGCCGCTTGGCCCTGGCCACGACGTCGGCGATGAAACGCGGCAGCGCAAAGGCGGCGGCGTGGACCTCCGGCGTCCAATATTTGGTCGAGAAGCTGCCGGCCTTGCGATAGCGCACGGCAAGCGTTTTGACCGCGGTCTGGCGCAACCGCCGGTCGTCGGTCGCCCAGCCCATCGCCATGTGACCGCCGACATAGGTCGGAATGGCGGCGACGTAGCAGGCGCCGTCCGCGAATAGCCGCCGCAATTTTGTGGTGGTCGACGTGAGTTCGCGCGGCTGGAAGAACGGCACGCCGTTCTGCGTGACCAGCACGCCGCCCTTGTTCATGCAGCGTTTGCAGGCCGCGTAGAACTTTTGGCTGAACAGGACCTTCCCCGGCCCCTGCGGATCGGTAGAGTCGACGATAATGACGTCGAACCGCCGCTCAGTCCGGGCAACGAATTTCATGCCGTCATCGATCACGCTCTCGAAGCGCATGTCGGCGAACACCGGCTTGGTGAATTCCGGGAAATGCTCCTTGGCGAAGGCGATAACCGCAGGGTCGATCTCGACTTGGGTGAGGCGTTTGACGCTTTGGTGCTTGAGCACCTCCTCAGCGATGCCGCAGTCGCCGCCGCCGATGATCAGCACTTCGCGCGCATTGCCGTGGGCAAAAAGCGGCACGTGCGACATCATCTCCTGATAGATGAATTCGTCGCGTTTGGTGATCTGGGTTGCGCCGTCGAGCATCAGCATCTTGCCGAAGAACGGCTGCTCGAACAGCACAAGGTGCTGGTGCTCGGTTTGCGTTTCATGGAGCACCTTGTCGACCCGGTAGCTCATGCGAAAGCCGAGGTCGTCGAACAGCGTCTCGGCAATCCAGCGCTTTTCGGCCATGACACCCTCTGGTGCGTGTTTGCAGAAAGAAAAACGGCCGGGACCTGGCCCGGCCGCTCAAGCCCGATAGGCGTCAGCCTCGCTCAGGCACCCTGTCCGCGCAAGATTTCGTTGACGCCGACCCGCTTTGCGGAAAACGCCTCGCGCAACACTGGAATGCACTGGTCGGGATCGGCTGAGCCGCACATGAAAACGTCGAGCGCGGCATAACCCGCCTCCGGCCAAGTATGGATGGAGATGTGGCTCTCCGCCAGCACCGCCACGCCGGATACGCCGTTCGGCTGGAAATGATGGACGTGGATGTGCAGGAGCGTGGCGCGCGCGGCCTCGACGCAGCGGCGCAGCGTCGTTTCGATGTGCTCGATGTCGTCGAGCCGTTCCGCGCCGTGCAGATCGACGATCAGATGCACGCCGGCGCAACGCACCCCGTTGCGAACCGCGAAATGATCTGGACGGTCCTCCGCCGGCGCCGGAGCGGCCACTTTGAGTTTGGTCTTCCTGTCTTCCTTTCGGGCGGTACCTGGGATCCCCAAGCCCTTCACCGATCGCAAGAGGGCGTTTTGGCTCATGCCGTCCTCCCCAACCAGAGATAAGAACCCGAGATGCCGGCAAGCCGGCGCCACGGAAAGCGAATGCCGCCCGATCGTGTCCACATGGACTGATCAATAGCGGCAAAGTCCCCAAATAAATGCAAACAGCGGGGAGTCAAGCGGATTCTGCAAGGAAACATTTAAAGCTTCGTCTCGTTCCACGTCGACTGCGCGGTGAGGAGACGGCAACGGAGTCGCGCACCGCTACGCGCGACGCGCCGGATCGCCGATCGCGCGATCGGCGGCCGCCCACGACTTCCGGCCTGCCCATCGTGCTTCGATCGATGCTTACGATGCTTAGAGGTTGACCGCCACAGCCGGCGAGGTCATCGGCTGCGCCGGCTTTTTCAGCCGGGTGCGGAAAAAATCAAGTACGCGGCGGGCGGTCACGGCCTGCAAACGCTCGAAGCTCAACAGCGCGTGATCGAGGTCGGTCGCCGACATGCCGCGGTCGGCGGCCCGCAGCAGCAGGATGGCCTTGGTCGTCGCTGACGACAGGCCCGCCACCTTGGCGAGGATGAGAATAATCTCAGCGGTCGGATCGAGCAGCGCCCGCTCGACGAGGTCGATCGGGGTGTCGCACAGGATTGACAGCGCCAGCGCGGTTTCCTCGAATTTGCGGTCGCGCGCATAGCGATAGAGCTCGGCTTCGTCGATGCGGCCAACGCGATTGGGGCTCTGTGCACCCGCCGGGACGGCGGAACGCGCGTGAGGGGAAGGGCTGCGCAGTCCGATCGCGGTTGCCAAGTCGTCATCGTCGGCGGCGCGCTCGACGAGCATGCGGAAGCCGGCTTCGGAAAAACGGCTGCCCACGTTGTTGACGAGCGCACGAAGGACCTCGGGGCCGCCACGCTCGATCAGCACGTCGGTCACTGTTTCGCTCAGCGATCGGCGCTGGGCGATGGCCAAGAGGTGCCGCTGGCTCTTGCTGCCGGCGTTGGCGCGAAGGGCGGAATCTTCCGGCCGTTCCGACTGGCTGAGAATGGGCCTCGCAATTTCGATCTCGTCGTCGAACGCCAGCATGTGCGTCAGGCTCGATGGCGCGTTTGCGATCGGTGCCAGTCGCTGCGCCAGCTTGGCGCGTGCGTCGGCGCCGACGGTGCCGGCGAGACGCACCATGACGTCATCGAATACGCCGACTTGTTCTTCGGAATAGCGCGCTGCCTCGCTGACGAACAGCTCGGTGATGCGCGCGAGCATCTCGACACGGCGCGCGGCACCGGACGTCAGGGCGGCTTCGAGCTCGGCGATGAGGGGGAGGTCTTGCATGATGCTACTGGCGCCGCCAGGCCATTGAGACGCCCGCACAATGCCGCGAGACCGGTGAACAAAGCCTTGCGGCGAGCCTAAAGGGCGAGTGGCCGGCGGGTGTAAGAACTCATGGCTGAATGACGCGACATCCAGCGGAACACCGCCGCTTCGGCTTGGCGCTGCCGCGCGGCTACTTTGATGAGGAGTTCCGGGGCCTTCCGCCGTCAAAAACACCCATCCGGTTTTGCACCTCGGCAGGAACGCCGTATTGGTGCACGACCAGTCGCCAGTCGCGCAGCCCACAGGCCTCGCGCTGGATGATGAAGCACCACAGCGCATCGCTTGCATCCTGCACCAGCCTGGCCCGCGCCGAGGCGCCAGGACGGGCGCGCGCGGCGATGTCGCCGGGCTCGGCCTGGGTGCGGTCGTAGTTTGACAGCGCAGCGAGCGCCGCTTCGAGCGCGCGGCCCAGCCGGCCGAGCGCCGCCGCCTGCTCCTGCACAATTTCGTAATCGAGGGCACCCACGCGCGACTTGCGTGAATGAGAGAACCGAGGTGGCTGGAGCGTCATGTCGGGGACACAGGAAGCCGTCGGTTTTGTACGCCAAGTTCCCATGCGCGTTATCGCTGCCACGTCGTCAGCGTGATGCCGGCATTGACGTCGATATCGCACCGTGGGGTGGGATGCAGGCCGTAACGGGCGAGCACGTCCTCCGGCGTCGCGTGCGGGCCGACCTGCGGAAACACCGGCCGTCCGGCGGGGATCTTGGCATGGGCGGCGCGCGTGAGATGGAAGGCGTCATAAAGCGGCAAAAATAGGCCGAACACGTCGGTGCCGCCAATGACCGCGACGGTGCCGGCGCCGGCACCGAGCATCGCGATGGCCTCTTCAGGCGTGGCGCCTGCCGGATTCCAAAGAAGCGCGTTAGGATGCGACGGATCGGGGGCGATGGTCGGGATCGCGTGTGTCAGGATCAGGCGAGTGCGGTCCGCGGCACGCTGGCCGCCTTCGTTTGAACGGCGGCCATGCACAATGACGGCCATCCGGTCGAGCTCCGCTTGCAGAAATCTCTGGTCGGCGTCGTTGCGGATGCTCTGCGGCATGACGCCGTTACCGTCGGCGATCATGCCGTCGGCGGAGACGATGGCGTAACCTTCGACGCGGTGCGGCCCGATCATAGGCGAAAACGATAGCCGGGTCGACGCCGCAAGTCATTTGCCGCCGGAAGGCGGCATTAAGCGGGCCGTGGGCACCCCGCGCTGCGAGAAACGGCCGCAAGGGATTTGCATTGTCCGCGCCGAACACGTATTCGGATTTCGAACGATGGTTTGAAAACGGGCCGACCATGACGCGACCGTCTGAAATCACCCGCGAGCGGATCCTCAAGGCCGCCGAGCGCCTGTTCGCCGAACGCGGCTACGAGGCCACGAGCATCCGGGCCATTGTCGCCAAGGCGCGCGTCAACCAGGCGGCCATCAATTACCACTTTGCCGGCAAGGATGGACTTTACCGCGAAGTGCTGCGCGCGGCCTTCCGCGCGCTGACCGCGCACCAGCTTGCCCGCGCGGAAGAAATGAAGGCGATGTCGCGCGAGCAGGCGCTGGTCGAGTTCGTCCGCCATCAACTGCAGCCGCTGATCGGCCGCGACGAACTCAGCCGACATCTGCGGATCTTCAACTGGGAGGCCGTGCGTCCGACCGCCGTCTTCCGCACGCTCCTCAGCGAGGAGGCGGCGCCGTTCATGGGCGTGGCGGTCGACCTGGTGCGCCGCTTTCTGCCCGATGCGGATCAGCGCACCCTTGTCGTCGCCGCGATCTGGCTGATCGGCCAATGCAACGTTTTCATGCGCAACCGCGAGCAGCTTTCGGGTCCGCCGATCAGTCTCTCGCTCGACGAATCCGCGATTGAATTCATCGGCATGATGATCAGCCGCTGGGCGATCGGGGGTCTCGGCGCGACCTTTTGAGGCGTTTTTGCCCAGGAAAACCCGGGGAACGCCGCGAAAATTCCTTATTTCGGGCCCTTGACTGCCTAGAACACATGTTTGAAATTCAACCGGCCGTTTGAAAATGAGTCGAACGGGAGGATTGAGGCCATGCAACAGATCGCGGTCATCGGGCAGGGTGGTGTCAGGCGGCGCGGAGCGCCGTTGCTCGGGCGTTTCATCGCCAAGCTCGTCGACGTCCTGCCGACGGCGGTGGCAAGCCTGATCGGCGGCTTTCTCTTCACCCAGTATCAGGCTGGTTACAGGCCCGCTCCGCGGCCGGCGGCCGAGCAGGCCACCCCGGCCTCCGCCGAAATGTTGCAGCTCGTCCGCGACGAACACGCCATGATCTTCGACTATATCAACGCCCAAACTGCGGCTGAGAAGAGCCGCAACGCTGCCGAGGACAACGAAGACGCGCGCGCCGTGGCGGAGACCAAGCCCGCTGCCGCACCGGTTACGCGCCGGCCCTTGGTGGCGGCAGCGCCCGCGGTGTCGCGCATCAAGGTCTCCGCCATCGCAGCGCCCCCGGCGCCGGCGGTGCACGCGCCGCGCGTCATTGCGCAGATCGAGCAAACTGCTGTCGGCGCGCCCGGAGTCCAGGCGGCGGACGCCGCGCGGCAACCCGACTCGCTGCTCGCAAAAACTCTGACCATCAAGGACAGCGTCGTCCACGCGACGCTGCATGCAGTTTCCGCGATCGGCGGGATTCCAAACTGGATCGCGTCGCTCGGCGATCGCCTCGGCGGTGCGAGCACACCTTCTGCGAACCGACTGGTCAGCACTTCTTAACGACGCTGCGTGGTCGTGCCTTCTGTCTTCGTCGTCGGCGCCTTATGTCCGGAAAGCCGCCGCGCACGGCCATCAGGTTTCAATTGACGGCAGCGTTCGGTCTTGCGCGGCGGTGCGAGCTTGCCGGATCGCAGCGACCCGTTCACGCCGGAATAGGAACCGGCGCTGCGGTCGAAGCGTTTCCAGGTGCGGTGGTGCCCGAACATCGGATGCGGGCATTCGCTGCTTGCCTCGGAGGTGGTGATGCGTTTCGTCGGCAACTTCAATCCGGAATGGGGTTATCTTGCCCCAGCACCGAGTTTCATTCGCACGGTGCGCATCGCCGTGGTCGCAGCGGCCGTGGGCGCCACCGCGGGCGCCGCTGTCGTCTTCTCCTTGGTCGATCGTCCGACCGCGGAAGAATCGGTCGCCGCACGTACCCTGGCGCGGCCCTTGGATTCCGCCACATCCCGCACGGCGTCGCTTCAAGTTTCAGGCCCCGCAGTGCAGGGGCAGGCGAAACCCGACGCCGCTGCGCAAGGCCAGTCCGTCCTGCTTTCACCGGCCAATGCCGCCGCGGTAAGTCCCGCGGCAAGCGAAACAGGGGCGAGTTCGACAATTCAACTCCCGGCCAGTATTGCGGCGCTTGCCGAACCCCCGGCTGTGACCGATATCCCGGCGCCTTCTGCACCGTCGTTGCAAAAGAAGCGGGTCAAGAGGCACCACAGCGCCCCGCGCCGCGAGGAGGCCAATGGCGACGTGAAGGGGCCGCTGGCGCTCCTGCGTTCGTTCAGCGCCCGTGCCACGACCGGCTCGTCCTGGCCGTATGAATGAATTGCGTATGACCCGAGCATCTCGCGCTACACCAGTTTTTCCGGCGCGATCTGCTAGCGGCAGACTCCCTGCGCGATCGCGCTGCTGAGCGCAGCATCCGCCGCCTCGTGATCCGGCAGGCCGAGTGCGACCTTGGTCCAATCGTTACCCCACGGGGTACCGGCGCTGTCCCACCAGATCCGGCAATAACCATCGCCAAATTGGACCAGCGCGTAATCGGCGCCTGCCGCAGTGGAGACGGCAAGGCCAGTAACCAGCAAACCGACCGCAAATATCCATCTGTTCATGGCGGTCTCCCTTGCCGTGCAAACCACGGAGCGCTGCGATAGTTCCGGGAGGAGCTCAGGAGGCGGCAAGCGCCAGCCCGAGCAGAACCGTAAAAACGAACCGCCCGCCAAACGGTGGCGGGCGGTCATTGGGAAATCGAGTGAACTTTACTTGTACCAGGCCTTGCACCAATGGTGCTTTATCGCGTAGCCGCCCTTCGTCTGTGCAACATCCCAAGAGGGCGTCCGCACCCAGAGAACCTGAGTGTGGCCCCATGGCTTGGAGGCGTCGCTGTGCCAGGCCCGGCAAGCGCCGGTGTCCTTGAATTTGATGACGGCAAATTCAGCGCGAGCCGCGGTCGATGCGGCGGAACCGAGCGCCAATACGCCGATTACAAAAGCCAATTTCTTCATTGTTCAGCTCCCTAAAGCCCAACCCACATGGTTCGATAGTACGGAACCCGATATTCAGGCAAGCCCACGCGCGGCTGACGCCTGGTTTGCAGGTCACCTAACAGTGGGATTTTTCATCGCAGAGCATCTAGCCGGAATCGTCGCTTTCCACACGCGAGACGCACGCGTGAGCGGAAGCGGTACCCGTTGAGGACGTCACGCGGCCGTCGTGATATGTCGGCGCCCCGCCAGAATCGGTTACTGTCTGGCAGGGAGAGGTGCCGAAAACGGCGAAGGATAAGGGCGGCATGCTGTCGGTATCCTAGTACCGCTCTCGCGGGCTGGCTGGAAATCCCCAGGAACCGCATGGCGCGCTGCGTATTTCCCATAGGTGCATTGCACAAATTTCCTTGCTGCAATGCGGTAGAGAGCCGATAATGCTCTCCAAGAAAAAAGAAGCAGGTGCCGATAATGAGCGAGGTATGGGAAACGAAGGACGGCCGTCGGCGCATCCGGCGGGATCCGCCAACCCTTGAGGAGGCTGTGGTCGCGGCGCAAGGCCTGACCGACGATTTCAAAGGCCAAGTCGAGATTGTGGCCTCGCTGATGGAGGTTTCGGTCGACGAAGCCCGGGGGGCCGTTTTGCGAATGGGGCAGCGCAAGGGCGCGAACCAAGTGACTGTCACCAGCCGTGTCGGCGCCCCGCGCGCGGTCGTCGTCGAGCGGCGCACGCCGCGCTATGCCGTGGTGCAGCGGCGATCGATCGGCCGCTAAGTCCCCGACAAGACGCGGGGCGACCTTAGAGCCAGCGGCGGCTACCGGGATCGGAGATCACGCCGTGTATCACCAGCCGGTGCCAGACAAAGAGGACGATGAGCGCGCCGACCACGGCGCCGATTAGGCCGGCGCCTTCGTTTTGGCCGTACCAACCGATCGCTTGCCCGATCCAGGTCGCGACGAATGCCCCGGCAATGCCGAGCAGCGTGGTGAGGATGAAACCCGCCGGGTTGTTCGGGCCCGGCGCCAGCATGCGGGCGATAATGCCGGCGACAAAGCCGATGATGATGATCCAGAGAATATGCATGGCGATCTCCGTGCAAGGCGGCCATTAACGCCACACATCTAGCGCGGTTCCAAGAGGGAACATTGGTGACCCACAGCGTTCCGGCCGCACCCGGCTCGGCGCGCCTGCAGTTGCGACGTGCTGGGACGAAGCCGCGGCGGGGATTATACTTGGCGGGCGCGTCACGCAGCGGGTGCGGAGCATCTGCCATGAGCAAAACCCTGGTCAAGCCGCGCACCGCGGTGCGGACGAAAACCCAGCGGCCGCCGCTCTACAAGGTGATCCTGCTCAACGACGATTACACGCCGCGCGAATTCGTCGTCCTCGTGCTCAAGGCGGTGTTCCGCATGAACGCCGACCAGGCCTATCGTGTGATGATGACGGCGCATCAGAAAGGCGCCTGCGTCATCGCGGTCTATGTCAGGGACGTCGCCGAGACCAAGGCCAAGGAAGCGACCGAACTGGGCAAGAGCAAAGGCTATCCGCTGTTCTTCACGACCGAGCCGGAGGAATAGGGTCGCGCCTGACCAAAATCCCGCTATTGACCGATTTCAGCCGATGCCACAGTTCGCGCCACGGCGCCGGCCGCCCAAGCCGCATCGCCTCGCCGACATAGGTGCGCGCCTGCGCCAGTGTCGTCAGCCGTCGCGGCTTGGGAGTGTCCTTCACCACAAGCGGCGGCTCGATCTGAAAATCATCCATGGCGGAGCCTGCTTGTTAAGCACCTTAGGCCTTGCAGGCCGCACTATAGCACCGGCTCGCATGAAGCGCTGCATGGGCCGGCAGCGCTTGCTCAAGCTCCTGCAAGCGGCGCGCGCTGCTCCATCAGAATGTTGTGAAGTGCGCGCGACCGCAATCGTCGTTACATCGCCTCGTAGGGGATACCTGAGGGAGGTTCACCATGGATCACGGCACCGCTCCGCCGCCGCAATCCACCGCGCCATCACTAACGACGTCGCTCGATCGCTGGGCGCCCCATGTGCTGAGCATCCTGCGCATCGTGGTCGCGCTGTTGTTCCTGCAGCACGGCCTATCGAAGCTGTTCGGCTTTCCGCAGCCGATGGCGCCGCCGCCTATGTTCACGATGATATGGTTTGCCGGGGTGATCGAACTGGTTGGCGGCGTGCTTGTGACGCTCGGCCTGTTCACGCGGGTGGCGGCATTCATCATGTCGGGGGAAATGGCGATCGGCTATTTTCTCGCCCACGCGCCGCGCTCGTTCTTTCCCGCCCTCAATGGCGGCGACCCGGCGATCCTGTACTGCTTCGCGTTTCTGTATTTGGTTTTTGCCGGCGCCGGGCCGTGGAGCCTCGACGCGGTGTGGCTGCGGAAACGACGAAGTTTGTAGAATTTGGTAGGCTGAATTGAGGCGCCTGTCCGCCGAAGATTGCGATGGAGCTTCATCGTGAACGAGCCCGACAAGCAGCGAACGTTCCTTGGCATGCCAGTCAATTGGGACTGGAAAAACTATAACAAAGGCATCTGAAATCCGGATGACGAGCGGCTGTTCCCGCCGAAGCGCGTCGGCATCGGCTGGACCATCAACTTTCATGCGCTGCTCAAGAAGATTGGGATGATCAAATAATCTCAGTAGCCCAGATGGAGCCGGCTGGTCGCGCGAAAGGCCCGCCCGACGCTCAACTCTGCGACATCGGGCCTGGCGCGTGGCTGTCGTTCGTCAGATGTTTTATGCGCGCCGCCGCGCCGGGGGCCGATAGGCCATGCGGGCGTGGCCCGCGCAGTAAGAGAAGCCCGCGGCCGCCTCGTTTCCGCAAAATGCGAAATCCGCGGCGCCGGGATCGCTGATTGGCCAGCGGCATTTCCCCTGCGTCAGCTCGAGCAGCGAGCAACGTTGCGCGCAGTCGATCGGTATGGCCTCGGCGGTGACGGTGTCGGCGGTGCCTGCCGCTTCGGCGTGCAGCAGGCGCAGCAACCGGCGTTGCGGAGAAAAAGGCGAGCGCCGGCTGCGTGGAGGGCAGGCCCGCGCCGGCGCTCGCTCAGGACGCCCCGACCCCAGGCCAAGGCGATGAATTTTGCCGATGACGGCGTTACGGGTTACCCCGATCTCGGCGGCGATCTGACTGCACGTCAGGCCCGCGACCACAAAGCTGCGAAGCTGCTCGATACGCTCCGGATTCCAGGTTGCGCCCGTCATGACACGGCCTCGTAAGCGCCGCGGCCGGGTTCCGGGCCGCGGATAGCGCGATGGCCGCGCGCAACAAGCGTCCCCGAGGGCTAGTGCAACCTTAGAGCGCGCATTCGGTGCGCGACGGCGCGCATAGCGCCGCGATCACCGAGCCGCATCCGCGCCTAAGCGCTTGCCAGCCCGAGTTTTTAACGTCCGGGGGCCCCTTGCAGGGGCCGCTTTAAGCTTGTTGAGCGAAAACCGCCGCCGGAGCGAAATTGGCATGATTCGAGTCGCCTCGCAAGTGTTTTAACTATATTATAACCAAGTTATAACCTGAGGCACCCGATTCATGGCGCGACCCGAAAACCGCTCGGAGGCGCGGGCCTTGAGCCTGACCCTGCCGGTCGAGACCTTCAATTACCTGGCTCTGCTGGCGACGCTGGGAAAGCTCGGCCGCACCGAGAACGAGGTGGCGACCCACATCCTGGTGCGCGAGGTCTATGAGATGCTCGCTGACGGGTTCCACGAAACGCGTATCCCGCCGCCATCCGACGAGAGCGCGTGAGCCGACCGGAGGTACCGTTTAAGTCCCGGCAGGGGTGTTCTTGACAGTACCTATAATAGGTACTTAAAATAACTCCTACATACGGAGATAGGTATGTCGAAATATACCGCCCTCGGCGAGTATCTGAAACGCCAACGCGGCGATCTCGTGCCTATGACATTTGCCGAAATCGAAAAGGTCACTGGCGTTAAGCTGCCGGCTTCGGCGCACAAGCATCGTCCGTGGTGGAGCAACAATCCAAAGAACAGTGTGATGACCAAAGTCTGGCTCGATGCCGGCTTTGAAAGCGAGCAGGTCGATATGCCGGCGCGCAAGCTGATGTTCCGGCGTGTCCGCAAGCCGCGGGCGGTAGCCGCCGCGCAATCCGCCGGCGAGAAGCCGTTTCATCCGGCGTATGGCGCCATGAAGGGTCTCATCCGCATCATGCCGGGCACAGATCTCACGCAACCGGCCGACCCGGAATGGGCGGATCGGCTCGACGCTCAGTACGGTCCCGAGAAGCGGGAGGATTAATTGCAGCCGCTGTTGTGGGACACCTCCACGGCAATCTGGATTTACGAAAGGGCGCGGCTTTCACAAGCCGCGCTCGACGCCATGAGCGCAGCTCACCGCGAGGGCGTACCATCCTATATTTCGCCGATCACTGCCTGGGAGATCGGGATGCTGACCTCGCGTGGTCGCCTGCAATTGCTGATCAAACCGGAGCGCTGGTTCGCCAATTTGTTTCAGGTCTCCGGCGTGCTGCTTGCCGATATGTCGCCAGACCTGCTGATCGCCTCATCTTATTTGCCCGGCAAGCCGCCGCGCGATCCGACCGACCGCATCATCGCCGCGACCGCCCGCGACCTCGGCGCCACGCTGATCACGCGCGACCGCGTGCTGTTGGATTACGGCGCGCAGGGGTACGTCGCGGTGCTGGAGTGCTGAAGCTTCTCGTCATTGCGAGGAGCCACCCAATCAAGTCCAGTGGCGCCTTGGCCCATCCTGCGAAATCGTACGTACTTCTTCATAGCGCCGAAGCTTCGTTAATGGGAGATCGGCGCGATCGCGACGATCAAAGACAAAACGCGGGAATGCGCGCACGGCTTTCTTCATGGACAGCGCAACATGGTGGCGTCCGCGGTCGCAGATGACCACGGAGTGCACCCATGAACGCAACAGTGATGCGCTTGGCAACCGCCGTTCTTGCAGCCGTGGTCGGCGGCAACCTTTGCCGCGCCGCCGCCGACACGCTAGATGTTTCGTTGCCGCCTTTCTACGAGGCGGCCGCGAGGCTGCCCGCGACCGGCAAGCTTGGCCAGGTGCTCGCCAAGGAGAGCGTGCCGACCGCGATTGAGGGCGCGCAGGCCTGGCGCATCGCGTATGTGTCCTCCGATCTGAAAGAGCGGCGGACTATTTCGACGGCGCTCGTAGTGGCGCCGCGCGGCGCTGCACTGGCGGCGGGACGCCCTATCGTCGCCTGGGCGCACGGAACCACCGGCACGGCGCAGAATTGCGGACCGTCGCAGGTCGTGGATCCGGCGCAGCCGCTCAACCAGTATTTCCTGGTCGGCGGTAATTCCTGGTCCGACTATGGACTGCCGGCGGTCGCACATTTCATTCGCCAGGGCTATGTCGTCGTCGGCACTGATTATCAGGGCCTGGGCGGCGGCGGCGCGCATCAATATGCGGTGGCCGCGACGCAGGCGCGCGACGTCATTAATTCGGTGCGCGCGGCCGGCGCCATGAATCTCGCCGGGCCGAAGACAAAAGCCGTCGTCTATGGGTGGTCGCAAGGCGGCGGCGCCGCCATCGCCGCCGCCAGTCTTGCCGACTACATCGCGCAGAAGGGCACGGCCTACGATGACGTCGCGTATGCAGGCTTCGTTGCGATGGCGCCCGACGATGTTGCCGCCATGGCGCCGAAAGGCGCGCTCGACAAAGCGGCGGCGGAAAAGCTGTTCGCGAGCTTGACGGCAAGCTTCACGGACAACGTCTTCAACCTTGCGCACTTCGCCATGAACCTGTGGGCAAGCCCGGCGGCGTTCCCGGACCTAATGCTGACCGAGGTGTTTACCGACGAGGGTGCGGCGGTCGTTGACGAGGTCATGCGCAAAAAGTGCGTTCATGTCGCCGCCGACACGCTGAACTACACCTACGGTGAAAATTTCAAATCCTTGCTGCGGCCGGTGCCGCGAAACGCGTTGGCCTGGGCGCAGGCCTTCATCGACGGTAGCGTCGCGGCGGTCAAACCGGTAGCGCCGGTCGTGATCTATTGGGGCACCAAGGACACGGCCGTGCCTCCACTGATGGGCAAGCTTTATCGCGAACAGATGTGCGCGCTCGGCGGCAATGTCGCGCGCGTCCAGCTTGCCGGCGAGCAAACGCATTTCTCCACGCCCGGCGCCGCCGAGCCGCTCTACAAGCCTTGGATCAGTGACCGCTTCGAGGGCAAGCCGATCGCCAACGGCTGCGGCGGCGCGGCGGGGTAGCCGCCGCGCGATCCGACCGACCGCATCATTGCCGCGACCGCGCGCTGTTGGATTACGGCGCGCAGGGGCACGTCGCGGTGCTGGAGTGCTGAATTAACGGCGAAGCCTAACCTTTGATATCGAGCAACTCGACGTCGAACATCAGCGTCGCGTTCGGCGGAATGACCATGCCGGCGCCGCGGGCGCCGTAGCCGAGTTCGGGCGGGATGATCAGCGTGCGCTTGCCGCCGACCTTCATGGTGGCGACGCCTTCGTCCCAGCCGGCGATGACCCGGTGCTGGCCGATCGGAAACTCGAACGGCTGGCCGCGATCGACCGAACTATCGAATTTCTGCAGCTTGGCGCCGTGCTCGTAAAGCCAGCCGGTGTAGTGCATGACGCAAATCTGGCCGGGTTTGGGCGAGGCACCGGTGCCGATTTTGGTGTCGATGATCTTCAGCCCGGACGGCGTGGTCACGGAGGTTCCAGCGGTTTGCGCAGCGGCCGGAGCGAAGCTGGCCGCTGTAAAAGTGAGGGCGGCGCCGGCGATGGCGGTGGTGAGGGCGACAGCGACGGCAATCTTGGCGCCGGCGCGCGGAAAAACTCGCATTCTTTCTTTCTCCTTGAGATCGGTGGCACGTGGTGCGGGGGAATTGCGTCGCGAATGTGGTTTACCTGACTAGCCCAAAGCCTAAAAGCAAGACATTGCGTACGCGCTCACATGAATAGTATTTTTTCAGAAAGGCCGCGATGGGTATCGCTGATGCCACAACATGGGGGCGCGCGAAAATGGCTCTTATCCACGATGCGGAGGCCTGGCAAAGCAAGCTTGCCGCGCTGCCGCTCGCAAGCTTTGGCGCCGGCGAGACCGTGCTTGCCGAGGGTACGAAAACCGGGCGGCTTTTGATTCTGAAAAGCGGCGCGGTCGGTATTTTCAAGGGGGACGTCGAGTTCGCCCAGGTGACCGAACCCGGCGCGGTGTTCGGCGAGCTCTCGGCGCTGCTCGATGCGCCGCATAGCGCGGATATTCGCACACTGGAAGCGTCTGAGTTTCATGTCGCCGACGCCGCAGCATTGCTGCAAGACCCGACGGCGCTGCTTTATGTGACGATCGTTCTCGCGCGGCGCATCGATGCCGCAAACCAAGGGCTTTTGCAACTGAAGATCCTGCTTGAGGCCGGCGAACCGCGGAGCCTGATCGACAAGACGCTCGATGGGATCGAGGGATTGTTGAGCGCCATCGGCACCGGCTACATCCGCGCCGGCGCCGGCCATTCCATTTTTCCGTCCGCGTAAGGGGCCAGTCAGGAGGTCGGGCAAAGCGAAGCGTGCCTACGACACATCCGGCGCCTTTCAGATCAAACGCGTGACCACGGCGCAAAGAGGCCAGGCCGCCTCAGCCGGCTTGGCGCCGATCACGTCGTCGTCGTGTAGAGTGAGGCGATATCGGAAATGTTCGGTGCGGCGCGCACGACTATCACCGCTTCCACGATAAGCACGACGATGAACAGGGTCGCTACGAGCAAAAGCGATCAGTCGCCGCGGCGCCGCGAGCGCGTTTGGCGTCGGATCGGTGACAGCGCGAGTGTCGAAGCCATCTTCGCCTCCTTACAAATGGTACGGGGGAAAGCCGCGACCGGTGAGGTGCTCGGTCAGTTGTCGCTCGAGGTCGTCGGTGAGGCGCCCGCCGTGGTTGGCGATGAAGCGCTCGGCCTCTTGCTCGATGCGGCGCTGATCCGAGCGCTCGATGGCCGCAAGAATGCGCCGAAGAATGCCGCGGTCGGCGCGTGGCGGCGCGCTCCCCGGCACAGGCCCGGCAGGGCGGCGCAGGTCAAAGTCTCGGTATAGCGCAAAGCTGCTCATGTTCTAGCCTTTCCATAGGTGAGTGCCTCTCATTCGTCCTTTTCTTGGCGCTGAATATGTGTCTTGAGTTTTGGGGCGACAAACGATATGTTTTCAATCCATAAATGAGAAATTCTCATGTATGCGATGCCGCCGCTTAATGCTTTACGGGCCTTCGAGGCCGCGGCCCGCCACCTCAGCCTGACCAAGGCAGCCGCCGAGCTGAACGTCAGTCCCGGCGCCGTCAGTCACCAGATCAGTGGTCTTGAAGCGCTGCTCGGCGTCGAGCTGTTCGAACGTCGGGTGCGTGCGATCGTCCTCACCGCTTCGGGCAAGCTGCTCTATCCCGGCCTGCAAACCGGCTTTGTGCACATCCGCGAGGCGGTGTCCGCTCTGCGGCAATCGGACAATGAGCGCGTGCTGGTGGTCTCAACGTCGCCGGGCCTGACCGCGAAATGGCTGGCCGCGCGGCTTTATCGCTTTGCCGGCGCCCATCCCGAGATCGACACCCGCATCTCGTCCTCGCTCAACAATGCCAATTTTGCCACCGACGGCGTCGACCTGGCGATCCGCAACATGCCGGACGATCCGCCACCCGATCCCGCGCTGGACATGGAGAAGCTGGTATCGCTGTCGCTCGTGCCGGTGTGCAGCCCGAAGCTGATCGAGAGCAGCGGACCGCTCAATACGGCTGAGCTGCTCGCCCATGCGCCGCTCATTCACGACGACACGCTCTTGTCGCGCGCGCGGGTGCCAACCTGGACCGATTGGTTTGCCGCCGCCGGCCTCGACCACGTCGAGATCGCCCGCGGCTTGAGCTTCAACAGCGCCGACCATGCGCTCGACGCCGTCAGCGAGGGCGCCGGCGTTCTGCTGGTGCAAAATATTCTCGCCTACGACCTCTTGCGCAGCGGCCGCCTGGTCATTCCGGTGGCGCTGGCGCTGCGGTCAGGCCGCGCCTACTATCTGGTGCGTCCCAAGCGGGCGCGCGAGCGTCCGCAGGTGCGCGCGTTCATCGACTGGCTGAAGCAGGAATTTGCCGCGCTCGACTGGACGATCTTCGATCCGACCGCGACCGCGCCGGACCGCAACGAGGACCAGATAACGGGTCATCGCCTGGCGCGGGCTGTCGGCCAGCGCATGAAGCCGTAGGGTAAGCTTAGCGAGGCGTGCCCAAGATAACAAACGCTGCTTTCAGAATGGACGTGCGGGCTCGGCGCGTTCCGCGCCTCAGCCCAGCCTGCGCTTGCTATTTCTTCTCGATCGACAGGCCGTTGGGGCCGATGTCGATTAAACACGCATATCGGACTTTCTCCCATGATACTTGATCTAGATGCAGCAGTCGAAGCGGATATCTTCGTAACCGAGCATGGTCGACCATGGAGAGGTCCAACATAGCCGACTGCCGACGGAGTGGCGGTCATTCTATGTCCAAGCGGCGGCGAACTCGACGATGAAGGCCATCCGTTTTGCCTGTTAGGGGCGCCGGGCGACGGCGAAAACGGCTGTATTGAGTGCAAAGGCGCCGGCTACATGTTTGTGGGACTGTGATGGGAAACAAGCGGATAAGCACGGAAGGAGTGAACATGCGTTTCCAGGATAAGATTGCTATCGTCACCGGAGGAGCTTCGGGGATCGGCAAAGAGGTCGCGACACGGTTC